>NZ_CP126279.1:2785752-3095280 GCF_003234815.2 Curtobacterium sp. MCBD17_035 | reverse complement strand
TCGTGATCCTCGTCGTGCTGCCGCTCGTCGCGGCGGCCGCGGTCGTGCTGCTGGTGCAGACCGGGTACCGGTCCGACGTCCGGACCCTCGACTCCGACCCGTTCCCGAGAGGGGAGCGTCCGGCGGCGTCCCGGGCCTCCGAGAACGTGCTGCTCATCGGCTCGGACACCCGCGGACGCCTCGGCGACATCGCGGGCGGCGGTCCGACCGGGCAGCGCTCGGACACGCTCATGCTCGTCCACCTCCCGGCCGACGGCGACGACGTCCAGGTCATGTCGATCATGCGCGACCTCTGGGTGCCGATCCCCGGGCACGGCGAGGGCAAGGTGAACGCCGCGTTCTCCCTCGGCGGGGTCCCGCTGACGATCCGCACCGTGGAGGCGCTCCTCGACGTCCGCATCGACCACGTCGCGGTCGTCGACTTCGCCGGGTTCGCGGCCATGTCGTCGACGCTCGGTGGTGTCGACGTCGTGTCACCCAAGGCCTTCACGAGCCGCAACATGCCGGGCTACCGGTTCACCGCCGGCGTCAACCACGTGGCCGGGCAGCGTGCGCTCGCCTTCGTGCGCGAACGGTACGCGTTCCCCGACGCGGACCACCAGCGCGTCCGGAACCAGCAGTCGTTCCTCCGCGGTGTCCTCGACCGCCTGGCCGACCGGGACGGCCTGCACGACCTCGGCCGGGTGCGGGCGTTCCTCGGTGCGACGGGACGGTCCGTGACGGTGGACCGCGGCCTCACGTTCACCCGCGCAGCGCGCATCGGCTGGCGACTCCGATCGGTCCGACCGGACGACGTGGCCTTCTTCACGCTGCCGACGCTCGGCAGCGGGACGAGCGCGGACGGTCAGTCGATCGTGCTGCAGGACCGGACCGCGGTCGCCGAGATCGGCAGCGCCCTGCGGCATGACACCCTCGGCGACTGGGTCGACCACCACCACACCGAGGAGCGGTGACGTGGCGCACACGATCGCGACGGCCGCGGTCGGCGGACACCGGGAGGCGCGGCCCGGCACCGCGACACCGCTCCCGACCCGGACGATGGCCGCCACCGAGGCCGTGAGTCTGCTCGCCGCGACCCTCGGATCGCAGTTCCTCCGGTTCGGGTTCGACGGGAACGGCGTGCAGATCGGGTTCGTCGGGCTCGACTACACCGAGTTCTCGGTGCTCCTGTCGGGGCTGTGGTTCGTCCTCCTCCTCGTCGTCCGGGCCGGGCGGTCCCCCGAGGACCGCTTCGTGTCGTCACCCGGCGCGTTCCGCGACCTCACCCGCACCACGGTCGTCGTCGTGCTCGTGCTCGCCGTGTCCTCCGCGATCACGCAGACGGAGATCTCGCGGGGGTACCTGCTCGTGGCCGTCCCGCTCGGCCTCGTCGCGCTCGTCGCCGACCGGGTGGCCTGGCGCGCGTGGGTCCGTCGTGTGCGCGAGCGCGGCCGGATGTGCCGCTCGACGCTCGTCATCGGTCCGTCCGACTCGGTGGCGGCCGTCCGTGACCTGGTCGACCGCGACCCGGGTGCCGGGCTCCGCGTCGTCCGGACGTTGGTCACCGACGGCCCCGTCGGGGCGAGTGCGCGCCGCGCCGGACCCGAGGCGCTGCACGCGCGCGTCGAGCAGCTCGTCGACGAGCTCGGCCCGGACGCGGTGCTCGTCGTCGGCGGGCACGGCGACGAGTTCGCGCGCGAGCTCTCCTGGGCCCTCGAGGCCGACGGCGTCCAGCTGCTCGTGGCGCCGCAGGTCGGACCGGTCGCGACGCAGCGCCTCCAGACGGTCACGCTCGCCGGGCACGCCCTGATCGCCGTCGAACCGCCCCCGCGGTCCGGCCTCCCGCACGTGGCGAAGCGGGCGTTCGACGTCGTGGCGAGTGCCCTGGGGCTGGTCCTCGCTGCGCCCTTCATCGTGCTCGTCGCCCTCGCGGTACGACTCGACAGTCCGGGGCCCGCGTTCTTCACCCAGCAGCGCGTCGGCCAGGGCGGACGGCTGTTCACGATCGTCAAGTTCCGGACGATGGTGCCGGGCGCGGACCGACTGCAGGGCGACCTCCGCGCCGAGAACGAACACGGCTCCGGACCGCTGTTCAAGATGCGGGACGACCCGCGCGTGACCCGGCTCGGCCGCCTCCTCCGGCGCTGGTCGGTGGACGAGGTCCCACAGCTCGTCAACGTCCTGCTCGGTCACATGAGCCTCGTGGGGCCGCGGCCACCACTGCCGTCCGAGGTGGCGACGTACGGGGACCGGGCACGACGACGCCTCCTGACGAAGCCGGGGCTGACGGGCCCGTGGCAGGTCGGGGGTCGCTCGGACCTCCCGTGGGAGGACGGCCTCCACCTCGACCTCCTGTACGTCGAGAACTGGTCCCTCATGGGCGACCTGGTCGTCCTGGCCCGGACGGTCGGTGCCGTCCTCCGCGCACGGGGAGCCTACTGATGGCGTCGGGACGCACACCGCTCCTCCGGGTCGCGCCCGACGCCGTCCTGCTCGCCGACGAGCCGCTGTTCCGGGGGGACGTGCGCGACCTCCTCGACGAGGTCGACCGGCGGCGGGGTACCGGTCGGACGCTCGTGACGACACCGAACGTCGACCAGGTGCTCGTGCTGCGGAACGACGAGGCGGCGCGCCGTGCGCACGCGCGGGCGGACCTCCGGACGGTCGACGGCCTCCCGATCGTCGCGTTGGCGCGACTGCTCGGCGACCACACCGTGCGCCGGGTCACCGGGGCGGACCTCCTCGTCGCGTGCAGCGCGGCCTCCGCCGAGCGGGGGTGGCGGATCGTCGTCACCGGTGGAGCACCGGGCACGGCCGTCCGCGCGGCGGAGCGACTCCGGACGCAGCACCCCGGCGCGGACGTCCAGGACGTGCCGTTCCCGGACCTCGTGGGCGGCGAGGACGGCGGCACGGTCGTCGAGCGGCTCCGGGCGATCCGCCCCGACGTCGTCTTCCTCTGCCTCGGGTCGCCGAAGCAGGAGGCGTGGTTCCTGCGGTGGGAGGACGCACTGCCCGACGCGGTCTACGTCGGCGCCGGCGCGGCGGTCGACTTCGCCGCCGGCGCCCGGCGCCGTGCACCCGTGCTCGTCCAACGCCTCGGTCTGGAGTGGTCGTGGCGGCTGCTGCAGGAACCGCGCCGCCTCGCTCACCGCTACCTGGTCCGGGGCCCGGCGTTCCTGCTCGTGGTCGCGCGGTCGCTCCTGGCCGCACGCGGGCGTCGACCGGACCGGGCATGAGCGCTCGGCCCACGGATGCCGTGCCCGACGTGACCGTCGTCGCCGCGCTGTTCCGGCCCGGTCGGTTGCTCGACGGGTTCCTGGGCCGGGCCGCGGCCCTCCTCACCGCGGGCGTCGAGCTCGTCCTGGTCGACGACGGGTCCGGTGACGGCACCGCCGAGCGCCTCCGTCGGTGGGCGGTCGACCGCCCCGACGTGCAGGTGCTCGAGAACGCGACGAACTCCGGGGTGGCCGCGAGCCGCAACCGCGCGGTCCGGCTCGCCCGCGGTACGTGGGTGTGGTTCGTCGACCACGACGACCGGTGGGAGCCCGGAGCAGCGACGCGGCTCCTCGACGCGGCGACCGACGACGTCGACGTCGTCGTGTGTCGGGCCGACTTCCGCACCGACCCGCTCCGCCCCGGCCGGATCGTCGACGGTGTCCCCGTGCCGCGCGTCGCGACCGGTCCCGAGGCGCTCGTCATGCTGCTCGAGGGCACCATCGACGGCTTCCTGTGGTCGAAGCTCGTCCGCCGCTCGGTCCTCGGGGACGCCCCCTTCCCGCACCTGCCGTCGCAGAGCGACGTCGCGGGTCTCGCCCCGGTGCTCGCCGCCGCGCGACGGGTCCGGTTCGTCCCGGACGTGCTCTACCACTGGGTCCACCGTCCCGGCTCGGTCTCGCGGTCCAGGACCCCCGCGCTCGACGCCCTGGAGGCCGCCCACGCCGCCGTCGTCGCGGCCGCGGACTCCGTGGCGCCGGTCGACGCACCGGCGCTCGCCGACCCGGCACGCCGCGAGGAGCTCCTGACCTGGTTCACGTGCTGGTTCCGGTGCCGCGCGCTCGTCGTCACGCCGGGGCGCCAGCACGCGCCCTGGTCGGTCCGGCGCGCCGGGGTGCGTCGCGCCCGACGAGCCCTGCACGGTCGTCGGCTCGGTGGCGTCCGTCTGCGGTCGACCTCGGTGTGGCTCCTCATGTGGGCGGTCCGCGTCGCACCGCTCCTGGTGGTCGGCGTGCTGCCCCTGCTCTTCGCGGTGCACGACGCCCGGGTGGCCGGACGGTCCGGCGGGTGAGGCCGTGTCCGTGGCGGGTGAGGCCGTGGGGGATCCCACCGCCCGGCGATCGCCGGGAACGTGCGTGCGCCCGGGCGGGCCACGCACGCCGGGACGGAGACTGCCCTGATCCCGCCCCGACCACGACCCGGAGGACCACGCATGGCTCCCGACGCACGTCCCGACGCACGTCCCGACGAGCGGACCTCCCGGACCCTGGCCGACTACGTGCGCATGTTCCGGACGTACTGGTTCGGTGCGGTGCTCATCGTCCTGGCCTGCGTCGCCGCGGCCGGTGCGTGGACGCTCACGCAACCGCGGGTGTACACGTCCGAGGCCTCCGGTTTCGTGCGGGTCGCGGGCAACGGCGACGCCAACCTCGACTACGCCGCCGACCAGTTGTCGAAGTCCCAGGCCGAGACGTACGTCGAGCTCGGTGGTTCGCTGGCGGTCGCGAAACGGGTGGTCCGGGCGACCGGCACCAGTGCATCTCCGCAGGAGCTGCTCGGCCGCGTGCAGACCCGCCTGCCGGAGGGCACGGCGATCATCGACGTCACCGCGAGCGGCGCGACCCCGCGCGAGTCCGCCGACCTCGCCGACGCGTGGATCGCGGGCATGGGGCGGCAGATCGCCGCGATCCAGTCGTCGGGGGAGGCACTCGCCTCGGCGACGACGAAGCTCGTCCCGTTGGCCTCCGCCACCGTCCCGACGTCGCCGACGTCGCCGGACGTGCGCGCGGCGGTGACGCTCGGGGTGCTCGTCGGCCTGCTCCTGGCGTCGGTGTACGTCCTCGTGCGGCAGGCCCTCGACCGGCGCATCCGCTCGGCCGCCGCGATCGAGGCCGCGTTCGGTGTCCCCGTGCTCGGGACCATCCCGCTCAATCCAGCCCTGACCGACCACCGGCAACTCGTCGACGCCCTGCCGAACCGCACGCCCGAGGAGCGACGGGTCAACTTCGCGACGTCCGAGGCCCTCCGCGAGCTGCGCACGAACCTGTCCTACGTCCACGTCGACGAGCGCCCGAAGGTCCTCGTCGTCACGAGTCCGCTCCCGGGCGACGGCAAGTCGACGATCGCGGCGAACCTCGCCCGGTCCCTCGCCGTGACGTCCACCGGGCGGGTCGTGCTCATCGACTGCGATCTCCGGCGACCCGTGCTGTCGGCGGTCTTCGGCGTGGCCCGGGGCGCGGGCCTCACCGACGTGCTGTCCGGACGCGCGGACCTCGCCGACGTCATGCAACAGACCGACGACGTCGGCAACCTGTGGATCGTCGGGTCCGGCCGCGTTCCACCGAACCCGAGCGAGCTGCTCGGGTCGCGGATGTTCCGGGACATCCTCGCCTCGCTCGGGGAACACGCGACGGTGGTCCTCGACGCGCCGCCGATCCTCGCCGTCACCGACGCCGTCGTGCTCGCGGCCGGTGCGGACGGCCTCGTGGTGACGGTCTCGGCGCAGGGCACCACGATCGACCAGCTCGGACGGGCGCTGCAGCTCGTGGCCCGGGGTGGGGGGACCGTGCTGGGTGCGGTGCTCAACCGGGTCCCGACGCGCGGGCAGGACGCGCGCGACTACGGCTACTACGGCGGCGCGTACTACGCGGGGGACGACGACGGGTCGGAGCCCGCTCCCGGCACGGACGGCGGCGCGGAACACGGCACGGACGGCGACGCGGAAGCGCGCGCAGCCCGCGGGGCCCGCGCCTCCGGCGGGTCCCGGCTCACGCCCTCCCTGCCCGACCGGGACGTCTCGGTCCCACGCTCGCCCGTGGTGTCCCCGTACGATCCGTCCCTCGAGCTCCCCTCGCGGCGGAGCCGGCGGCGGGCGGCCGCGGTCGGCGGGACCGACGACACCCGGCCGTGACGGCCGCAGCACGGCTGGACGCGCGTGCCACCGTCGAGCTGGCGCACGCCGTCGTGGCGGACGCCGCGGCCGTCGCCGGTGTCCCGTTCCTGGTCCTCAAGGGTCTCGGCGCTCAGCACCACGGCCTCCAGGACCGACACCGGGTCCCGGCGGACGTCGACGTCCTCGTGCCACCGCGCGGCGTTCCGGTGATGACCGCCGAGCTCGAGCGCCGTGGGTGGCGCCGACGGCCCGCGGACGCCGACGACGTGACGTTCAGCCGCCACTCCGTCACCCTGTTCCGCAGCGGGTGGAGCTGCGACCTGGACGTGCACGACCGGTTCCCGGGCTTCGGGACGGACACCGACGCGGTGTTCGCCCGGCTCTGGAGGACCCGGTGCACGCTCGTCGTCGCCGGGGCGTCCGTCCCGGTCCCGGACCTGCCCGAGGCGGTCCTCGTGCAGGCGCTGCACTGCCTCCGGAGCATCACCGTCCCCCGTCACGCGGAGGAGTACGCGCACCTCGTCGAGCGGACGGCCGGCGACGGGAACCCGGCCCTGCTCGCGCCGACCGTCCTCGACGCGGCCCGCGCGCTCGGCGCGGTGCCCGCGGCGCGGCCGTTCCTCACCGACGCGTTCGGCATCGAGCTCGACGACTGGGGTGTGCCCGACCTGCGGTGGCGCCTGCTGACGGCCGCGTCGTCACCCCACGCGCGGCGGCTGCTCGCGGTCGTCGAGGCGCCGTGGCGCGAGCGACTCCGCGTGGTCCGGGTCGCCCTGCTCCCACCACGGGAGACGCTGGAGAAACGGGGACTCGGAGGGCTCGACCGCTTCGGCCTGCTCGCGGCCTACGCCCGCCGACTGTGGCGTGGCGTGCGGTTCCTGCCGTCCGCGGCCCGGGAGGCCCGACGCGCGCGGGACCGCGGCTGACGGTCCGGCGCCGGCCTGCTCGGGCACCGTCTCCAGGCCGCCTCCGCCCGGCCCGTCGGCACGGTCGAGGCGGGGCAACGCGAACGTGAACGTCAGGAGGATCCCGGCCTGCAACCACACGAGGAGGTCGAACGAGAACCCCATCCCGAACCAGAGCAGGACGAGGGCCCGGCCCTGCGCGTCCGCCCGGACGGCCACGACGACGACCACGGCGAGGAACACGGCCAGGCCGACGACGCCGGTGGTGCCGAGCAGGTACACCGGGAGGTCGTCCACCACCTGCAGCCCGTACGTCGTCTCGATGAGGTGGTCGGCGAACAGCCGTGTCTCGCTGCCGAACCCGGTGCCCCAGAGCGACTCGGCCAGGGGACGGGCGAGCAACCGGGGGACCGCGGCGATCGAGGTCGAGCGGTGGATCCAGGAGCCGGAGGACAGGAGCTCGGTCGTGACCGTGGAGATCCCGAAGTCGAGCACGGCCACGATGCCCCCGACGATCGCCGTGAGGACCACGTTCCTGGCCCACCGGCCGATCCCGCGTCGGTGGACCGCGTGCAGGAGGACCCCGAGGACGGCGCAGAGGACCGCGCTGCGGGTACCGGAGAGGAACACGCCGACCGCGGCGACGAGGAGCGCGACGCTCCGGACGGCGCCGGACATGCCGATGCGGTTGCTCCACGCCACCACGACCGCGATCGCCTCGAACGTCCCGAACACGATCGGCTGCCCCATCGACCCCTGGCCGCGTTCCCACACGTCGCCCGTCAGGGGGTTCGGGCGGGAGACCCCACCACGCTGACCCCAGATGGGCGTGGCACCCGTGACCAGGTCGACGGCGGTCCACGCGACCTCGACGGCGGCGATGACGAGCACGGCGATGAGGACGATGCGGAGGCCGCGGGCGTCGAGGTGCGCCGTGACGAGGGCGACCACCACGGCGGTGCCGAAGTACACCGTGAGACGCGAGGTCGAGTACGACCCCGCGAGGAGGGCGCCGACGCCGATCCACACCCAGAGGGCGGTCGGGACGAGGAAACGCGGCGCGGTCAGGTCCGACACCGCCGCGACCCGGGCGACGGCGACGAGCAGGACGACCGCGCAGAGCGCGAAGGCCGGCACCCAGACGGTGCGCGGCGCACTGTTGTTGCCCACCACGGCCGTGACCACGAGCGTGAGCACGAGTGCCCAGGCGCGCACGGTGGCCGCCGGAACGAGCACGAGGAACGCGACGACGACCAGGAGCCCGGCGGACGCGGCCAGGGCGAGGACGGTGACGGGTGGCACACCGTTTCCTATCGCCCCGGGAGCGCCGCACTCGCGCCCTCCCGAGGGCCAGCGGCCGCCCGGGAGGCCCGGATCACCGCCGCGGTCACCCTCCTGCCGCCGACATGGTCCGGGCCCTCACCGGCACGTCGCGGGTGGCACCGAGGCGGCGCACCGGGTGACGCGGCGTGCCGCCGGGTGAGTCCGCCCCGGGGACGGGTGACCGCGGAGGCGAACCGGGACCGGCGGAGTCCCGGACAGCCGTGGCCCTGACCCTCGGGACCGGACGCGGGGACCGATCATCGGCGGGGTGCGACCGGCAGCGGGGTCGCCCGGGACGAGGGACGGGGACGCGGTGACGGATCGACCAGGGAAGCGACGCGACGTCCAGGGACTCCGGGCGGTCGCGGTGCTCGCCGTCGTGGCGGACCACACCCTCCACGCACCGCGCGGCGGCTTCGTCGGGGTCGACGTCTTCTTCGTGATCAGCGGGTTCCTCATCACCGGGTTGCTCCTGCGTGAGCACGGACGGACCGGGACGATCTCGATCGTCGGCTTCACCCGACACCGCATCCGGCGCATCCTGCCGGCGGCGGTCCTCGTGCTCGCCGTGACCGCCGCCGCGACGGCCCTGGTCCTCGGTCCGGCACGGTGGGACGCGGTGCGGTGGGACGCACTCGCGGCGGCCGTCCTCGTCGCGAACTGGCACTTCGCCGCCACGGGGACCGACTACTTCCAGGCAGACGGGCCGACCTCGCCGCTCCAGCACTTCTGGTCCCTGTCGGTTGAGGAGCAGTTCTACCTCGTGTGGCCGTGGGTGCTCCTCGGCGTGCTGACCCTCGCCGCGCGTCGGCGACCGGGCGTCCGCACCGGTCGGACCGCGGTGCCGGCGGCCGTGGCGGTCGCGGTGCTCGGCGCCGCGTCGGTCGCCTGGTCGGCGTACGAGACGGCAGGGTCCCCCACGGTCGCCTACTTCTCGACGCCCTCCCGGGCGTGGGAGCTGCTCCTCGGGGCGGGTCTCGCGGTCGTCGCGCCCGCACTCGAGCACCTGCCGACGGCTGTCCGGCACGTCCTGGCGTGGGCCGGACTCGCCGCGATCGCGATCGCGCTCGCCCTCACCGACGCGGACCGGGGATTCCCGATGCCCGGCGCCGTCCTGCCCGTGCTCGGTGCCGTCGCGGTCCTCGCCGCCGGGATCGGGCGGGACCGTCGGCGGTGGGCACCGCTCACCGATCGGGTGTCCGGGTCCCTCGGCGACCTGTCGTACTCGATCTACCTCTGGCACTTCCCCGTCGTCGTCGTGTTCGGGCCGTACCTGCTGTTCGTGCTCGGCGAGGACCGGCCGGACGTCCGGTGGGTCGCGGGCGTGCTCGCGCTCACCGCGGTGACGTCGGTGCTCGGGTACCACCTGGTCGAGCGGCCGGTGCTCCGGAGCGCGTGGCTCGCCGACCGGGCGGCGTCCCGGCGACGGCGGCGGCCCTCCCGGCTCGTCTGGTCGGCGACGGCGATCGCGATCACCGGTGCCGTGGTGCTCAGCGCCGTGACCCTGAACGGCGCCCAGGGTGCGGTCGACGTCCGCACGGACGGTGCGGGCGCGGCTGCGGCCGACGGCGGATCGTCCGGCACCGCGTCCGGCGGGTCGTCCGGTGCGCAGGCCGCGCTCAGCCGCGCGATCACCGCCGCGCTGCGGGCCCGGTCCTGGCCGGCCGACCTGACGCCCTCGGTGTCCCGTGCCGCCGACGAGACCCTGCCCGGCAACACAGCGCGCTGCGGCTCGGCCGCTTGGCTCCCGGCCGCCGACTGCACGTTCGGCGACCCCGCTGCGCCGCACCACGCCGTGCTCGTGGGGGACTCCATCGCCCAGGCCTACGTCCCGGCACTCGCCGCGATCCTCGGGACGGGGGACTGGTCGCTCCGGATCACGTCGATGTACGCCTGCCCGTTCATCGACCGCGAGGTCGGCAACGTCGCGAAGCAGACCGCCATCTGCGCCGACCGACGGGCGAAGGAGGTCCAGGTCGTCCGGGACACCGAGCCGGATCTCGTCGTCGTCGCGAACACGGTCGTCCGCGGAGCCGACCGCAGCACGGGCTCGACGACGAGCGCGGCCGCCTGGAATGAGGCGTTCCGCGCGGAGTTGGAGCAGATCCTCCCCGCTGCGGACCACGTCGTCGTGCTCGCCCCGCCGCCGCCCGACAAGGACATCGAGGACTGCTACAGCAACTTCGCCGGCCCGAGCGCCTGCGTGAGCTCGGTGTCGGCATCCTCCTGGTTGTCCATGGCATCGGACCAGATCGTCCTGATGAAGGCGCTGCACGGGTCGTTCGTCGACACGCGCCCGTGGTTCTGCGACGACGACGGCGCATGCCCGGCGTTCGTCGGGAACCTGCTCGTCAAGAAGGACCAGGCGCACCCCACCGCGGCGTACGTCGAACACCTCACACCCGTCATCCGCGCCGCGCTCGAGCACGCGGGCGTCCTCGAGACCCCCGCGTCGTCGTCGCCCCCACCGACGGCCACGACCGCCGGAGCCTCCACGCCTGCCCCGGGTGACGACACGCGGGATGCGGAGCCCGGGAACGCGACGCCCGGGGTGAACGCCAGGGACCCGCGGGCGACCGACGTCCGGTCCGGCCGCGGTGGCGCACTCCGTCGGTCGTACCGTCCCGCCATGACCACCACCGGCACGGCTCCCCACCGGCTGCTCCCGCGCGGCGCCGACCCCGGCGCCGACCCCGGCGCCGACCCCGGCGCCGACCCCGGCGCACACCACGGCCCGGACGCGGACCGGCGGCTCCGCGTGCTCCACGTCCTCGACGCCTTCACCGCGGGCGGCGCGCAGCGCGTCGCGCTCGACCTGGCCGCCTGGACGGGACGGCGCGGCGTCGAGAGCGCCTTCATCGGTCGTCCGGGGCCCCTGGTCGACCGCGTTCCGCCGGGCGCCGACGTCCACGTCGTGACGGGCGCCGGCCCGCTCGCCGAACTGCTCGGCATCCGCCGCGCGGTGGCGTCCGTCCGACCGGACGTCGTGCACGCCCACCAACGCCGGGGCGCGCTGCTCGCGCGGATCGCGGTGGCCGGCACCGGCGCGCACGTGGTCGAGCACGCGCACACCTGCCTGCCCCGCGCACGGATGCGGCACCTCTCGTTCCGGAGCGAACGGGTCTTCGCCGTCAGCGAGCAGGTCCGCCGGATGGTGCTCGACCTCGGCACGCCGGCGGACCGCGTCACCTTCGTCGGCAACGTGCCCTCCGCGCTGGTGGACGCGCCGGTGCGTCCCTGGGACGTCCATGCCCCGCTCCGGGTCCTCGGCGTCGGTCGCCTCACCGAGCAGAAGGACCCCCGCCGCTTCGTCCGGGTCGTCGCAGCCCTGGCCCGGCAGCGTCCGGTCCGGGCGACCTGGCTCGGCTCGGGGCCGCTCCGCGACGACGTGGTGTGGCTGGCGCAGGTGCTCGGCGCACCGGTCGCGTTCCCCGGCGCCGTCGACGACGTCACGGCGGCCCTGGACGCATCCGACGTGCTCCTCATGACCTCGGCTTGGGAGGGCCTGCCGCTCGTCGTGCTCGAGGCCTTCGCCCGCCGTCGGCCCGTGGTCGCGACCGCCGCGGTCGGGTCCCCCGGGGTCCTCGACGACGGCCGCGCAGTCGTGGTGCCGGACGACGCCGACGACGAGACCGTCGCCCACCGGGTGCTCGCCGCGATCGACGACCCAGCCGAGATCCGCCGCACCCTCGTGGCGGCGGCCCGGCATCTCGACACCGCCGCCCGACCCGAGCAGGTGTTCGGCCCCGTGCTGTCCGCGTACCGCGCGCTCGCCGCGGCAGGAGACGCGCGGTGACCGGGCCCACCCTCGGGGCGCTCAGCGTCGCGACCGTCGACGAGCCGATCGTCCTCGACGTCCTCGGCGCCCGGGTGGCGCTCCGCCTGCACGGACTCGACGAGGACGGCCGCGACCGCGTCCTCGCGGACTGGTCCTGGTGCCGGACCCCGCACCGCGCGTCGGCGACGTCGACGACGGTGCACGCCGTGCTCGCGGCACCGGCGCCCGCCCCCGGTGCCGCCGCGGTCCCGGACGGCACCTCCGGGGCCCCGGAGGGGCCCGGATCGATCGTCGTCCGGGCCGCGGACGTGGACACGCTCCGTGACCGGCTGGCGCGGGCGCTCACCCTGCACGCGATCGACGCCCGTGCCGCGGACCTCCTGCTGCTGCACGCCGCCGCGGTGTGTGATCCCGCGACCGGCGCGACGGTGGCGCTCGTCGGACGATCCGGCAGCGGCAAGACGACGGCCGCGCAGGTACTCGGGCGCACCTTCGCGTACGTCACGGACGAGACGCTCGGCGTGCAGGACGACGGGACGGTCGTGCCGTACCCCAAGCCGTTGTCGGTGGTGCGGGCCGGATCGCCGAAGGCGCAGGTCGGGCCGGACGTCGCCGGTCTCGTCCGGTCGGCGGGACCGGCGCCCTGGCTCGCCGCCGTGCTGCTGCTCGACCGCGATCCGTCCCTGCCGTCGGCGCTGCTCGAACCCGTGCGCGTCACCGAGGTCGTCGAGCCGCTGTTCGGGCAGATCAGCTACCTGTCCCGCCGCGGCCGTCCGCTGGCGCGGCTCCGGCGCATCGTCGACGCGACCGGCGGCCTGCGGGTGCTCCGGTACGCGGAGGCCCGGGACCTCGCGCCGGTCGTCGGTGGCGTCCTCGCCGGCGTGTCGGGGCGTCCGGCGGCCACGCTCGGGGCGGTCCGTGCGGTCACCGAGGCGTCATCGTCCGGACTCGCCGATCCCGGGGCGTCCGTCCGCCGCGCCGCCGTCACGGACTGGGTCGGCGACGGGGACGACGTGCTCGTCCTGCACGCGGACCGACTCCACGTCCTGCAGGCCGTCGGCGCCGCGGTGTGGACCGCGCTCGCCCGGCCCCGGTCCCTGGACGCGCTGGTGCGGCACGCGGTCGAACGGTTCGGCACCCCCGAGGGCGCGGACCCGTCGCTCCTCGTCGCGCGTGTCGTCGAGGAACTCCGGGCGTCCGGGCTCGTGGAGACCGGTCCGGCTACGCCCCGTGCTCCACGAGCACCCGCGGCAGCTCCGTGACGAGTTCGCTCGCCAGGTAGCCCATCGGACCGACCTGCACGGCGAGCCGGTCCCCGGCCGCCGCGTGCACGTGGGTCGCCCACACGGCCGCCTGGACGGGGGTGGCCCCCCGTGCCGCGAGGCCCGCGATCGCGCCGGACAGCACGTCGCCGCTCCCGCTCGTGCCGAGACCACCGGTGCCGGTCCCCATGGCCCAGGTCGTGCCTCCCGGTTCGCCGATGACGCTCTGGCAGGACACGACGGCGCCGAACCGATCGGCGATCTCGGCGAGGTCGGACGCCAGGTCGTCCTTGTCGACGTCACGGCCGAGCAGGCGCCCGGCCTCCGACGTGTTCGGGGTCATGACGAGCCGCCCCCGGAGCGGCGCGAGGTCCTCGGCGACCGACGGGGCGACCCCGAGCGCGAACGCGTCGAGCACGACCACGGTGTCGTCACCGACCAGGCCCGGGAGGCGCCGCACGAGTTCCCGGGTCCCGTCCGGCTCGTCGAGTCCCGGCCCGAGCAGTACGGCGTCCGCGGCGGACAGGTCGTCGCCCGCGCCGTCGAGCGCGTCGCCGCGGACGTGGCCGTCGTCGTCCTCGACGAGCGGGACCACCCCGGACTCCGGGATGGCGACGGCGACGTGGGGCGCGACCGACTCCGCGATGGCGAGGGTGAGCCTCCCGGCCCCGACCCGGAGCGCGGCGAGCGCGGAGAGCATGGCGGCGCCGGGCGTGCGCGCGGCCCCGCCGACGACGACCACCTGGCCGCGGCCGTACTTCGAGCCGCCCGGAGCGGGCAGCGGCCAGTCGCGCAGGACGTTCGGGGTGACGATCTTCGAACGGTCAGTGGCCGGCATGGGCGTCCTCGCTTCCGCGGTTGGGGATGGAGCCCTCGTGCTCGGTGACGGGCGTGTCCAGGTCGTCGAGGTGGTCGACGGCCGAGAACTCCTCGAGCCGCCAGGGCGCGCCGACGCGGTCCCGGGTCAGGCGCGTGAGCGACGCGTTCGCGACGGTGTGGGTCCGGGCGAAGTCGAGGAGGGCGGCCTCGTCCATCCCGGTGCAGATCGCGACCGTGAGCATGACGACCGCGTCGTGGGCGGCCAGGACGAGTCGCTGCACGTCGTGCTGCGCGTCGACGTCGTGCAGGACGGAGCGGAGTCGGAGCATCACGTCCACCCAGGACTCGCCGCCCGCGGGCCGGTGGTAGTACTTGCCGAGCCAGCGTCGCCGCTCCGCCTCGTCCGGGAACAGGTGGCGCACGCCGGTGCTCGTGAGCAGGTCGAGCACGCCGAGCTCGCGGTCGCGGAGTCGTTCGTCCACCTGCAGGACCGCGGGCACCTCGGCGGTGTCGAGGGCGATCCGGATCGTCTCCTGCGCGCGGTGGTACGACGACACCCAGACGGCGAACGGAACGCTGTCGACCTGCCGGTCGGTCAGCCCCGCCCCGAGCGCCCGTGCCTGCCGCTCGCCGAGCGGGCTGAGCGGCACGTCGGCGTCCCGGTGGTCCACGACGATGCGGTCCTGCCCGGCCCGCTCGGCCTCCGCCGCCGCGACGTTCGCCGTCGACTCGCCGTGCCGTACCAACCAGAGCTCCGTGACGTCCATGCGTCCCACCGTAGGCCGCGACGTCCGCCGGGGTTCCCGGCGCCCGGACAACCCGCCGGACGGGTGGCAGCATCGGCCGGGAGGCGCGGCACCGGTCCGTCTTCCCCCTCACCACCGGAAGCGGGTGTGCATGGCCGACGCCCTCGATCCCGTCGCACCCGTGACCCGCCCGGTGGTCCTCGAGGACGTCGACGACGGACTCCTCGCCGAACGTGCGGGTGACGGGGACGTCCGCGCGTTCGAGGTCCTGGTCCGTCGGCACGGTCCGCTCCTCCGGGCGGTCGCATTCCGCGCGCTCGGCCGGACGGACGAGGTGGACGACGTCGTGCAGGACGCCTTCGTCGCCGCCTGGCGGCAACTGCCCACGATGACGGACCCGTCCGCGATCCGCGCCTGGCTGCTCCGGGTCGTCGCACGCCGCGCGGCGGACCGGCACCGGGCCTCCCGACCGCACGGCGAGCTCGACGACGACGTCGCGGCCGAGGAGCACGCGACCCCCCACCGGATCGTCGAGGCGCGGTCGGCGACCGAGGCGATGGCCGCGGTGCTCGCCGACCTGCCGGAACGGCAGCAGCGGTGCTGGCTCCTCAAGGAGGTCGTGGGCGAGTCGTACGAGGAGATCGCGGAGGACCTGGGCGTCCCGGTGTCGACCGTCCGAGGGCTACTCTCGCGGGCACGGAGGACCATGATGAGCCGGATGGAGGCGTGGCGATGACCGATGCAGCGCCGCCCGACGACCCCGCCGTCCTGGCGCTCGAGCCGGACCAGCTCGACGGCCACAGCGTGGACGAGCTCGTCGACTACCTCGACCGCGGCATGGAGCCGCCGGATCCGGCCATCGACGACTCGCCCGCGTGCCAGAACGCGCTCGCGGCGATCGCGCGGCTCCGCGCGGTGTCGACCGCGCTCCTCGAGGAGGAGGGTCGGGTCGCGTCCGACCGGGACGACTCGTGGGTCGGGAACGTGATCGCCGCCATCACGACAGAGGCCCAGGCCGGTCGTGACGTGCCGCTCGCGCCCACGGCACCCACCGAACACGCTGCGCTCACCGAGGGTGCGATCCGTGCGCTCGTCCGTCGCGCCGCGGACGGGGTGGACGGGTTGGTCGTCGGGCGCTGCTCCCTGGTGGGCGACGTCACCGAACTCGACGCTCCCGTGACCGTCAGCGTCACCGCGTCGCTCGTCTGGGGGCGGTCGGTCCGCACGGCCGTGACGGCCCTGCGCCGGGCGGTCGCCCGGGAACTCGCCGCGCACACCGAACTGCGGGTGGCCGGGATCGACGTCGTCGTGCGCGACGTCCACGTCCCTCGGGACGGCCAGGAGGCGGACCGATGACCGGCAGCGGACGACCGGACCTCGAAGCCGAACTCGCGACCCTGGTGGGTGCGGTGCCCGGCGTCGAGCAGGTCTACCGTCGCGGCGTCGTCCGTGCGGCGGCGGCCGGTGCACGTCGACTGGTGGGCGCGGGGGCCACGGACGCACCGGTCGAGGTCGGCCGCGACGGAGTGACCATGACGATCGCCGTCGACGGGATCCGGCCGACCGTCGAGGTCGTCCACGCGGTCCACGACGCGGTCATGGAGCATCTGACGCACGTCGGACTCGCGGTCCCCGTGATCGTCGTGCGGGTCGGCCGGATCGGGTGAACGGACGACCCGCAGGGCGGGTCAGCGGCGGCGTCGGGACGCCGCAGCGCGACGCTGCTTCGCCTTCGCCAGCGCCCGCTGGACCTGGGGGTCGCGCCGCGCGTGGCGGACGATCCCGACGATGACCGGCAGGTACCGGAGCAATGCGAACACGGGGGCCTCGTTCCTCGGGTCAGTCGACCCGTGTGGTCGCGGCGGCCATGCGTGCGCGGAAGCCGCCGGTGAGTTCGATGAGCGCGGGGACCTCGTGGCCGACCGCACGGTCGAGCCGACGGAGTGCCGACTCGATGACGGCCTGCGCGTCGGTCGGGGCGACCCCGCGCCGGCACGTCGCCGCGATCCGCAGCACCGGAGTGCGTCGGACCCGGTACGTGGTGACGCTACTCGTGACGAGTTCCGGGCGTCCGGACAGCGCGTCGCCGAGCAGGTCGCGAGCGACCGCGGTGTCGATGACGATCCGGTCGCCCTCCTGCCCGGATGCCACCGCTTCGCCGCGGGTCTCGAGCAGCACCGACGTGTGGCCGCCGCCCTGACGGACGATGAACACGACGAGCAGCGCGACGACCACTGCGAGGGCGACGAGCACCGCGATCCCGATCCAGTCGGCGCGGGTCCCGGGGATCGTCGTCGCGGCGAACGCCTGGTCCAGGCCCCGCCGGACCCCGCGTGCGTCGCCGCTCCAGGCGTGCGTGACGGCCGGGACCGCGCCGAGCAGGACCCCGACGAGCCCGAGCGCGACGAGCACGATGCCGACGACGAGGAGGAACAGCCGGTTGGCCGCGCGGTTCGTGGCGTTCATGCGCCCACCTTCCCGGTGCGTTCGATGGTGGTGCGCGACCGGAGGGGTGGACGCGCGTCGGAGCGGGCGATCTCGTCGTCGACGGCGGTGACCACGGCCTCCCGGTCGACCGGCAGACCGCTGGTGGGCGTGAGTCGGACCTCGGCGGTCCGGCGCCCGACGGTGACGAGGGTCGCGTCGGGGTCGACGCCCGCGGCGTCGGCGGCGCGGCGCGCGAGCGCCGAGGCGATCACGCGGTCGTCGACGACCACGACGGTGCGGTCGGAGTGGAGCGTGCGTCGCGGACGCCGGGAGGCCCGGAGCGCGACGACGACGAGGAGGACCCCGATGAGGGCCACCACCACGCCGCCGACGATGAGCCAGGCGGCGGCCACCGTGCTCGCGGCGACGAGGGCGGCGCCCATGTCACCCGGGGCGGCGAGCAGCGGCCGCATCCCGAGCATCGCCAGGACGACCTCCGTGCCGGCGTACGCGCAGGCCAGGATGACCAGCACGGCCGTGACGACGGCGGGGACGGCCTTGGACGAGTGCGTCTCGCGGCGGGCGACCCGTCGGAGCAGGTGGTCGGTGCTCATCGGACCCGCCGTTCTGCGCGGATGACCGCGCCCGTCAGATGGAGCGTGACCTGCGCGAGGTGCCGGCCGGTCAGCGCGGGGACACGGTCGCGCAGCGTGCGCTGCGCGGCGGAGCAGCGCTCGACGAGGCTCGGGGCGTCGTCGGCGTCGAGCCCGCGGACGCCGATGGGCGTCCGCAGGATCGCGGCGAGGGCGCCGTCTCGGTCCTCGAGGTCCACGTGGACGTGGTCGGCGTCCACGTCGAGCTCCTCCGCCGTCAGCGCGGCGACGACCCGGGACAGGGCGCGCGCGGTGACCCGGGTCCGTCCCGGCGTGTCGGTGCGGTCGGGTCGGACCCCGGTCGAGGTCCGACCCGCCGCGGCCGTGGCGGTGGCGGTCGTCACGAGGACGACCGCTTCCCGCGGACGGCGTCGCTCAGGGCACGGACGTCGAGCTTGCCCTCGGTGATCCGCCCGACGACGGCACCGATGGCCATCGCGGCCGCGACACCGATGAAGGGCCAGAACCCGGCCCAGATCCACACGATCGCGAGTGTCGCCGCGACGAGGATGCCGAAACGCGTTGCGGTCATCGTCACGCCTGCTGCTCGTCGTCGGCCGTCGGGATGTGCACGTCGGTGACCTTGACGTTCACCTCGGTGACCTGGAGCCCGACGTAGTCCTCGATGGCCCCGGCCACGGCGGTGCGGACACCGTCGGCGACGGCCTGCAGGTCGGTCGGGTACTCCGCGACGATGACGACGTCGGCCGCGACCTGGGTCTCGCCGACCTGGACGCTGATGCCCTGGCTGAGGTCGGTGTTGTTCGCCAGACCGCGGATCGCGCCGATGGCACGGGCCGCGCCGCCGCCGAGCGCGAAGACGCCCGGGACCTCACGGGCCGCGATGCCGGCGATCTTCGCGACGACCGCGTTGTCGATGTCGGTCTTGCCGCCGACCGTGCCGGTGCCGGTCGAGCTCAGCGTGGTGGCCGTCGCGGCCGTGGCGGGTGTGGTGGCGCTCGCAGTGGTGGCCATGGTGTTCCTCCCTGTCGTGGGTCCGGACGGACCCGCACTCCGTGGTGCTGCAGGGGAGTCGTGTCGACCGGGCCGATCGTCACGTCGGGAGGGCTGGGAGATCGCTCACGGATCGGGGGACGTCGTCGGTCCGGACCACCGCGGGACCGGGGCGTTCAGGCGACGCCGACCCGGGCCTCCCGGCCGGCGAGCAGCGCGGGCACGTCCGCGACGCCGTCGAGCACGTGGTCGTGGGGTTCGGCCTCGAGCTCCGCGCGGGACAGGGCGCCGGTGCACACGCCGACGGCCACCACGCCCGCGTTCCGCGCAGCGCGGACGTCGACGACGGTGTCGCCGGCGGCCAGGACCTGGCGCACATCCTCCACGCCGAGCAGCTCCATGGCGTGGTGGATCATGTACGGCGCAGGGCGGCCGGCCCGGACGTCGGACGTCGTCACGACCGCGTCGACGGTGTGTGCCGGGCCCCGGCCGACGGTCCAGCCGAGCGAGGCGAGGAGTGACCCCACGACGGGTTCGTCGAACCCCGTGGTGAGCGCGACCCGGACGCCCCGCGCCCGGAGGTCCGCCAGCGCGGCCTCGACGCCGGCCATCGGTACGGGCGGGTCGGCGCGGTACAGGTCGTCGAGGGTCGCGCGGAAGGCGCGGAAGGTCGCGGACACGATCGACGGCGTCGGCTGCACGCCCCCGAGCTCGAGGAGGGCCGTGATCGCCTCCTCCTTGTCGGTGCCCATCCACCGTTGCAGGTCGGCGTCCGCGACGGGCGCGCCGGCATCCTCCACGGCGGATCGCAGGGCTCGGTACACCGCGCCCCGGTCGTCGATCGTCGTCCCGGCCATGTCGAACACCACTGCGCTGATCACGGGCAGAGCGTAGGGGAGCGCTGCGGCGCGGCGACGTCGCGCGCGTGAACGGCAGCCGAACGCGCCAGGGCCGGGATGAACCGTCGGTGAACGCCGCCGCTGACGGTCCTGTGATGCTGGCGCTCGCGGACAGGATCGGGCCGTGGACACGACGACGACCGACCTGCACGACACCGCCTCCATCGCCTCGGGCGGTCGGCCCGACCGGTACGACGTGGTGGTCGTCGGGGCCGGGGTCATCGGCCTCGCGCACGCCGCCGAGGCCGTCGACCGGGGGCTCCGGGTGCTCGTCGTGGAGCGCGACCACCGGGCCACCGGCGCCTCGGTCCGCAACTTCGGGCACGCGTGCGTGACGGCGCAGTCGGGCGACATGCTCGAGCTGGCGCTCGCCGCCCGTGAGCGGTGGCTCCGGCACGCCCACGACGGCCGCTTCCCCGCGGTCGCATCCGGCGCGGTGGCCGTCGCGCGGAGCCGGGCCGAACTCGCGGTCCTGGAGGAGCTGGCCGCGTCGCGCGAGCCGGGTCAGGTCCGGCTCCTCGCCGCTCCGGAGACCGTCGACCGGATCGGTGGGGCCGGCGACCCGACGATCGTCGGCGGGGCGTTCCTCCGTGACGACGTCCGCGTCGACCCGCGCGCTGCCGTCGCGGGGCTCGCCGCACTGGTCGCGTCGCGCGGTGTCACGTTCCGGTGGGGCACCGCCTACCTCGGATGGGAGGACGGCCTCGTCCGCACCTCGCGCGGCACGGTCCGGGCGGACCGCACGATCGTCTGCGTGGGGCACGACGTCGACCAGCTGTACCCGGACCTCGCCGAGCAGCACGGGATCCGTCGCTGCGGCCTGCAGATGGCACTCGTGGAACCGCCCACCGGGCTGTCGATCACCCCGGCCGTGCTCACCGGCACGAGCATGCTCCGCTACCCCGCGTTCGCCGAGACCGCCGCGGCGACCGTGCTCCGGCAGGAGATCACGCGCGAACGACCGGACCTCGTCGCCATGGACGCGAACGTCATGCTGACGCAGCGGCCTGACGGCAGCCTGGTCGTCGGGGACAGTCACCGGTACGACCTCACGCTCGACCCGTTCCTCGACGAGGGCGTCAGCGCGACCCTGCTCCAGGACGTCGCGACGCTGCTCGGGGTCGGAGGGCTCCGGGTGCGGCAGCGCTGGATGGGCGTCTACGCGCACGCGCCCGAGCCGTACCTCGTCGCCCACCCCGCGCCCGGGCTCACGGTCGTCAGCGTGACGAGTGGCGTGGGCATGACGATCTCGCACGGGCTCGCGGCCCGCACGTGGGCCGGCCTGGAGGCGCTTCCCGCGCCCGTCTGACGGCCGCGGTCCCCGACACGCACGCGCTGTTCCCCATCCGTTCACGGACGGGGCACGAGTGCGTCACCGCCCCGGGTCACGATGACGTTCGTCCAGCGGCCGGTACCCCACGTTCCGACTCCCACACCCGTCCCACAGTGAACGGCCGGTCGCCCCCAGGAAGGGAACACCCGTGCTCTCCAAGCGCTCATCCGCCGGCATCGCGCTGGCCGCCGCGGCACTCGCCGCCCTGACCGGTTGCTCCACCACGAGCAGCGCCGCGACCACCGACTCGTCCGGATCCGCCTCGGCCTCCGGTGACTGGTCGACGGCGACGTCCGCGTCGTCGAACGGTGGCATGGACGCCCTCGTCAAGGCGGCCGACAAGGAGGGACAGCTCAACGTCATCACGCTGCCGCCCTCGTGGGCCAACTACGGCAAGATCATCGCCGGGTTCGAGAAGAAGTACCCGGGCATCACGATCAACTCCGCGAACCCGAACGGCTCGAGCGCCGACGAGGTCTCCGCGGCGAAGTCGCAGAAGGGCCAGTCCACCGCCCCCGACGTCTTCGACGTCGGCACCGCGGTCCTCAGCCAGAACCTCGACCTCGTCGCGCCGTACAAGGTCGCGAACTGGGCGGACATCCCCACGGCGGACAAGGCCGCCGACGGCGGGTGGTACTACGACTACACCGGCCTCATGTCGATCGGGTACGACTCGTCCGTCATCAAGACCGCCCCGAAGAGCATGAAGTCGCTGCTCGGCTCCGCCTACAAGGGCAAGGTCGCGATCAAGGGCGACCCGACGCAGGCGAACGAGGCCGCGAGCGCCGTCTACCTCGCCGCGCTCGAGAACGGCGGCTCGGCGAAGGACATCCAGCCGGGCATCGACTACTTCGGCAAGCTCAAGGCCGCGGGCAACATGCTCAACGTCCTGCCGACGCAGGCCACCGTCAACTCGGGTGAGACCCCGGTCGTCGTGCAGTGGTCGTACAACAACCTCGCGTGGGGGCCCGCGGGCGGATCGGCCGGCAACCCGAACTGGAAGACGGTGATCCCGAAGGGCACCGCGCTCGGCAGCTACTACAACCAGGCGATCAACGTCGACGCGCCGCACCCGGCGGCCGCGCGCCTCTGGGAGGAGTACATCTACAGCCCGAAGGTGCAGAACCTGTACCTCGCGTCCGGCGCGTACCCCGCCACGCTCGCCGCGATGGAGAAGAACGGCACGGTCGACAAGGCCGTCCTGGCGAAGGTCGGCGACGCACCGAAGAGCCTCGTCCAGCTGTCGAGCACGGAGGCGGCGACCGCGGCCACCCTGCTGACCAGCAAGTGGTCCTCGACGGTCCGCTGACCCATGGCCACCGCTGACGCGACCACGACCACCACGCTGCCCCGTGCGGCGCAGGCGCACGGCGCCGCGCGGGGGTTGACCACCGCAGGCCGCGGCGCCGGGGGAGGACCTCGGCGCCGCGGCGTCGCGTGGCTCGGTCTCACCCCGTTCGCGCTCTACGTGCTCCTCTTCCTCGCCGTTCCCGCGGTCATCGCGGTCGCCAGCGGGTTCTCCACCGCCGCGGGCGTCCCCACGCTCGCGAACCTCCGGGCGTTCACCGATCCGTCGGTCCTGCAGGCCTTCGCCGGTTCGGCCGGGCTGTCCGCAGCGTCGGCGGTGCTCGGCGCGGCCATCGGTGCCGTTGTGTGCTGGGCGCTGACGACTCTCCGCCCCGACGGGCTCGTCCGGTCCATGGTCGACGCCGCGGCGAGCGTCCTCGCCCAGTTCGGCGGGGTCATGCTCGCCTTCGCGTTCATCGCCACGATCGGCGTCCAGGGCATCGTGACCGTCTGGCTCCGCGGCGTCGGGATCGACATCAACGCGAACGGCCCGTTCCTCTACACGGTGGCTGGACTCGTCGTGCCGTACCTCTACTTCCAGGTGCCGCTCATGGTCTTGACGTTCATGCCGGCGCTCGAGGGCCTCGGCGTGCAGTGGGGCGAGGCGGCGGCGACGCTCGGGGCCTCCCGGTCCGTGTACTGGCGCCGGATCGCGATCCCCGTGCTCGCACCCGCGTTCTGGGGCAGCCTGTTGCTCCTGTTCGCCAACGCGTTCTCGTCGTACGCCACGGCCGCGGCGCTCATCGCCCAGGGCGGCATCGTGCCGCTGACGATCCGCCAGGAACTCACGAGCGAGACCATCGTCGGCGTGCAGAACGTCGCCGGGGTGCTGGCGCTCGGCATGGTCGTGGTCATGGTCGCCGTGATGGCGGGGTACTCCGCGCTCGAGCGTCGCGCCTCGCGGTGGCAGCGATGAGCTCGGCACGCGGGTACGGCCCCGCACCCTCGAAGACGGTCGGTACCGTCGTCCTGGTCGTCGTCGGGCTCGTGTTCGCGGTGCCGATCGTCGCGCTGGCGCAGTTCACCCTCCGGCAGGGTGCGGGGGCCGGGCTGACACTGTCGCACTACACGGCGCTCGCGGATCCGGTCAACCGGGCCACGTACCAGCCCCTGTTCGACGGCCTCGTGAACTCGCTCGTCATCGCGGCGATCACCGTCGGCATCGTCCTGTTCGTGCTCCTGCCCGCCCAGATCGTCACGACACTCCGGTACCCCCGGCTCCGGCGCGCGCTCGAGTTCGTGTGCATCCTGCCGATCACCGTGCCGACCGTCGTGCTCGTCGTCGGGTTCGTCCCCGTGTACCAGGTGATCGCGCAGGTCCTCGGGTCGGGTGCGTGGACGCTCGCCTTCGCGATCGGGGTGATCAGCCTGCCGTTCGCGTTCCGGCCCATCGCCACCGCACTCACCACGGTCGACGTCGTCGTGCTCGCCGAGGCCGCTCGATCACTCGGGGCAGGCTGGGCGACGGTCGTCATGCGGGTGCTCCTGCCGAACCTGCGCCGCGGCATCCTCGCCGCGTGCTTCCTCACCGTCACGGTCGTGCTCGGCGAGTACACGCTCGCGTCGTTCCTGTCGCGGACGACCTTCCAGACGGCGCTCGTGCTCATCCAGCAGACGGACCCGTTCGTCGCGGCGATCTTCTCGCTCGCCGCGCTCGTGTTCGGGTTCGTCCTGCTCGTCGTGATCGGCCGCGTCGGGTCGGCCCGACCTGGCGCGCGCCGCATCCGTCGTGGAGCAGGCGGCGCGTCCGGTGCCGGGAGCACGGGCACCGGGTCCAGTGGCCCGGCCGACGCCGCCCTGCGCTCGCACGTCCTCGACGGTGTCGCCGTCGCCGCCCCCACCTCCCAGGAGCCCGCATGACCCGCACCGCCCAGCCCACCCCCACGACGGCGAACCGCAGTGGGGCCACCGTCGAGCTCGACGGTGTCGTGAAGTCCTACGGCGCCCACACCGCGCTCACCGGGTTCTCGCTCCGACTCGAGCCGGGGGAGTTCGTCTCGCTGCTCGGACCGTCGGGGTGCGGCAAGACCACCGCACTCCGGGCACTCGCGGGTCTCGAGGTGATCGACGCCGGCGCCATCCGCATCGACGGCCAGGACGTCGCGGCCGTGCCGGTGGAGCGACGGGACATCGGGATGGTGTTCCAGCAGTACTCGCTGTTCCCGCACATGACCGTCCGGCAGAACGTCGCCTTCGGGCTCGAGATGCGGAAGGTCCCCGCGGACGACCGGCGCCGCCGTGTGGTCGAGGCCCTCGACATGGTGCACCTCGCGGACCTCACCGACCGCTATCCGCACCAGCTCAGCGGCGGGCAGCAACAGCGCGTCGCGCTCGCCCGAGCGCTCGTCACGCGGCCCCGGGTGCTCCTGCTCGACGAGCCGTTGTCAGCGCTCGACGCCAAGGTGCGGGTGACGCTCCGCGACGAGATCCGTCGCATCCAGACCGAACTCGGCATCACGACGCTGTTCGTCACCCACGACCAAGAGGAGGCGCTCGCCGTCTCGGACCGGATCGCCGTGATGCACGGGGGCGGGATCGAACAGATCGGGACGCCGGAGCAGCTGTACATGCGGCCCGCGACGGCGTTCACTGCGGACTTCGTGGGTCAGTCGAACCGGCTCCGCGGGGACCTCCGCGGAGGCGACGTGTTCACGTACGGGTTCTCGCTGCCGAGCATCGACCGCACCCTCGACGACGGGCCCGTGACCGCCTACGTCCGCCCCGAGGACGTCATGCTCGCCCCGGACGGCGGCCTGTCCGGCGCCGTCCTCACGTCGAGCTTCCTCGGCTCGGTCCGCCGCACGACCCTCCGACTCGACGACGGCACGGCGCTCGTCGTCCAGCACGACGTCGCGCAGCGGCCGGTTCCCGGCGACGAGGTCCACGTCCGCCTGCTCGGGACGCCGGTCGCGGTGGCGCCGCTCGGTTGAACTGCGCCCGGGAGGCGCGGTGTCATCGGGTGCGGCGCCTCCCGTCCGCTGTGCTGCGGGCCATCGACGCCGTACCGCCGGAGCGCCCTGTGTCGGCGAGAGAGTCCGCGATCACGTACTACTGTTGGACGTCACTATCGGAA
Organism: Curtobacterium sp. MCBD17_035; assembly: GCF_003234815.2. Taxonomy (NCBI): domain Bacteria; kingdom Bacillati; phylum Actinomycetota; class Actinomycetes; order Micrococcales; family Microbacteriaceae; genus Curtobacterium; species Curtobacterium sp. MCBD17_035. The sequence continues at coordinate 3,069,676 of NZ_CP126279.1, read as the reverse complement.
GCCGATATCATGTGGTCGTGATCCAGTCGTTCGGGGACGAGCTGACTCGGAAAGTCTGGCTCCGGCAACACGTTCGGCGTCTCGGTCCGGACCTGCAGCGGTCCGCTCAGAAGAAGCTCCGTCTGCTCCATGCAGCGGAGACCATCAACGATCTGCGGATTCCGCCCGGCAACCGGTTGGAGAAGCTGTCCGGCGACCGCGAGGGGCAGTATTCGATCCGCGTCAACGATCAGTACCGGATCTGTTTCGTCTGGACGGCCGCAGGACCCTCCGATGTCCACATCGCCGACTACCACTAGCGAAGGAACACTGATGTCGAAAGCACATGACCCGATCACACCCGGGGAGATCCTGCGGACCGAGTTCCTCGAGCCACTCGGCATCACGGCGTACCGACTCGCGCAGGCGACCGGGCTACCGCAGACGCGGCTGAGCGAGGTCATCCGGGGGAAGCGCCGTATCACCACCGACACTGCGCTCCGGCTGTCGCAGGCGTTCGGGCTGTCCGAGCGATTCTGGCTCAACATCCAGAACGACTACGACATCGAAGTCGAGCACGACGAGCACGACGACGAACTCGCCCGGGTCGAACGGCTCATCCCGGCGTGACGTCGGAGGTCGTACCGCTCGTGGAGATCATGCCGAGCTGGAGGACCGGGCGATCCGCGGTGGGTGAGGACCTTCCGTAGCTGACGATCCAGATAGTTCGCAAAGCTAAACTAGCGACGGTGACCTCCTCCGCTGCCGCGCCCACCCTCAGCGCCCGGCGACGGACCCTGGCCCTCGTCTCGATCCTCCTGTCGACCCTCACCGGCACCATCGACACCTCGATCGTCAACGTCGCCCTGCCGAAGCTCGCGACCGATCTCCACGTGGCACCGTCCGAGACCGTGTGGGTCGCGACCGCGTTCCTCCTGGCCGTCGCCTGCTCGGTCCCGGCCACGAGTGCGCTCGGCGACCAGATCGGCCGCCGCCGGTTGTACCTGATCGGCGTCCCCGTGTTCACGTTGGCGTCCCTGGGCTGCGCGCTCGCGCCGACGCTCGCGGTCCTCGTCGCGTTCCGCGTCGTCCAGGGCATCGGGTCCGCGGTGGTCCTCGCCGTGGCGATCCCGCTGATCCGGCGCCTGTTCCCGCCGGAGCGCCTCGGACAGACGCTCGGGCTCAACGCGATGACGGTCGCCATCGGGACGTCGGCCGGACCGACGCTCGGAGGGTTGATCCTCGCCGCACTCCCGTGGCCGTGGCTCTTCCTCATCAACGTGCCGATCGGTGTCGCGTCGTTCGTGCTCGCGCTCGTCGTCCTGCCGAAGGGCGTGCCCGAGCGGGGCGACTACGACTGGCCCGGTGCCGTCTGGGCCGCGGGAGCGATCGCCGCGCTGCTCGTCGGCGTCCGACAGCTCGCCGCGGTCACGACCCTCTGGCACGCGCTGGTGCTCCTCGTCGTGTGTGCCGTGTGCGTGGTGCTGTTCGTGCGTCGTGAGCGGATGGCCGCCCGGCCGCTCATCCCGCTCGGCTTGTTCACCGGCCCGTTCAGTCTCACGGTCGGCACGGCGTGGGCGTCGTTCCTGGGGCAGGGCATCGCGTTCGTCGCCCTGCCGTTCCTGTTCCAGACCGCGTACGGGGCGAGCCCGCTCGAGTCGGCGCTCCTGTTCACGCCGTGGCCGCTCGTGATCGTCGTCGTGGCACCGCTGTCCGGGCGGATCGCCGACCGGGTCCGTCCGGCGGTGTTGGCCCTCACAGGCCTCGTCGTCCTGACGATCGGCCTCGTCATGCTCGCGCTGCTCGGGTCCGCGCCGCCGATCTGGCTCGTGCTCCTGTCCACCGCCGTGTGCGGCCTCGGGTACGGCACGTTCCAGAGCCCGAACAACCGGGACATGATGGCCGCCGCTCCCCTCCGCTACGCCGCGAGTGCATCGGCCGTCCTCAACACGAACCGAACCGTCGGGCAGTCCGCCGGGTCGGCCGTCGTCAGCATCGCACTCGTGGTGAGTGGCGCCGCAGCCGGGTCGATGGCAGCGCAGTCGTCCGCTGCCAGCGCCGTGCTGTGGGTCGCCGTGGTGGCGGCGGCCGCTGCGACGATCCTGTCCGCCGTCAAGCTCCGGGTGACCGCGGCTGTGCCGCTCGGACGCTGAGACTCAGGTCCGGAACACCGCGGCGGGATCGTCGCGCAGCGCGGCTGCCACCCGACTCCGCATGTCGTCCGACATGGCGGGGAGGTCCGACACCGGCGCCCAGGCAGCTTCCGTGTTCTCGCCGTCCGCCGGGAACGGCTCGCCCGACACCCACCGGAACCGGAACACGATGTCGATGTACTGCGCGCGGTCGCCGTTCGGGTAGGTCATCGGCGCGAGGGTCTGCACCATCGCCAGTCGCTCCGGCACGGCGACGACGTCGGCTTCCTCCAGGACCTCGCGTGCGGCGGCGACCGCGGGTTCCTCCCCGGGGTCGATGATCCCGGTGACCGGTGTCCAGGCTCCGGTGTCGGCACGGCGGACGACGAGGACCTGCTGCTCGTCGCCGTCGCCCCGCAGCACGACGGCCGTCACGCCCGTGAGCCAGAGCAGGTCGGTCCCGACCTTCTCGCGGAGCGCCAGGACGAACTCGGGAGTGGGCATGCCCCCACCGTAACGACCAGGGTGGCAGCGGGCGGGCGTCCCGGACGGCCTGTGGACGACGAAGGGCCCGCCGTCCGATTTGGACGACGGGCCCCGCGTCGTGCCTCCCGTCCTGCGGCGGACCGCGGGACGGGAGGACCGACTAGCTGTGATGTCCAGGCAGGTTGTTGAGTCTGCTGATGGGTGGGGCGCCGATGGCGGAGTGGGTCCTGTGGTGATTGTAGAAGTGGAGCCAGCCCGGCAGGGCTTGGCGCCGTTGGGTTTCTGATCCGTAGAAGCGGGCGTAGGCCCACCCCTCGCCGAGGGTGCGGTGGAATCGCTCGATCTTCCCGTTCGTCTGCGGCCGGTAGGGGCGGGTCTTCTTCGGTGTGATTCCGAGCGCCGTGCATGCGTTCGTCCAGGCGTGGGACTTGTAGGCGGAGCCGTTGTCGGAGAGCACTCGCTCGATGGTGACGCCACGCGCGGCGAACCACGCAACAGCACGTTGCAGGACACCGATCGCGGTGGCGGCCTTTTCGTCAGCGTGGATCTCGGCATAAGCGACGCGGGAGTGATCGTCGATGACGGTGTGCACGCATGCTCGACCCATCAGCGGATCACGGGTTGCCGAGCGCGGCTTGCCTGGTGTCGCTGCCCGGTTCCGGTCGCCTTGCTGTTTCCCGACGAACCGCCAGCCGCCACCATCAGGGATGTTGCCGAACTTCGTCACGTCCACGTGGATCATCGCGCCGGGCTTGTCGTGCTCGTAGCGGCGGATCGGCTCACCGGTGACCCGGTCGATGTGGGAGAGCCGGTTGATGCGGCACCGCACCAGCACTGCGTGCACCGTCGATGCGGGCAGGCCGAGCTCGCCGGCGATCTGCACCGGCCCGAGGCGACGCCGCCACCGTGCTTTCACGATCTGTTTCACCAGTTCCGGCGACGTCTTCGCCGGCATCCGGTGCGGGCGGCTGGATCGGTCCGTCATTCCGGCGGGGCCTTCCGTCCGGTACCGGGCAGCCCATTTCCGGGCTGTGACGGGTGAGACCATGAACATCTTCGCTGCCGTGGTCGCGGACCATCTGCCCTCGACGATCAGCCTGGCGAGGCGAAGGCGGGCGCGTGGGGTCAGCGCAGCGTTAGCGTGGGACACGAAGGCCTCCTGGTGTGTGAAGCGGTTCCTAGACAGCTCCACTCCACCACCGGGAGGCCTTCTTCGATCAGCGCGTCAACAACCGCCCAACGACACAACGTCCCTGGACATCACAACTAGCGCTGCGTGCGCCGGCGAGCGATCCGGAGACCGGTCACGCCGAGGCCGGCCATGAGCAGACCGAGGGCCCACGGCAGGGCCCGGGTCGTCTCGGAGCCCGTGAACGCGAGCTCACCCGTGGCGGTCGTGGCCGTGGGGGTGATCGCCGCGACGGTCGCCGCGTTCGGGACGACCTCGACGGGGAACGCCGTGCTGAACGCGTCGGCCGAGACGGTGAGGTGGTGGGTCGAGGCGTGCGGGAACGTGACGTCAGTGCCACCGAGGTCGTCGTCCGCCTTGACCACGTCGGAGGCGTAGTCCGACGTGACGGTCGGCTCGACGAAGGTGCCGTCTGCCTCGTCGACCTCGTTGCCGTACTGGTCGACGAGGCCACCCGCGACGACGAGGGTCCCGCCCTGGTGGATCGTCGGCGTACCGCCGTCGGTGATCGTGCCGACCGCCCAGGTGCTGCCGTCCGGGTCCTGCTCCACGACCGTGTCGACCTCGGTCGAGATGTGGCCGTCCGGGTCGATGATCCACGAGGTCGTGGTGTCGTCGTCGATCTTCCCCTTGTCGGTCGTGTAGACCTCGACGCCGTACGCTGCGGCGGCCTCGACGTTGACCTCGACGTACTCGGTCGACGTACCGCTGCCGTTGTCCGCCACGACGGTGAAGTCGTAGGTGGTGGCGAACTCCGGCGTGCCGCTGAGCGTGCCGTCCGCTGACAGGGTGGTGTGGTCGGGAAGCTGCGTGTCCGGGGTGTAGGTCGGGTCGTCAGCGGCGGCGTCGGCGTCGTCCTGGTAGAACCAGCCGACGCTGTAGGTCGGGGTGGGGTCGCCAGCGGCGCTGAAGACGTGGGACAGGCTCTGGCCCGCGACGACGGACAGCTCGAGCGGGTCGCTCTGCGAGGTGTGCTCGGAGAACTCGGCGGGGGCGGTGACCGCTGCTGAGGTCACGGTCGCGCTGTCCCCGTCGGTGTCCTCTGCCGTGACGGTGATCGTCGTGCCGTTCTCGGCCGCCGACGGCACGAAGGAGGCCGAGGTCCCGGTCTGGAGCGTCGTACCCGCACTGTTCGTCCACGTGAACGTGGGGGTGCCGGTGAAACCCGTCACGGTCGCGGTCAGGGGCTTCCCCACCGTGGGGGCCGTGGTGCTCAGCGTCACCGTCGGGGCGGCGACCGGGGTCGGCACGGCCGGGCTCGCGGTGCTGCTCGGGTCCGTCGCGCGCGGTGCGCTCGGCGTGGCCGCGGGGTGGTGGCTCGGGGTGCTCGAGGGAGCCGGAGCGGCCGTCCCCGCCGTCGCGGTCGGGGCGTCGGTCGGCGTGGCCGAGGCCGTCGGCGACGCGGAGCTGCTCGGCGACGGCTGGTCCGTGCTCGGCGTGGCCGGAGCGGTCGCGGCAGCGGTCGCGGTCGTCGTGTCGGTGAGCGTGTCGGCCGACGCCGCCTGGACGCCGAAGACGCCGAGGCCGGTGGTGAGCCCCACGAGGGCGATGGTGGTGCCGACGGCGCAGGCGCGTCGGGTGCCGGAGGTGCTGCGGTGCACGGGTGTTCCCCCAGTTTTCGGTCCGCTGATGCGGACATGTGAATCGACCGAGAATGTCGGGCGTGCTCGGAGCGTAGCGGTATGAGGCCGCTGGCGGAACATCCGTCCAGCCATGCACCCGTTCTGGGGTCAGCGACCCGCCGCGGGCAGCGCGGCTCGGTCGCGGGCGACGCTCTCCGATGGACCGCGTCACGGGAGGATCAGGCCGCATAGGCTGGGCCCGTCATGGAGATCATCATCCTGCCCACAGCGGTCGAGGTCGGCCGGATGGCCGCTGCGAAGATCGCGTCCGTCGTGTCCCGCAAGCCGTCCGCCGTGATCGGGTTGGCCACCGGGTCGAGTCCGCAGGACATCTACGCCGACCTCGCCCGGCGGGTGCAGGGCGGGGAGATCTCGTTCGCGCAGGCCCGCGGGTTCGCGCTCGACGAGTACGTCGGGATCCCGCTGGAGCATCCGGAGAGCTACGCCAGTGTCATCGCCCGCGACGTCGTCGGTCCGCTCGGGTTCGACCCCGCGCGGGTCCGGGTCCCCGACGGTCGTGCGGCGGACCTGGAGTTCGCGGCGAAGGAGTACGACGCCGCGATCCGCGCGGCCGGGGGCATCGACGTGCAGATCCTGGGGATCGGCGCGAACGGGCACATCGGGTTCAACGAGCCGACGTCCTCGTTCGCGTCCCGCACGCGCATCAAGACGCTCGCGCCGGCGACGCGCGCGGCCAACGCGCGGTTCTTCGACTCGGTGGAGGAGGTGCCGATGCACTGCATGACGCAGGGGTTGGGCACGATCCTCGAGGCGCGGGAGCTGGTGCTCGTGGCGCAGGGCGAGGGCAAGGCCACCGCCGTCGCGGGCGCGGTCGAGGGGCCGGTGAGTTCATTCGTGCCGGGGAGCGCCCTGCAGTTGCACGAACACGCGACGGTCATCGTCGACGAGGCCGCCGCCGCACAGCTGCAGCTCGCCGACTACTACCGCCACGTGTTCGCGAACAAGCCGGCGTGGCAGCGCTTCGACGCGACGCCAGCACGCTGATCCGCAGCGGTCCACTCCCCACCGCGGCTCGTGGCGGTGGGGAGTGGACCGTGCGGCGTCGAGGTGGGGTCAGTCCTCCGAGACGCTGATCGTGACCTCGATGTTGCCACGCGTCGCGTTCGAGTAGGGGCAGACCTGGTGCGCCGCGTCCGCGAGGGCCTGTGCTGCGTCGTGCTCCATCCCGGGGATGACGACCTCGAGGTGGACCGCCAGCTGGAACCCGCCCTGCCCGTTCGCGCCGATCTGCACCCGGCCGCCGACGGTGGTGTCGGTGACGGAGACCTTCTGTGACCGGGCGACGCCCTGGAGTGCGGAGTGGAAGCAGGCGGCGTACCCGGCGGCGAACAGCTGCTCGGGGTTCGCGCCGGCGCCCGAGCCGCCCATCTCCTTCGGGATCGCCATGTCGAGGTCGAGCGTGCCGTCGGTGGTCCGGACGTGGCCGTTGCGGCCTTCGCCGGTCGAGAGGGCTTCTGCGGTGTAGAGGGCGTCCATGGTGTCTCCTGTTCGTGGTCGTCACGCGGCGCGTGACGGGGGTGGGTGGGGCCTCCCGGCCGGGCCGGACGGGAGGCGCGGCTAGCGTGCGCCGGCCGTGGTCGCCTGCATCCCCGCCGTGACGCGGTGCAGGGTGTCGATGAGTCCACGTGCCGTGTCGAGTTCGATCGCCATCCCGCCTGCGATGCACCCGGGCACGTGGGCGAGGTCGGACTGCAGGGCCCGGCCGTGGTCGGTCAGCGCGATCTCGACGACCCGTTCGTCGGCGCGGCTGCGTTCACGCGTGACGAGGTCCGCGTCCGCCATGCGCCGCAGCAACGGTGAGAGCGTGCCCGAGTCGAGGTCGAGGTGGTCGCCGAGCGCGCCGACCGTCAGGGGGCCGCGGTCCCAGAGGAGGACGAGCACGAGGTACTGCGGGTACGTGAGGCCCCAGGGGGCGAGGAGCGCGCGGTACGCCTGGGTCGTCGCCCGGGCGGCGTCGTAGATCGCGAAGCAGACCATCTCGTCGACGGGGGCAGGCGTGTCCATGACGCAAGTATTGCACGCAATACAGTTGCGAGCAGCCGAACCCCATCCGAGCGATCGGAGAATTGCTCCGAGGCCGACCAATCCACCTCCGTGGGGGCGCCGAACTACCTGCACAGACCGAGCAAATGCTCGAAGCGCTCACCGGCCACCTGCGGCTGGTTCTCCACCCTCAATCAGGGTGTGTTCGGCGTGCCCACAGCAAGGGAGAAGTCATCATGCGTGGATTCACCAAGACCACCGTCACCATCGCCACCGCTGGAGCGCTCGTCGCCGGGCTCGGCGGCTTCGGCGTCAGCGCCGCGAACGCCGCGGCCCCCGCCGTGCACCTCGCTGCGTCGTCGTCGTCGAAGATCCCGGCCCCGGCCGCAGCCGTCCCCGAGATCAAGGGCGGCGACACCGCGGTCGCGCTCGACAGCGGCTTCATGAGCGCGCTGACCTCGCTGAAGCTCACCCCGGGCGTCAGCGGTTCGGCGAAGCTGTCCGGGTCGACCGTCTCCTTCCCGATCACCGGCGGCAGCGTCGTCTACTGGTCGCCGAAGAGCGACTACCGCCCCTACGTGCAGGGCCTCATCGAGCACGACGGCTCGGGCCTGACCCTCAAGGGCGGCTCGACCACCGTGACGCTCGAGAACTTCACCGTCAACCCCGGCAGCTCGAAGCTCTACGGTGACGTGCTCGTCAACGGCAAGCCCGCCGCGACGCAGGCCTACCTGTTCGCCCTGCACGGTGGGACGCTCAAGCCGCTGAAGCTCCAGGGCGACGACGCGATCCTGACCGGCACCACGGTGCACGTGTCGTCGGACGCCGCCGCGCTGCTCAACAAGACGTTCGGCACGACCGCCGTCAAGGGCAACCTCCTCGTGGGTGTCGCGACCATCACGGCGCAGATCAAGTAACACTCCCGGTCCTCCGGGGCATGGACGACGACGGGCCCGGTGCACACGCACCGGGCCCGTCGTCGCGTCCGAGGGTCAGCGCGCTGCGCCGGCCGTCGCGTCGCCGATCCGGCGGAGGGCCTCGCGCAGCGTCTCCTCGGAGCACCCGAAGTTGAGCCGGGCGTGCCCGATGCCGGGCGTGCCGAACTCCGGTCCGTGGCCCAGTGCGACCCGTGCCGCGTCGACGAGCGGCGTCGCGGGGTCGTCACCCCACGGTGTGCCGCGGAGGTCCAGCCACGCCAGGTACGACGCCTGCGGTTGCCGGTAGCGCGCCCCCGGCACCACCTCGGGCAGGAGCTCGGCGAGCAGACGACGGTTCGCGACGAGTTCGCCGAGCAGGGTCTCGAGCCACGGCTCGCCGTCACGGTAGGCCGCCGTGCTGGCGAGGTACCCGAGGATGCTCGTCCGCCACTCGACCTCGCGCGGCAGGGCGTCGAACCACGCAGCGGCCCGGTCCGAGGCGCCGATCATCATGGCGCACTTGGTCCCCGCGATGTTCCATCCCTTGCTCGCCGCGGTCACCGTGACCCCGACCCGGGCCGCGTCGTCCGAGGCTGCGAGGAACGGCGTGAAGACCGCGTCGCTGTGCACGAGCGGCGCGTGGATCTCGTCGCTCACCACGACCGCGTCCCACTCCGCGGCGAGCGCGGCCAACGCGGCGAGGGCCTCCCGGCTGTGCACGAGACCGAGCGGGTTGTGCGGATTGCAGAGCAGCACCGTGCGCGCCCCGTCGGCGAACGCGCGGCGCACCCCGTCCAGGTCGATCCGCCAGCCGGCGGTCGTCGGGAACGGCGTCGCGTCGTCGTCGGCGTCCGACGGCGGCAGGAGCGGGACCTCCACCGCGACGCAACCGGCCTCGTCCACGAACTCCCAGAACGGCGGGTACACGGGCGGCATGACGACGACGCCGTCACCGGGTTCCGTCACCTGCCGGAGCACCTCGACCGCTGCGACGGACACATCGGTGGTCGTGTGCACGAGGTCCGGCTCGACGCGCCACCCCCACCGCCGCTCGGCGAAGTCCGCGAACGCGTCCGGCAGTTCCCGAGACGATCCCAGGTACCCGGTGTCGCCACCCTGCACGGCCGCGATCATGGCGTCGCGGACGGGCTCGGCGAGCGTGCAGTCCATCTCGGCGACGAACATCGGGATCACGTCCGGCGGGAAGTCGGTGTACTTGCCACTGGTGCGGGTCGCTCGCGCGTCGAAGGGCGAGATCATCAGGCTCATGCCCACAGCCTGGCAGCAACCCCGGCGTCAGCGCACCGCGTCGACCGCGGCCCGCGCCGCCGCCACGACGGCCGGGTCCGTGGCCAGGTGGGTGTCCTCGCCCGCGACGCCCATGGGCACGCGACTCGCTCGCGTCCCACGCCCTGCCACGAGCCGCTTCGCGGAGAGGTGCACGGCCGCCACACCCGCGTTCGCGAACGCGGGGACGTCCTGCGGTGCCACGCCGCTCCCCGCCATGACCTGCACCGGACCGGCCGCGGCGACCATCCGCGTGATGGTCGCGAGGCCCTGCGGCGCGGTCGCGGCACCACCCGACGTCAACACCCGCGTGACGCCGAGCGTCGGCAGGGTCGCGGCGGCGGCGATCGGGTCCGCGGCGTGGTCGATCGCGCGGTGCACCGTGACCTCGACATCGGCCCGGACGTCCCGAGCCGCGCTCCGGAGCCGCGCGATCGTCGCGATGTCGAGCATCCCGTCCGGCCCGAGCGCCCCGACGACGACGCCCCGCGCGCCGGAGGCCACGACCGCCCGGACCTCGCGGATCATCGTGGCGATCTCGTCCTCGTCGTACACGAAGTCACCCGGCCGACACCGCACGAGCACGTGCGCGGGGATCCCGACGGTGACCACGGCCTCCACGAGTCCCTGCGCGGGGGTGACGCCGCCGAGCTCGAGCGCCGTGCAGAGCTCGACGCGGTCCGCGCCGCCATCGCGCGCGACGACCGCACCCGCGGCGGACGTGACCGCGATCTCGAGCGCTGGTCGGGCCTCCCGGCCGGGAGGCCCGACCACGGCTGCGGACGTCGGCTGCCGGTCGTTCACTCGTCCGGCCCGGTGAGCGGCACGTCCGAGGCCGGCAGGATGCGCGCCGACAGGTCCGGCTCGGCGGGGAAGGCCCGGTCGAACGGGAACATCGGGCGGCGGATACGCCGGTGGCCGAGTCGCTCGAGGTCCTGGTCGACGCCGCCGGGGGTGAGGCCGAGCATCCAGTCGGCCGCCATGTCGTACAGCTCGGGCTCGAGGTACCCGATCTTGACGATGACGACGTCAGCCGACCGCGGGTCGAGGTCGAGGTCGGTGAAGTCGTGCTCGTGGTGGTACGGCTTCCGGAGCTCCGTGAGGATCGCGAACACGCTGCCCACCTGCAGGACGACCTCGGTGACGGCGTCCGGATCGCCGTGTCGGATGGCGTGCACCCGCCCGGTCATGGTCAGGGGTCCGGCGTGCCGGTCGTCGACCTCAGCCCCGGCCGTGACGGTCACGGTCGCGCCGACGCCGGCTCCCACGGCGGTACGGATCGCCTCCGGTCCGGGGACGCTGGCGTAGATGACGGTCGGACCGCTCGGTTCGGCGAACTCGGGTCGGGCGAGCAGCTCGGTGAGGCCCCACGTCATGTCGCCCGCGCCACCGGCGGTCGGGTTGTCGCCCGAGTCGGAGATGAAGTACGGGCGGGCGTCGGAGGCCAGCGCGGCGTCGAGGCACTCGGCGAACGAGCCGGTGGGCGCGACGAACGCGAAGTCCTCGCGGGCCTCCCAGAAGCTCCGGGCCAGGCGTTCGGCGCCCGCGGTGACGGCGTCCTCGTCCCATCCGGTGACCACGACGACGGCGCGGTTCCGTGGCTCGTCGGCCCACGCGTACCCGACCCAGATCGCGGCGTCGACGACGCCGTCGGTGGCCTCGACCTCCGGAACGCCGGCGTAGATGTGCGCGGCGGGCTCGATCCGCGTCGAGGTCTGCTCGCCGGGGAGCAGCACCGGCACCGGCACCCACGCCTTCACGGGACGGACGCGCGGGGCGGCCCCGCCGTCGGCGGCGTCGGTGGCGGACGGCAGGGTCGGCTGCGCGGCCAGCAGGTCGACCAGGTTGCGGACCGCCCGCTCCTTCGTGTCGAGGGCGTCCTCGTGCGGCGCCATCCGGTAGCACGTGATGAGGTCGGAGGCGTGGGCCAGCTCCCGCGACACGTTGCCGTGCAGGTCCATCGACGTCGACACGATCACGTCCGGGCCCACGACCTCACGGATCCGTGCGAGCAGCACCGCCTCGGCGTCGTCGAGGCCCTCGACGGTCATCGCGCCGTGGATGTCGTACCAGAGGCCGTCGATCGCCCCGCTGCCGACGATGGCGTCGAGCCGGGTGGTGATCTCGCCGGCGAGCTCCTCGAACGCGTCCCGCGTGACGATCCCGCCGGGCAGTGCCTTGCCGACGAGCGCACCGCGCCACCGGGCGGCCTCGCGGAGCGGCTGCCCGGCGCGGAGGAACGGGTACCGGTCCATGACCTCGTCGCCGCGGAGCGGGTGGAACGCCGGGGCCAGCGTCCGGGCCGGTGAGAACGTCGACGACTCGATGCCGAGTCCGGCGACGGCGATGACCGGGAGGGACGGGCTGGGTTCAGGGGACACGGATCCTCCGGTGGTGGTTGGTGGTGGATGCGCCGGCGACGGCGTCGAGGGTGGCGGTGAGGGCGCGTTGCAGGGCGAACTGCCCGGCGCCGACGAGGCCGGCGTCGGCCCCGAGCGATGCCCGCTCGATGGTGAGGTGCTGGGTGACGAGCGGGTGACACCCCTCGTACAGCTGGCTGCGCACGGCCGCGACGAAGGGTTCGACGGTCGAGAGGATGCCACCGAGGTACACCGCGTCGGGGTTGAAGAAGTTGACGTTGGCGGAGAGCACCTCGCCGAGGTACTTGCCCGCACGGCGGACGGCGCGGGTCGCGGCCGGGTGGGCGTCGGTCGCGAGCGCGACGACGTCCTGCGTGGTGGCCACGTCGACGTCGGACTCCTGCAGGATGCGCACGAGGGCCGCGCCCGACGCCACCGTCTCGAGACACCCGGTGTTGCCGCACGAGCACGGGGTGTCGCCGGCCGCGTCGATGCGCACGTGCGTGATGTCCCCGGCCGCTCCGGTCGCACCCCGGTAGAGCCGGCCGTCGGCGATGATCCCCGCACCGATGGCCGAGCCCGCCTTCACCATGATCGCCTGGCGACGCTCCGGCGGCTGCACCGCGTGCTCGCCGACGGCCATGCAGTTCGCGTCGTTGTCGACGGCCGCCGTGACCCCGAACCGCTCGGCCAGCCAGGCGGCGACGGGGAACCCGTTCCAGCCCGGCATGCGGCTCGGCAGGTCGACGACGCCCGCCTCGACGTCGACGGGGCCCGGGAGGCTCAGCCCGACGCCGCGGAGCGCGCTCCGGCCCCGGCGTGTGGCCAGTTCCTCGAGCACCTCCGCCAGGCGTTCGAGCCCGGGGCGCGGCCCGTCGACCATGGCGAAGGGGATCGTGCGGACGTCACTGAGGCCACCGCCCGGCAGGACGACGCCGACCCGGGCGTGCGTGCCGCCGAGGTCCGCCGCGAGCGCGTACTCGTCGACGCCCCCGAGGCGGAGCACCTTCCGGGGGCGTCCGCCGGTCGACGAGCGGGTGCCCTCCTCGGCCACGAGGCCGTTCGCGATGAGCTGCCCGACGGTGAGCGACACGGTCGACGGCGCGGCGCCGAGGTGCGTGGCGATCTCGGTGCGGCTGGTCGCCTGTCCCGAGGCGATGAGCTCGAGCACGCGGGCACTGAGCTCAGCCACGGGACCGGTCCCGGGGACTTTCTCCAGACATGGTCGAACTATCTCCATCGCGGGTGGGGTGGTGGCGAGTGTACGGCCTTGCGCTGTCGCCCTGGCTTTCCGCAGTTCCGCAGAAACGCAGTTTTTACACGGCGGGACTTCTTTCTCCACCTCGTCAGGCCCTTGACTGTGCAGCAGCACGCGCCACCCCTCCCGATCCCCCTTCCACCCCTGGAGCCGACCGGCCCCGTTCGAAGGAGAACAGCAATGTCCACAGCACGCACCGGGCGTCCCCGCCGCCACTGGGCGCTCGTCGCGGGAGTCGCCGTCGCGGCGTCCGCACTGCTCGCCGGCTGCGCCGGTTCCGGCGGATCGAGCGGGTCGTCGGGTTCCGACACCATCGACTACGCCCTGCCCGCGAACTTCACGCCGAACTGGATCCTGCCGATCGGGACCGCGGCGCACCTCAACACGAACAATGGGTCGATCGCGTCGTCGCTCTGGGAGCCCCTCATCGCGTACGACGGCTCGACGGGCAAGATCGCCTGGAACAAGGCCGGCTCGATCGCCACGGCCGCGGACTTCGCCTCGGACGGCAAGAGCGTCACGATCACCCTCGGCGACCGCCAATGGAGCGACGGCAAGGCGATCACCTCGCGCGACGTCGAGTTCTGGTTCAACGTGATCAAGGCGAACAAGGCCGACTGGGCGAGCTACAACGAGGGCAAGGCGCCCGACAACTGGACGTCCCTGAAGACGATCGACGACCGACACTTCACGATCACGTTCGACAAGGCCTACAACGAGCAGTGGATGCTCGCGAACGAGCTGAGCCTCATCACCCCGCTCCCGCAGCACGCCTGGGACAAGACGAGCGCGAACGGCTCGGTGGGTGACGCCGACCGCACGACCGCGGGTGCGAAGCAGGTGTGGAAGTTCCTCAACGCCGCGGCGAAGGACATCTCCGGGTACGACTCGAACAAGCTCTGGACCACGATCTCCGGCCCGTACGCGATCGACTCGTTCTCGACCTCGGGCAAGGTCGTCCTGACCGCGAACAAGAAGTACGACGGCGGCGAGAAGCCCTCGATCACGACGGTCGACCTGCTGCCGTTCACCACGAGCGACGCCGAGACGAACGCGCTCCGCTCGGGCTCCGTCGACTACGGCTACATCAGTCCCTCGGACATCGACCAGAAGGCCTCGTTCACGTCGAAGGGCTACTCGGTCGAGCCGTGGACCGGGTGGGCGATCACGTACATGCCGTACAACTTCCACAACCCGACCATGGGTCCGGTGTACCAGCAGCTGTACGCCCGTCAGGCCGTGCAGATGTCGATCAACCAGCCACAGCTGTCCAAGGTCGTCTTCAACGGCACCGCGACGCCGGGCTACGGGCCGGTCCCGCAGGCGCAGAAGTCCGACTTCGTCTCGTCGACCCAGACGGACAACCCGTACCCGTACTCCAGCAGCAAGGCGAAGGCCCTGCTGACGAGCCACGGCTGGACCGAGCAGAACGGCACGATGGTCTGCACCGACGCCGGGTCCGGGAGCTCGCAGTGCGGGGCCGGCGTCGCCAAGGGCACGAAGTTCCAGATGCAGGTGCTGTCGCAGTCCGGCTCGACCGTGACGGACAACATGATGAGCGCGATCCAGTCCTCGCTCGCCAAGACCGGCATCGGGTTCTCGATCAAGACCGCCCCGGTCAACACGGTCCTGTCGCAGACGCCGCAGTGCACCGCCGACCAGGACATCTGCAAGTGGCAGCTGTCGTTCTTCGGGACCGCCGGGAGCTGGTACTTCAACGCGTACCCGACCGGTGACTCGCTGTTCCAGACCGCCGGCAGCGCGAACTTCGGGAACTACTCGAACAAGCAGGTCGACCAGCTCATCTCGGCCAGCACCACGTCGACCGACTCGAGCGCGGTGCAGGACTACAGCGCGACGGTCGCGAAGGACCTGCCGGTGATCTGGCTGCCGAGCCCCGACTACCAGATCTCGGTCGTCAAGAAGGGCCTGACCGGGTTCGACCAGGACTCCCTGGCGAACTTCCACCCCGCGCAGTGGAAGTGGAGCAAGTGACCACTGCGCTCTACATCGCCCGGCGTGTGCTGCAGGCCCTGATCGTGGTGTTCATCGTCACCGTGATCGTGTTCTGCCTGCTGCACACGCTCCCCGGGGGTCCCGCTCGCGGGATCCTCGGGGCGAAGGCCACGAGCCTGCAGATCGCGCAGTTCAACCGCGAGCAGGGCCTCGACAAGCCCCTCGTCGTGCAGTACGTCTACTACCTCGGTACCTTGCTCCGCGGCGACCTCGGCTCCTCGTACACGCTGAACGAGCCGGTCACGCAGCTCATCGTCGAGCGACTGCCGAAGACCCTGGTGCTGACGATCCTGTCGGCCGTCGTGGCGCTCGCCGTGGCGATCCCGCTCGGCATGTGGCAGGCCGTCCGGCGC
Organism: Curtobacterium sp. MCBD17_035; assembly: GCF_003234815.2. Lineage (NCBI taxonomy): Bacteria > Bacillati > Actinomycetota > Actinomycetes > Micrococcales > Microbacteriaceae > Curtobacterium > Curtobacterium sp. MCBD17_035. Next base: position 3,054,073 of record NZ_CP126279.1, on the reverse strand, counting down.
AACAAGCCGGTCGACTACGTCGTCACGACCCTCGCGTTCGTGGCGTACTCCACCCCCGTGTTCTTCCTCGGGCTCGTCGTCATCGTGGTGTTCAGCCAGGTCCTGCCGTGGTTCCCCTCGCAGGCCCCGAACGGCAACACGCTCGCCGAGGTCTTCGCCGACCCGGCCGGTCTCGTCCTCCCGGTGGTGACCGGTGCCGCCGCCATGGTCGCTGTGTTCAGTCGGTACATGCGGTCGTCGACGCTCGAGAACCTCCAGGAGGACTACGTGCGCACCGCGCGGGCCGGCGGCGCACGACAGGGTGCGATCCTCCGACGGCACGTCCTCCGCAACTCGCTCACGCCGGTGATCGCGATGCTCGGGTACTACGTCCCGGTGCTCTTCGGCGGATCGCTCGTCGTCGAGCAGCTCTTCAACTACCCGGGCATGGGCCTGCTGTTCTGGAGTGCCGCGCAGTCGTCCGACTACCCGGTGCTCCTCGGCTGCGTCCTCGTCATCTCCGTGGCCACCGTCGTCGGCACGCTCCTGGCCGACGTCATCCAGTCGATCGTCGACCCCCGCGTCAGGGCGGCGACGGCATGACCGGCGACCGGTCCCCGAACCCCCGAAGCAAGGCAGGTCCCGCATGAGCGCCGTCCTCCAACCCGGGCAGACACCACTGAGCCCGGACTCCGCCGCCGGGCCCGCCGTCGAGGTCGTCGGTGCCACCGGCTTCCGGATCGCGCTGCGCCGGTTCCTCCGCAACCGGCTCGCGGTCGTCGGCCTCGTCGTGGTCGTCCTGTTCGTGCTGTTCTGCTTCGTGGGCCCACTCGTGTACCCGACCGACCAGACGCACACCACGCTGTCGCAGGCGAACCTCCGACCCGGCGGCGCACACCTGCTCGGCACCGACGCCGTCGGCCACGACGAGCTCGGTCGCCTGATGTACGGCGGGACCGTGTCGCTCCTCGTCGGTCTCGCCGCCGGGCTGCTCGCCACGGTCATCGGCACGCTCTGGGGTGCGATCGCCGGGTACGCGGGCGGATGGGTCGACGCGGTCATGATGCGCGTCGTCGACGCCGGCATCGCCATCCCCGCGCTGTTCATCCTGCTCGTCATCTCGGCGATCTCGACGCCGGACGTCCTCGGGCTCATCGTGATCCTCGGCCTCGTGTCGTGGCTCGTGCCGTCGCGCCTCATCCGAGCCGAGACCCTCACGCTCAAGAACCGCGACTACGTCCTGACGCTCCGGGCGATCGGCGGCACGCACGCCCGCGCCGTCATGCGTCACGTGCTCCCGAACTCCGTGTCGACGATCGTCGTCGCCGCGACGTTCCAGGTGGCCGACGCGATCCTCCTCGTCGCCTACGTGTCCTACCTCGGCCTCGGCGTGCAGCCACCCGCGACCGACTGGGGTGGCATGCTCTCGGCGGGCCTCACCGCCGCGTACTCGGGCCGGTGGTGGCTCATCCTGCCGCCCGGCCTCGCCGTGATCCTCGTCGTCTGCGCGTTCAACGCGATCGGCGACGGGCTCCGGGACGCCTTCGACGCGAGAGGACGCGGCTGATGCCGACGACCACCCAGACGACCGTGCCGATCCTCGACGTCGAGGACCTCGACGTCACCTTCGCCACCGAGACCGGCGCCGTGCCCGCGGTGCGCGGGGTGTCCCTCCAGGTCCGGCCGGGCGAGACGCTCGCTCTCGTCGGCGAGTCCGGATCGGGCAAGTCCACGATCGCGCTCGCCGCGATGGGCCTGCTCGCCCCGAACGCCACGCCGAGCGGCCGAGCCACGGTCGGCGGGACCGACGTCGTCGGCGCGTCCGAGCCGTCGCTCGCGGCACTCCGTGGCCGGACGGTGTCGATGGTCTTCCAGGAACCCGCGACCGCACTCGACCCGCTCACCCGGATCGGCGCCCAGATCGCCGAGGTGATCCGCAACCACCGGCAGGTCACCGCGGCCGACGCCGCTCGCGAGGCCGTCGACCTGCTCCGCCGCGTCGGCATCCCCGACCCCGAGCAGCGCGCCTCCGCGTTCCCGTTCCAGCTGTCGGGCGGCCAGCGGCAGCGCGTCGTCATCGCGATGGCCATCGCGAACGAACCGCGGCTCCTCATCGCCGACGAACCGACCACCGCACTCGACGTGACCGTCCAGGCCGAGATCCTGGAACTCCTCCGCCGCCTCGCCGTCGACACCGGCACCGGGGTGCTGCTCGTCACGCACAACATGGGCGTCGTCGCCGACTTCGCCGACCGCGTCGCCGTCATGCTCCAGGGCGAGATCGTCGAGACGGGCAGCGTCGAGGAGGTCCTCCTCCGACCGGAGCACGAGTACACGAAGCGGCTCCTCGCCGCCGTGCCGCGGCTCCTCGTGGCGGATCCGGACCGGCCCGCGCCCGTCCCCGACGACCCGTCGACGGTCGGGAGGGACGGCACGCCTCCGGTGGTCGACCTGCGGGACGTCGGGGTCGCCTTCGGTCGTGGCCGCCGCGCCGTGCAGGCCCTCGCCGGGGTCGACATCCGCGTGCACGCCGGGGAGACCGTGGGCCTCGTCGGCGAGTCCGGGTCGGGCAAGTCGACCGCGGCGCGGGTGGCGCTCGGCCTCGTGCTGCCCACCTCCGGGACCGTCGCGCTCTTCGGCCAGGACCTCCGCCGGACGCGAGGGCGTGCACGACGGGCCCTCCAGGGCGGGATCGGGGTGGTCCTCCAGGACCCGGTCGCGTCGCTCGACGCCCGGATGGCGGTCGGCGAGTGCATCGCCGAGCCGCTCCGCGTCCACCGCCGGGGCATGGGTGGTGCCGAACGGGACCGCCTCGTCGCCGAGGCCCTCGACGCCGTCCGGCTGCCCCGTGCCCTGGCCGGACGCGCTCCGCGCGAGCTCTCGGGAGGACAACGGCAGCGCGTCAGTCTCGCCCGGGCACTCGTGCTCGGGCCGAAGCTCCTCGTGGCCGACGAACCGACGAGTGCCCTCGACGTCAGCGTGCAGGAGGCCGTGCTCGAGGTCATCACCGACCTGCAGCACGACCTCGGGTTCGCGTGCCTGTTCGTGTCGCACGACCTCGCCGTCGTGCAGCACTTCGCCGCACGGGTCGTCGTCATGCGCGGCGGGCGGATCGAGGAGCAGGGCCCGACCGGCCGGACGCTGCTGCACCCCGAGACCGACTACACGCGTCGGCTCCTCGCGGCCGTGCCGGTCCCGGACCCCGTGCTCCAGCGCCGCCGACGGTCGGAGCGACAGGCGGCGCTCGCCGCCGGCTCCGGAGGACCGGTCCCGGGGGAACGCGCGTGAGCCGCACGGACACCGCGGCCCCGGCCCTCCCGACCGATGCGCCACGTCGCCTGCTCGCCGGGATCGACGTCGGCGGCACGAACACGAAGGTGCTGCTGTGCACCGAGGACCTCGTGGTGCTCGACCGGACCGACGTCCCGACACCGGCGCACGACGGCGGCGCTGCGATCGTCCGCGCGGCGGTCGCGGCGGTGGGCGCCTTGCTCACGCGGCAGCACGGCACGCTCATCGGCGTCGGGGTGGGCGCGGCCGGTGTCGTCGACGCGGCGAGCGGCACCGTGCTCGTGACCGGCGACTCGTTCACCGGCTGGGCCGGTTTCGGGGTGACCGCGGCGATCGAGGCCGCGCTCGGGGTCCCGGCGACCCTCGACAACGACGTGAACGCGTTCCTCCGCGGCGAGGTCTCGGCCGGCGCCGTGGCGGGGGAGCGGGACGTGCTCGGCATGACGCTCGGCACCGGGGTCGGCGGCGCACTCATCCTGGCGGGCGAGCTGTACGACGGGCCCGGTGGTGCCGCCGGCGAGATCGGTCACGTCCCGGGGTTCGGCGACGCCCGGTGCACCTGCGGGCAGCGCGGGCACCTCGAGACCCTGGCGTCCGCGCGGAGCATCAGCGCGCGCTACGCCGAGCGCACGGGCCGGACCCGCCACGCGCACGAGGTCGCCGCCGCTGCCGAGGCCGGCGACGCCGACGCCCGTGCCGTGTTCGATGCCGCCGGGTGGGGGCTCGCGCGGGCGATCCTCCTGACCGCGGGGATCCTCGACGTCCGGACCGTCGTCATCGGCGGCGGGGTGTCCGCCGCGTGGGCGTTGCTCGAGCCGCCGATGCGCCGGGCGCTCGAGGCCGAACCCCCCGTCAGCGGCGCCGTCGTCCGGGTCGAGCGGGCCCGGCTGGGCAGCGACGCGGTGGCGCTCGGTGCGGCGTCGCGCGCCCGGGCACTCCTGGCCGGCTGACCGTCAGTCCGCGGAGGCCCCGGCCACCGGCACCCCCGCAGCCCACACCCCCGCGACGGTCCAGTCCCCGCGGAACGCGACGACGTCGGCCGCGTACCCGGGTGCCAGTCGGCCCAGGCGCTCCCCCTCGCCGATGGCGCCCGCGGGGACGGCCGTGAGCGCCGCGACGGCATCGACGAGCGACACGTCGGTCTGCGTCAGGGCGATGCGGAGGGCGGCGTCCTGCGTCAGCGTCGATCCGGCGATGGTGTCCGAGCCGGCCACGTGCGCGACGCCGCCGGTCACCCGCACCCCCAGGTCGCCGAGCATGTAGTCGCCGTCGGGGGAGCCGGCGGCCGCCATCGCGTCGGTGATCAGGGCGACACGGCCGGGGGCGGCGCGGAGCAGGATCTGCGCGACCGCCGGCGCGACGTGGACGCCGTCGAGGATGAGCTCGAGCGTCACACGGTCGTCGGCGATCGCGGCCGAGATCGGCCCGGGGGCACGGTGGTGGATCCCCGGCATGGCGTTGAACGCGTGCGTGAGCATCGATGCGCCGAGGTCGAAGGCCCGCTGCGTCGTCGCGTGGTCCGCCGTGGTGTGCCCGACCGCGGCGACGACCCCGGCCTCGACGACGGCGGGGATCGCGCGGTCGGCCCCGGGCAGTTCCGGCGCGATCGTGATCTGGCGGAGGACCCCCTCGCCCGCGGTGAGCAGCGCGGCGACGGCGTCCGGCTCCGGGGGGACCAGGTACGCGGGGTGGTGTGCGCCGCGGTTGTCGGGCGACAGGAACGGTCCCTCGAGGTGCGCGCCGAGCACGAGTGGGTCCCGGGCGGCGAGGGCGCGGATCGCGGTGAGGTGGTCGACGAGCACCGGCACGGGGTTCGCCACGAGGCTGATCACCGACCGTGTCGTGCCGTGTGCACGGTGGACGGCGAGTCCCGTCGGGATCTGGTCCGGGTGGTCGTAGGCGCCGCCGCCCCCACCGTGCCCGTGGAGGTCGACGAACCCGGGCGTGATCGTGGCCGTGCCGAGGTCGACGACCTCCTCTGCTGCGGGGGCGTCCGGCCCGCTGCCCGTCGCTCGGATCGTGTCGCCGACGAGCAGCAGCCACGGGTCCTCGACGATCCCGGACACGTCGACCGCGCGAGCGGCGCGGAGGAGCGTGGTCTGGGCCTCCCCGCCGGTCACGGTGCGGTCTCCCGGCGACCGACGACGATGCCCGACACCGCGGCGACGACGATGAACACGAGTCCGACCCACGGCCGGCCGATGGAGAGCCAGGCGCCGCCCGCGGCGACGATGAGCGCGACCTCGACGATCGTCTTGCCGACCGCGTCCGTCGGGATCGGGGACCGCGGCGAGCGGAAGAAGAACCACACGAGTGCGGCGAACACCGGTGCGCCGACCATGAACACGACGGCGGGGCTCGGGAAGGCCCACGAGATGTAGCCCCAGTAGGCGAGCGAGAACAGGCCGAACACCATGACGACCACCCGGACGACGGTCCAGACGTCGACGCGGCGGCGCGGCCGGGAGGCCCGCGGAGCCCCGGCCGCCGACGTGCGGCCCGCGGCGGGTGCGGCGCGGCCTGGAGCGGGGGCGGCGTGGCCCGCGCCGGCTGCGGGCGGCGGGACGTCCTCCCAGTCGACGGGGGACTGCGGCGGGTTCGACATGTCGCTCACCGGAAGATGATCGTGCGGGAGCCGCCGTCGAGGAGCACGCGGTCCTCGGCGATCCAGCGGACGGCCTGGGTCAGCGTGCGCGACTCCTCGTCCTGTCCGATGGACACGAGCTGTTGCGGCGTGCGGGAGTGGTCGACCCGGACGACGTTCTGCTCGATGATCGGTCCCTCGTCGAGGTTGCTCGTCACGAAGTGCGCCGTCGCCCCGATGAGCTTGACGCCCCGCGCGTGGGCCTGCCGGTACGGGTTGGCGCCCTTGAACCCGGGCAGGAACGAGTGGTGGATGTTCACCGCACGGCCGGCGAGCGCGGCGCACAGCTCGGGCGAGAGGATCTGCATGTAGCGGGCGAGCACGACGAGCTCGATGTCGTGCTCCTCGACGGCCTGGAGGACCCGCGCCTCCATGGCACGCTTGCTGGCCTCGTCGACGACCGCGCGGTGCTCGAACGGCACGGAGTAGAACGCGGCGAGCTCCCCGAGGTCCGGGTGGTTCGACAGCACCAGGGGCACCTCGATCGGGAGCTGCCCGTTCCGCTGCCGGTACAGCAGGTCGTTCATGCAGTGTCCGGCCTTCGACACGAGCACGAGCGTGCGCAGGGGGCGCCCGACGACGTCGAGCTGCACGGTCATGTCGTACCGCTCGACCACGGGGGCGAGCGCGGCCTCGAACGCCGCGCGCGAGACGGGTGCGAGCACCTGCAGCCGCATGAAGAACGTGTTCGTGTCATCGCTCGAGAACTGCTGCGACTCGGTGATGTTCCCCTCGGCCGCGACGACGGCGCCGCTCACCGCGTGGACGATCCCGGGGCGGTCCTGGCAGACGAGGGTGAGTGTCCAGTGGGTCGGGTCGGTCACCCGCTCAGCGTATCGGGGCGAGCGGACGGCCCGGGAGGCCCGGCGCACGTCCGCCCCGCGTCAGCCCGCGGCGCTGCGATCCGCCCGCCGCAGTGCCCGGTCGAGGATCGTCAGTGCGGACAGCAGCAGTGCGACGCCGACGATCACCCATCCGAGCAGGTGCAGGTCCGGCGTGGTGGGGCGCTCGCCGAAGACACCGCCGATGAGGGACGACGCGGCGATCGCCCCGATGTACACGCTCGTCCGGGACAGACCCGCCGCGGTGCCGATGTACGACGAGGGCACCTGCCGGTACAGCGCCGCCTGGTTCGAGACCGACGCGAGCCCCTGCGGCACCCCGAACATGGTCGGCACGAGGGCGATGAGCCAGACCGGGCTGCCGGCGTGGAGGCCGAGGAGCAGCAGCCCGCCGACGACCGGGACCGTGGCTGCGATCACGAGCGGCGTCCGGACGCGGGTCCGTCGCGCCACGAGGAACGACACGACGCCGGCGATCACGGCGGAGGGCAGCTGGATGTACCCGGCCTGGTCGCTCGAGTAGCCGGCGACGTCCTGCACCCACTGCGAGAACCCGTACGTCATCGTGTACGCGACCATGTAGACGAGGAACAACCGGATGTACGTGCGGCTCAGCGCCCGGTTCGTGACGAGGAGCCGGACGTCGATGAACGGCTTGGCCGCCCGGAGCTCACGGAGCACGAGGGCCACGAGCAGCGCGACGGCGACCCCGAGCAGCCACCAGAGGCCGTCGGACAGGTCGAGCAGGAACACGAGCAGCGCGGACACGGTCCCGGTCATGAGGAGCATGCCGGCGGGGTCGAGCGCGGTGAGCACCGGCACTCCGTCGTCGCGGCGGGGCCGCGACGCGTCGGACGGCAGCCACAGCCCCGCGACGACGAACCCGAAGGCGGCGAGTGGCACGTTGACGAGGAAGATCGCGTGCCACCCGAAGGCGGCGATGAGTGCGCCCCCGAGCGGTGGCCCGGCGGCCGCGGAGACCAGGGACGTGATCGAGAGCGCGCCGAGCACGAGCGGCGGGGTCGGCTTGCCGATGCGCTCGGACTGCTGGCGGAGTGTGGTCAGGGCGGCCGGGTAGGCGGACGAGGTCCCGATGCCGATGAGCACGCGAGCGGTGACGGCGCCCCCGAACCCGGTGAGGAACTCGGGCACGAACCCGGCGACGCCGACGATGACGAGCCCCGTGAGGAACACCTTCTTCGGCCCGAACCGGTCAGCGAGCTTCCCCATCGACGGCTGGGCGACGGCGCTCGCGAGGTACAGCGCCGCGACGAGCCAGATCGCCTGCGCGGACCCGATGCCCAGATCGCGGGAGATCGGCGCGAGCGCGACGGACACCATCGTGGTGTTGATCGGGTTGAGGAGCGGTCCGACGAGCACCGGGACGAGGAGCTTCGGGCCGAAACCGGGGTGGCGCTGCCGTGCGGGGCCGGTGGTGGGGACGGATGCGGTGGACGCGGACGTGACGGCGGCTTTCGGTCGGTGCGGCGAGCGGGAAGTGCGGCGAGCGGGAGGTACGGCGAGCTGAAGGTGCGGCGAGCTGGAGGTGCGGCGAGCGAGCGACCGAGCGGGGGGGGGGTGGCGGTGGAGCCACGGCGTGAGCGCGGTGCGGCGCCCGCGTCAGGGGTCGACGAGCGACCCGAGCACGTCGATCGCGCGCTCGACGGCGGCGCGGTCCTCGGCCGGGAGGCCCGCGAGCCGGTCCGCGACGAGGCGCGTGCGGCTCGCGTGGGAACCGGCGCGGGCCTCCCGGCCGGCGGTGGTGAGCTGGACGAGCGCTCGTCGACCGTCTGTGGGATGCGGCTCACGGACGGCGAGACCGAGTTCGACGAGACCCGCGATCGTGGCACCCATCGACTGCGGGCGCACGCCCTCGGCGCGGGCGAGGTCCGCGGTGGTCTGCGGGCCGTCGCGGAGCAGGCGGCCGATCACGGCGGACTGGGTCGGCGAGATCTCGTCGGTCTTGGCGACGAGGAGCGTGCGACGGAACCGGCCGTGCACGGCGATGAGCGCCTCGGCGAGGTCGATGTCGGATGCGCTGCGCTCGGTCACGCGACGACGCTACGCCTGGGAAGCCAGCCTTGCAAGGCAGACTTCCATTGTGGGGCTCAGTCCCCGTGCCCCTGCAGGGTGACGACGAGGTGTTCCTGCACGTAGCCGAGCCAGTCGTAGACGTCGCGGAGTCCGATCTCGCTCCCGACACCGTCCGGATCGGCGTCGGGGTCGTCCGGGTCGTGGTCGGTGATCCCGAGCCGCTCCGCGACGGTGAGCCGCAGGTCGGTGAGGCAGCGGAGCCACGCCTGTTCGGCCTCCCGGTCGAAGGGTCCCGACGCGCGGCCGGTCAACCAGTCGTGCACGATGCGGGCGTTCTCGGCCTTCTGCGTCTGCAGGTCGACGATCGTGTAGCGGCGGAACTCCGCGGACGCCTCGGGGTCGTCCGGGTACGCGACGGGGAACAGCCGCAGCGCGACCGGATCACCGGCCAGGTCCCCCTGCAGGATCTGCATGAGCTGCGCCGTCAGGCTCTCGAGCACGCTGCGCTCGCCCCGCGACAGCGTCAGGTGCACGCCGTCGCGACGTCGGACGAACGGGATCACGTGGCGTCCCTGCCGACCGTCGCCTGCAGACCGAACCCGTGCATGGCCTCGACGTGGCGCTCCATCTCCTCGCGCAGGCCGCGCGCGACGACCGCCCTGCCCTCGTCGTTCACCTGTCGCATGAGCCGTTCGGCCTTGTGTCGCGGGAAGCCGAAGTAGGTCTGGAACACGTACGTCACGTACGACATGAGGTTGACCGGGTCGTCCCACACGACCGCGACCCAGGGCGCGTCCGAGCGCGTGCGCTCCCGGACGTCCAGGTCGGGCTCGAGCATCGTCACCCCTCCAGGGTCGCACGCGCCCGGTCGCTTCGCCCACTGCTCGTGCAGGCTCGGCCCTCGCGCCCGGGAGGCCTGCCTTGGTACGATCCCTGCTGTCGCGACTGGCGTTGGATGGGTCACCATCGGGGAGCGGCAACAGACACGGATCGCGGCCGTACGCCTGGGCCACGAGACCCGACCGTTCCGTGAACGACCACGAGGAGCCACCGTGTCCATCTCCGAGCCCAGCGCCGCCACGTCCGACCGCCTGCCGTCCACCTTCAACGCCCCGCTCGCCGAGGTCGACCCGGAGATCGCCCGGGTCCTCGAGCTCGAGCTCGGGCGCCAGCGCGATTACCTCGAGATGATCGCGTCCGAGAACTTCGTGCCCCGCGCGGTGCTCGAGTCGCAGGGCTCCGTCCTGACGAACAAGTACGCCGAGGGCTACCCGGGCAAGCGCTACTACGGCGGATGCGAGTTCGTCGACATCGCCGAGCAGCTGGCGATCGACCGGGCGAAGGCGCTGTTCGGCGCCGCGTACGCGAACGTCCAGCCGCACTCCGGTGCCCAGGCGAACGCGGCCGTGCTGCACGCGCTCGCCTCCGCCGGGGACACCATCCTCGGGCTCGAGCTCGCGCACGGCGGGCACCTCACCCACGGCATGAAGCTCAACTTCTCGGGGCGGCTCTACAACGCGGTGGCCTACGGCGTCGACCCGGAGACCTTCGAGGTCGACTACGACGACATCCGCGCGAAGGCGCTCGAGCACCGGCCGAAGGTCATCATCGCCGGGTGGTCGGCGTACCCGCGGCAGCTCGACTTCGCGAAGTTCCGGGCGATCGCCGACGAGGTCGACGCCAAGCTCTGGGTCGACATGGCGCACTTCGCCGGGCTCGTCGCCGCGGGCCTCCACCCGTCGCCGCTGCCGCACGCGCACGTCGTGTCCTCGACCGTCCACAAGACCCTCGCCGGGCCGCGGTCGGGCGTGATCCTGTCGAACGACGAATCGCTGTTCAAGAAGCTCAACTCGGCCGTGTTCCCCGGGCAGCAGGGCGGGCCGCTCATGCACGTCATCGCGGCGAAGGCCACGGCGTTCAAGCTCGCGGCCGAGCCCGAGTTCAAGGACCGCCAGGAGCGCACCGTCCGCGGCGCCAAGATCCTCGCCGAGCGTTTGACGCAGCCCGACGCCAAGGCAGCGGGCATCGACGTCCTGACCGGCGGGACCGACGTGCACCTCGTGCTCGTCGACCTGCGCGCGTCCGAGGTCGACGGCAAGCAGGCCGAGGACCTGCTCCACGAGGTCGGCATCACCGTGAACCGCAACAGCGTGCCGTTCGACCCGCGGCCGCCGATGGTGACCTCGGGCGTCCGGATCGGCACGCCCGCCCTCGCCACCCGCGGGTTCGGCGACGCGGAGTTCACCGAGGTCGCGGACGTCATCGCGGCCACGCTCATGCCGGAGCCGGACATCGCCGCGCTCTCGGCCCGGGTGAAGGCCCTGACCGCCGCGTTCCCGCTGTACGCGTGAGCGACACCGGCACGGCGGCGGAGCACGAGCTGCCGCCGCTCCCGCGCGACCGCTTCGACGCCGACGGCACGGCGATCCGGGTCGACGGCGCCGCGTTGGCCGCTCGCGTTCGGGGCGAACTCCGGACCCGCGTGGCACGACTGCACGAGCACGGCGTGCGCCCCGGACTCGGGACGATCCTGGTGGGCGAGAACCCCGGTTCGCTGTCCTACGTGGCCGGCAAGCACCGTGACTCGGCCGAGATCGGCATCGAGTCGGTGCGGATCGACCTGCCCGCGACGGCGTCGGCGGCCGACATCCGCGCGGCGATCCTGCAGATGAACGACGACCCCGCGGTCACCGCGTTCATCGTGCAGCTCCCGCTGCCCGAGGGCATCGACCCGACGCCGATGCTCGAGCTCATGGACCCGCACAAGGACGCCGACGGCCTCCACCCGACGAACCTCGGTGAGCTCGTGCTCGCGGTGCCGGGAGGCGCGGGGACGATCGACGCGCCGCTCCCGTGCACGCCGCGCGGCATCGTCGAGATGCTCCGCGCGTACGACGTCCCGATCCGAGGACAGCACGTCACGATCATCGGGCAGGGGCTGACCGTCGGACGACCCCTCGGGCTCCTCCTCACCCGGCTCGAGGCGACGGCCACGCTGACGCACTCGCTCACGTCCGACGTCGCGGCGGAGACCCGACGGGCGGACATCGTCGTCGCGGCCGCTGGTGTCGCGGGTCTGGTGCAGCCCGACTGGGTGCGCCCCGGTGCGGCGGTCATCGACGTCGGGATCACCCGCGTCGTCGACCCCGAGACGGGTCGGGCGAAGCTCCGTGGCGACGTCGACCCCGCCGTGGCGTCCGTGGCCGGGTTCCTGTCGCCGGTGCCGGGCGGCGTCGGGCCGATGACCCGGGCGATGCTCATGAAGAACGTCGTCGAGGCCGCCGAGCGCCACCGGCACTGAGCTCACCGCGCCGGGCGTCGGCGTCGAACACGCCGATGCCGTTCGAACACCGGGATCCCCGTGTTCGAACGGCATCGCGCGGTTCGATCTCGCTGCTGGTCGGCGCCGTGGGAGCGTCGTCCCGACCGCCGGCGCTACGCGTCGTGCCGGGCACCCTCGTCGGCGTGCACGGTGAACACGGTGGGCGCGGAGTGCCCGGCCGCGGCGAAGGCGGCGGTGACCGCGTCCGCGATCGTGTCCCGGGCCTCCCGGTCGACGAGCGCGATGGCGGCGCCACCGAACCCGCCCCCCGTCATGCGGGCACCGACGGCGCCGTGCTCGAGCGCGGTCTCCACCGCGAGGTCGAGTTCGGCGACCGAGATCTCGAAGTCGTCGCGCATCGACGCGTGCGACGCGACGAGCAGGTCGCCGATCGCGCGCGGACCCTGCTCGCGCAGCGTGCGGACGGTGTCGAGGACACGCTGGTCCTCGGTGACGACGTGCCGGACGCGGCGGAAGGTCTCGTCGTCGAGGAGCTCCTGCGCGCGGGGGAGGTCGTCGACGGACAGGTCGCGGAGCGCGGACACGCCCATCACCGAGGCCCCCCGCTCGCAGGACGCCCGACGTGCGGCGTAGCCCCCGGTGGCGTGGGCGTGCTGGACGTGCGTGTCGATGACGAGCAGCTCGAGACCCGCGGCGTCGAAGCCGAGGTCGACGACCTCTGCCTCGAGCGATCGACAGTCGAGGAACACGGCCGCGTCCTGCCGGCCGAGCAGCGACGCCGATTGGTCCATGATGCCCGTGGGTGCCCCGACCGCCTTGTTCTCGGCCCACTGCCCGACGCGCGCGAGCTCCTGCCGGTCGAGGCCGAGGCTCCACAGGTCGTCGAACGCCAGCGCGACGCCGCACTCGATCGCGGCGCTCGACGACAACCCCGCCCCGACCGGGACCTCGGAGTGGATGAAGACGTCGAGCCCTGTCGCGCCGGACAGGTCCGCCCCCCGGTCCTGCAGGGCCCAGGCGATACCGAACACGTACGCCGACCAGCCGTCCATGTCGGCGGGATCGAGCGCGTCGAGTGAGCGCTCCTGCACGCCGCCCTCCGGGTCGAACGACGACGCGACGCGGAGCAGCCGGTCGTCGCGCACGCGGATGTCGGCGACGGTACGGCGGTCGATCGCGAACGGCAGGACGTACCCGTCGTTGTAGTCGGTGTGCTCGCCGATCAGGTTCACCCGGCCCGGTGCCGAGTACCGCGTGGTCGGCTCCGCGCCGAAGACGCTCTGGAAGTCGGTGGTCATACGCGTTCGATCCCTCCTCGGATGAACTCGGCCTGGGCCTCGGGCACGACGTCGCCGATCCAGGCGCCCATCGCGGCCTCGCTGCCGGCCAGGTACTTGAGCTTCGTCTCGGCACGCCGGGGCGACGTGATCTGCAGCATCAACCGGACGGCGTCGCGGCCGATCGACACCGGCGCCTGGTGCCACGCCGCGATGTAGGGCGTGGGGGAGTCGTAGAGGGCGTCGAGGGCCCGTGTCAGGCGCAGGTGCATGTGCGCGAGCTCGTCCTTCTCGGCGTCGGTGAGGCCGGCGAAGTCGGGGACGTGCCGGTGCGGCAGCATGTGGATCTCGAGCGGCCATCGGGCGGCGAAGGGCACGAACGCTGTGAAGTGCTCGCCCGCGAGGACCACCCGGTCCGACGCCCGCTCGTTCGCCAGGTGCTGCTCGAACAGGTCCGGTCCGAAGCGCTCGATCGACGCCAGGAGGCGCTGCGTGCGGGGCGTCACGTAGGGGTAGGCGTAGATCTGCCCGTGGGGGTGGTGCAGCGTGACCCCGATCGCCTCGCCGCGGTTCTCGAACGGGAACACCTGCTCGATGCCCGGCATGGCGGACAGTGCGGCCGTGCGGTCGGCCCACGCCTCGACGACGGTCCGGGCGCGGGACTCGGTGATCGACGCGAACGAGCCGCTCGTCTCCGGGCTGAAGCAGACGACCTCGCAGCGCCCGACGGACCGGTAGGTGCGGTTGAGGCCGACCTCGGACAGCGCGGCCACCGACGGTGGTGCGTCGTCGGCCTCGAGGTCGGGACCGAACGAGGGTGACTTGTTCTCGAAGACGGCGACGTCGTACCGGCTCGGGATCTCCGACGGGTTCTCGTCCGTCTGGGGCGCGAGCGGGTCGAGGTTGGCCGGCGGCAGGAAGGCGCGGTTCTGTCGAGCCGAGGCGATCGACACCCACTCGCCCGTCAGGACGTCCTGCCGCATGTGCGCCGTGGCGGGGCGCGGGTCGAGCACGCGCTCGTCGATGCGACGCTCGGCGGGCAGCTGCGTGTCCGCGTCGTCGAAGTAGATGAGGTCACGACCGTCCGCGAGGGTCGTCGCCCGCTTGGTGATCCCGCTCACTGGTGTTCCTTCCCATCGGTGGACACCGGGCAACCCTACTCCCGGACGAAGGATTGCGAAACGGAACGGAAGCAGACGAAACTGGTGCGATGACCGACCTGTCGCAGCGGGACCCCGACGCGGCGGAGCCGAGCGCGCTGCCGGCCGTTCTGCGCCACGACCGCATCGTCGAACTCGTCGAGGAGGCACCGGGCCTCGTCCGGACCGCCGACCTCGCCGCCGCCGTGGGGACCAGTGCGGTGACCGTCCGCGCCGACCTCGCGACCCTCGACGCCGCCGGCCGGATCCGACGTGTGCACGGTGGTGCCCTGCGCCCGGCGCAGCCCGGGCGCGACGAACGCCCCTACGAGGAGACCGCGGTCGAGCACGCCGCCGCGAAGCGGGCGATCGGCCGGGCCGCCGCTGCCCTCGTCCGGTCGGGGGAGTGCGTCGTGCTCGACGTCGGCACCACGCCCGCCGCCGTCGCCGAGGAACTCGTCGCCCGCCGCGACCTCGCCGACGTCACCGTCGTCACGAACTCCCTGACGAACGCGCTCGTGCTCGAGCGGGCCGTGCCCCGGTTCACGGTCGTCGTGACCGGCGGCACGCTGCGTCCCCTGCAGCACTCGCTCGTCTCCCCGTTCGTCGGCACGGTCCTCCCGATGATCGCCGCCGACCTGGCGATCATCGGCTGCACGGGCGTGTCCGTCGAACGCGGCGTCACGAACGTCAACCTGCCGGAGACCGAGGTCAAGCGCCTGCTCGCCGGAGCGGCTCGGCGTACTGTCGTCGTTGCCGACGGGGCGAAGCTCGGTCGGTCCCACATCGGTGTGGTCGGTGCCCTCGACAGCGTCGACGTCCTCGTGACCGCCGGCGTGCGCGGGTTCGACCTCGCCCCCATCCGTGCCGCGGGCGTCCAGGTGCTCGTGGCGGACGATCCCGAGGAGGACCACGCATGAGCGGAGCACCCACCGGCGGCCAGTACCACCTGCGGCACGCCGGGCCCGACGGTGTCGTCGAGGCCGACATCACCCAGGTCGCGGCCGGCATCCGGCAGCTCAGCGTGAACGGGTTCGCGCTCACCGAGTCGTTCGGTCCGCACGAGATGCCCGCGGGCGCGTGCGGGATCGTCCTCGTCCCGTGGCCGAACCGCGTCGCCGGGGCGACGTGGCAGCTCGACGGCACGACCCAGCAGCTCGACGTCACCGAGCCGAAGTACGGCAACGCCAGCCACGGGCTCCTGCGCTACGCGCCCTACCGCGTCGTCGAGCAGACCGAGTCGACGCTGGTGCAGGAGGCGACGGTGTACCCGCAGCACGGGTGGCCGTTCCTGCTCGAGACCCGCGTGCACCACGAACTCGTCGACGACGGCCTGCGCGTCACGCACGAGATCGTCAACCGGTCCGATCGCCGTGCGCCGTTCGCCGTCGGCAACCACCCGTACCTGCGGGCGGGGGACGCCCCCGTCGAGGAACTCACCGTCACCCTGGACGCCGCGACCCGGTTCACGACCGACGAGCACAAGGTGCCGGACGGCTCCGAGTCGGTCGAGGGGATGCCGTTCGACCTCCGGGGTGGCCGCGTCGTGGGCGAGAGCGACCTCGACACCGCGTACACGGACGTCGCCGCCGACGCCGAGGGCGTGCGACGGACCACCGTCCGGGCGGCCGACGGCGACGGCGTCGAACTCTGGCAGGACGCCTCGTTCCCCTACGTGCAGGTGTTCACCTCGCGCGAGTTCCCCCGCGGCGACGGTGTCGGGCTCGCGCTCGCGGTCGAGCCGATGACCGCGCCCGCGAACGCCCTCAACAGCGGTGAGGGGCTGCGCTGGCTCGAACCGGACGAAGCGTGGACCGGCAGCTGGGGCATCCGCCGGGTCTGGTCGCGGTAGCGGGAGCGGGGGCGGGAGGGGGCGTGGGAGCGGGGGCGCGACCGGGCGCGGGAGCGGCTCAGGCTCGGCGCATGCGGAGGGCCTCGACCGCGAGGGACTCGGACGGGTAGCGGCCGATCTCCTCGGCCCAGGCGGGGTCGTCCCCGCGGAGCGCCACGAAGGACTTGCGCTGCCCCTTGACGTACCCGAGCACGCGCGTGGGCGTGTGCACCTCGACGAAGTCCGCGCGGATCCGCCGCGTCGAGACCCGCGCGTTGCGGCGGAGCTCGTCGAGCAGGCGGTCATCGGAGAGCGCGAGGCGCCCCGTGGCCGGGGCCATCGCCCGTCGCGCTGCGCCGGTGGTGCTGGTGTGCGTGTCGTGGATGGGTTCGGTCACGGTGTACCCCGTTCGTCGTTGCTGGTGGTGCCAGTGTCGGGACCCACGTGGTGGATCCGCGAACGACGCTATCGGCGCCTCCCCCTCGAACCACTGAGCGGCAGCTGAACAGTGGACAAGATCAGCCGTGACAGCGCTGAGGAGCGCGTGTACCCCGCTGCGCCCACCTCGGGCGCGTCGCCCGAGGCGCGGGGACGCCGACCGTGCCCCCGAGCGGACGCCCCGGGAACGACGAAGCGCGGGCCCCGATGAGGGACCCGCGCTCCGAACAGAGACCGGGAGGTCAGATGACGCGGATGTTCTCCGCCTGGAGCCCCTTCGGGCTGGTCGCGACGTCGAACTCGACGCGCTGGTTCTCCTCCAGCGAGCGGTAGCCGCCCGTCTGGATGGCGGAGTAGTGAGCGAAGAGGTCGCCGCTGCCGTCGTCGGCAGCGATGAAGCCGAAACCCTTCTCGGCGTTGAACCACTTGACGATGCCTGTAGCCATGACTGCGTTGTTTCCTTGTTCTGCTGGTGCGGTACGCGTCTGTTCTGCGCATCGACTGTCCGCCCAACCTACGGCATCCGGCCTGACAACGCGACGGTGGATCCGATGGATGTGCGTATTTCATCTGCGGGTCACGGTCCCGTCACCCGGACGGAGACCCGCGCCGCTGCCGCCACCACTCGGAGGGGCGCCCCGGATCGCGTTCGCGACGGTGGGCCCCGTGGGGCTCGAACCCACGACCCTCGGATTAAAAGTCCGGTGCTCTACCGACTGAGCTAGAGGCCCTCGCCCTCCAGCGTATCGGCCGACGGAGCGCCGTCCCACCTGACCACCGTGTCACCGGTCCCGCCTACACTGACGCCGATGCCACGCGACTACCACCGACCCGTGCAGTTCACCGCCGCCGAGTTCGAGGCCATCCAGGGCGGCAACGACCCGGCGCTCATCAACCGTGTCGCGCACGAGACCGCGACGGCGTTGGTGCACCGCGTCCGCACCGATCCGGACCCCGCCGTCGTCGAGCGCCTCGTGACCTACACGGACGTGCACGGGATCGACGCCCTCGCAGAGCTCTGGGCACGGGTCGGCGCACACACCCTGCCCGGTGCGCTCTGGCGGATCTACCTCGTCCGCACCCTGATCCGGCAGAACCCGGACGAGGTCGCGTACCTCTTCGAGCGCGGCACCGAGGCCGTCTCGACGATCGACCAGGCCGTCGCGGGCGCGGAGCAACCGACCGGACCGGCCGAGATCGTCACCCTGGCGGACGAGATCCTCCGCGGCCTGTACACCGGCGACTTCGCGGTCGCGCTCGAGCGCGGAGCGGCGTTCTGCCGCCTGACGGCCGCCGGAGCGACGAGCGTCGCGGACGACGCCGACCTCACGGCGGAGGACCGAGCCAGCGAGCTCACCCGTCGTGCGTTGCGCCTGTCCGAACTCGCCGAGGACCTCGCTGCGGCCGCCGGGTTGTGGCGCCGCGACAGCCTCGACTGACCGCACCGACGCGCCCGGGGCGCGCGCACGTCCTCTCTGCGTGAACACCCGACGGTGGCCAGGGCGCCTTCGCTACACTCGTCCACGTCGGGCCGCAGTAACCCCGGGCTCCAAAATTCGCCGCTCCGAGCGGCCTCGCGCCGAGAGGCGTTTCTGCGGTCCGGCGTCCACGTCACGACGGGCCCGGCGGTTCCCTCCGCCGGGCCCGTCGTCGTTCCCGCGACCCGGATCATCGGGCGTCCGGTGTCGACGACGGTCCCGCTGGAGCCTGGTGCGGGTGCGGGTGCGGGTGCGGGTGCGGGTGCGGGCGCAGGTGTCGACGGGGCCGCTGTCGTTCGACCTCCGCACTGTCGTGTCCGCCGCCCCGGACCTTCTGCCGCCCCGGACCTTCCGCGGCACCCCGCCGGAAGCCCGCCCAATCCGATCCGCGGGGGACGCCGAATCCCTGCTGTGACGGCGGGACGGCCGCTCACCACCGGAACCACCCCGTGCGACCCGGGCCGACGGCCCATTCCCTGCGGGTCGCACGGGGTCCGGTGCCGTCGCCGTCCAGCCGTCATCGACGTACCCGGAACCACCAGCGCGTCGTGGACAACGGCTGCGCTCCGACGCCCTGTGAGGAGGAAAACCTGCGATGCTGACTCTCGTGGAACGCGACACGAACGGCTACGAGGCCCCCTCGTCCCCACTCGTTGCGTCGCCGGACGAACTCCTCACGCGCGTCGCCGCTGGCGATCAAGAGGCGTTCGGAGCCCTGTACGACCAGCTCTCGGGCCGCGTCATGGGTCTCATCACGCGGCTGCTCCGAGATCATGCCCAGTCCGAAGAGGTGACGCAAGAGGTCTTCCTCGAGGTCTGGCAGAACGCCAGCCGGTTCGACGCCGCGCGCGGTTCGGCCCCGAGCTGGATCCTGACGATGGCGCACCGACGCGCGGTCGACCGGGTGCGGGCCGCACAGTCCTCGCGTGACCGGGACACGAAGGTGGGCATCCGCGACTTCGAGACGGACTTCGACTCGGTGACCGAGTCGGTCGAGATCCGCATCGAGCACGAGCGGGTGAGCCGGGCGCTCGCCCGCCTCACCGAGTTCCAACGCCAGGCCGTCACCATGGCCTACTACGGCGGCTACTCGCACAGCGAGATGGCCGCGATCCTCGGTGTCCCGATCGGCACCGTGAAGACCCGTCTCCGTGACGGGATGATCCGACTCCGCGACGAGATGGGGGTGAGGTCATGACCATCCGACCCGACGACGTGGCGCTCATGACGGGTTCCTACGCGACCGATGCGGTCGACGCCGTCGAGCGCGCTGCGGTCGACGCGGCGATGGCCGCATCCGACCCGGTGCGTGCCGAGGTGGACTCGCTCCATGAGACCGCACTGCTGCTGGCCTACGCGGTCGAGCCGGTCGAGCCGCCGCGCGACCTCCGGGCCGCGCTCATGGCGAAGATCGCCACGACGCCCCAGCTCCCGGCGCTGCCGGTCGAGGACGCACAGGGCGGCTCGTCCGTGGGTGACCTCGCCGCCGCCGCGCCCGGCTCCGCACAGTCCGTCGCGCCGCAGCCGGTCGCCCGGGAGGCCCGGCACGCGGCCGTCACGGACGTCACCGCCGCCCCCGCCGGCACGGCGTCGGGGAACGCGCGGGTCCGCTGGTTCCAGCGTCCGGCTCGCGTGGTCCTGGCCGCCGCCGCCGCGGTGGCCGTGATCGCCGGCGGCACCCTCGGGATCCAGTCGCTCGCCGAGCACGAGACCGGACCCGGACAGGGGCAGGTCCAGGCCTCGACGAAGCTCGACCAGATCTACGCCGCCGCGGACTTCCAGCGGGCGTCGACGACGGTCAAGGGTGGAGGCACGGCCACGGTCGTGTGGTCCGACCAGCTCCGCAAGTCCGCCGTGATCTTCAAGGGCGTCAAGGCCGCGCCCGCCGGCAAGACGTACGAACTCTGGTACATCGGGTCCTCGATCACGCCGGCGGGACTCGTCGGCTCGGTCGACGGTGGCACGACGAGCGCGGTGCTCTCCGGCGCCAAGGCGGCGGGCGACACCATCGGCATCACGGTCGAACCCGCCGGGGGCTCGAAGCAGCCGACCACGAAGCCGATCGTGGCGGTACCCACGAGCGCCTGACGACCAGGTCCAGGACGGACGGGAGGCGGTGCACCTGCTGGTGCACCGCCTCCCGTCATCCGCTCTGCCCCGCGGCGCGTGGCCGGTGGGATCACCCGAAGCGGCCCGAGACGTAGTCCTCGGTGGCCTGCACGGTCGGGTTCGAGAAGATGTTCGCCGTCTCGCCGTACTCGATGAGGTGACCGGGCTGGCCGGTGCCCGCGATGTTGAAGAACGCGGTCTTGTCGCTGACTCGTGACGCCTGCTGCATGTTGTGCGTCACGATGACGATCGTGTAGTCCTGCTTCAGCTCCTCGATGAGATCCTCGATCGCCAGGGTCGAGATCGGGTCGAGCGCCGAGCAGGGTTCGTCCATGAGCAGGACGTCGGGCTGTACCGCGATCGCCCGAGCGATGCACAGGCGCTGCTGCTGACCACCGGACAGGCCCATGCCGGGCTTGTCGAGGCGGTCCTTGACCTCGTTCCACAGGTTCGCGCCCTGCAGGGACTTCTCGACGATGTCGTCGGACTCCGAGCGGCTGATGCGCTTGTTGTTGAGCTTGACGCCGGCGAGGACGTTGTCCTTGATCGACATCGTCGGGAACGGGTTGGCGCGCTGGAAGACCATGCCGACCTGTCGACGTACGAGCACCGGGTCGACGCCGGGCGCGTAGAGGTCGTCGCCGTCGATGCGGACCTCGCCCTGCACCGTCGCGCCGGGGATGACCTCGTGCATGCGGTTCAGGGTGCGGAGGAACGTCGACTTGCCACAGCCGGACGGGCCGATGAAGGCGGTGACCGTCCGCGGCTCGATCGTCATCGAGACGTCCTCGACGGCCTTGAACTTGTCGTAGTAGACGTTGAGGCCGGAGACCTCGATGCGCTTGGACACGCTGGTTCCTTCTGGGGTGGGTGGTCGGGTGCCGGTGGCCGGGGGAGTGGCTACCGACCGATCTTGGGTGCGAAGACGCGGGCGATCAAGCGGGCGATGAGGTTGAGCAGCATGACGATGAGGATGAGCACGAGCGCTGCGGTCCAGGCGCGGTCGACGAACGGCACGGGGTTCGCGCCCTGCTGCGAGTACTGCGTGTACGCGAACACGGGCAGCGTCATCATCGGGTTGCCGAACAGGTCGTAGTTCATGCTCGTCGTGAAGCCGGCGGTGACGAGCAGGGGGGCGGTCTCGCCGATGACGCGGGCGATCGCCAGCATGACGCCGGTGGTGATGCCCGCGAGGCTCGTGGGCAGCACGACCTTGACGATGGTGAGCCACTTCGGCACGCCGAGGGCGTACGAGGCCTCGCGGAGATCCATCGGGACGATCTTCAGGACCTCCTCGGTCGACCGGACGACGACCGGGATCATGAGGACCGACAGCGCGACCGACCCGATCGCGCCCGTGCGGGTGCCCGGCCCGACGATGAGCGCGAACAGCGAGTAGGCGAACAGGCCTGCCACGATCGAGGGTATGCCGGTCATGACGTCGACGAAGAACGTGATGCCGCGGGCGAGCCAGCCGCGGCCGTACTCGACGAGGTAGATCGAGGTGAGGAGCCCGATCGGCACGCTGATGAGCGTCGCGAGCAGGGTGATCTCGACGGTGCCGACGATGGCGTGCAGTGCGCCGCCGCCCACGGTGATGACGTTGCGCATCGAGTACGTGAAGAACTCGGCGTCGAAGCGGTGCAGCCCCTGGGCGATGACGGTCCAGAGCAGCGACACGAGCGGCAGCACGGCGACGATGAACGCGGTCGCGACGAGCGAGGTGACGAGCCGGTCGATCGCCTTGCGGCCACCCTCGACGATCCGCGAGATCACGACGATGAGGACGTCGAACAGGACGGTCCCGAGGAACAGTGCGCCGACGACGTTGAAGTCCGCGACGGTACCGCCCGCGTTGAGCAGGGCGAAGACGAGGCCGAAGGCGATCCAGCTGCCGGCGAGCAGGATCCAGGGGAACGGCTTCGGGAGCTTGCCCGACGCGTAGACGTTGCCGCGGGCGGGGCGGAGCGCGATGGTCATGGTTCTGGCCTTCCCGTCAGGCGACGCGCTTGCGGACGATGAACCGCGCGGCGATGTTGATCACGAGGGTGATGGCGAACAGGATCAGGCCCGATGCGACGAGCGCGTTGAGCCTGACGCCGGACGCCTCGCTGAACTGCAGCGCGATGTTCGCGGCGATGGTGCTCGGGTTGAGCGAGGTGAGCACCTTCGGCGTGACGCTGTTCGACACGGACAGCACGATGGCGACCGCGAGTGTCTCGCCCAGCGCGCGCCCGAGGCCGAGCATGATCGCCGAGACCATGCCGGACCGGGCGAACGGGAACACCGACAGCCGGATCATCTCCCAGCGCGTGGCACCGAGGGCCAGGGCGGCCTCCTCGTTGAGGCGCGGCGCCTGCAGGAAGATCTCGCGCATGACCGCGGTCATGATCGGGATCGTCATGACCGCGAGCACGATCGCCGCCGTCAGGATCGTGCGACCCGTGCCGGACACCTGTCCGGAGAACAGCGGGAACCAGCCGAGGGAGTGGTTGAGGAAGACGTAGAAGGGCTGCACGAAGCGAGCCAGGACCAGGACGCCCCACAGGCCGAACACGACGCTCGGTACGGCGGCGAGCAGGTCGATCACGTACCCGAGCAGGGCGGCCATCCGGCGCGGCGCGTAGTGCGAGATGAAGAGGGCGATGCCGATGGAGATCGGCGTCGCCATGACGAGCGCGAGGAGCGCCGCCCAGACGGTCCCGAAGACGAGGGGACCGACGTAGTCCCAGAAGCCCGTCGCGTCGTTCGGCAGGTCCCCGGGCTTGGCGGAGAACGCCGGGATGCTCTGCCAGACGAGGAACAGGGCGACGAGGGCGAGGACGAGGAGGATGAGCCCGCCGGCCAGGACGGTCGCGGTGGAGAACATGCGGTCGCCGATGCGGACGGTCGCACGCGGCTTCGGGGGCTGCACGGCCTGCGGCTGCGGTGCCGGGGCTGCGGACATGGGGCTCCTGTCGGGGAGGGCGCCGGGGGAGGCGTCGGGTGGGGTGTGCTCGGTGGCTGCGGTGGCTGGGGGCCGGGAGGAACGGTGCGGGTCGGGTGGACCGCGCGCCGGTCGGAGCCGCTCGCGGTCAGGCCCGTGAACGGGTCCGGCCCAGACGTCCGGTCGGATGGGTGGTGACCGGGCGTCTGGGCTGACACGGTGTCACTTGATGGTGGCGACGGCCTTCTGGACCTTGCTCGCGAGGTCCGAGGACAGCGGGGCAGAGCCGGCCTGCTGCGCGGCGGCCTGCTGGGCGTCCGACGAGGCGACGTAGTTCAGGTACGCCTTGACGAGGTCGGCCTTGCTGCTGTCGCTGTACTGCTGGCACGCGATGGCGTACGAGACGAGCACGAGCGGCCAGGCGCCCTTCGCGGTGTCCTTGCGGTTGATGTCGATCGCCAGGTCGTTCTTCGCGCGGCCCGACACGACGTCGGAGTCCGCGACGACCTTGGCGGCGCCGTCGGCGCTGATCTTGGTGGCGGTGCCGCCGACCATGAGCTTGGCCTTCGAGAGGCTGCCGGCGCCGGAGTCGTCGATGTAGGTGATCGAGTTCGACGCACCACCCATGGCGCTCGCGACACCCGAGGTGCCCTGCGCGCCGTCACCGACCTTGTACGGGTAGGTCTGGCTCGGGGCGGCGTTCCAGACGTCCGACGCGTTCGCCGAGAGGTACTCGGTGAAGTTCTGCGTCGTGCCCGAGTCGTCCGAGCGGTGGATCACGTTGATCGAGGCGGACGGCAGCGACGCGCTCTTGTTGAGCTTGGCGATCGCCGGGTCGTTCCACTTGGTGATCGTGCCCTTGAAGATGCCGGCGACGGTCTCGGCGTCGAGCGTGAGGTTCTTGACGCCGTCGACCTTGTAGGCGATGGCGATCGGCGAGATGTAGATCGGCAGGTCGATGCCCTTGGTGCCGGTCTTGCACTCCTTGAAGTCGCCCGACAGCTCGGTGTCGGCGAGTGCTGCGTCGGAGCCGGCGAAGTCGGCGGCACCCGAGATGAAGCTCGAGCGGCCCGCGCCGGAGCCCTGCGGGTTGTAGTTGACCGTCACGCCGGACGCCTTCGACTGGAAGCCCGAGATCCAGGTCGTCTCGGCGGTCCCCTGCGCGCTCGAGCCGATGCCGTTCAGGGTGCCGGAGAGGCTGGAGAGGTCCGCGCCCGTCGAGGCGGAGGACGAGGCGCTGGCGGAGCTGCCGCTGCCGCTGCCCTCGTTCGCCGCGCAGGAGGAGAGCACGATCGCGCCGGCGATCGCGATGGCCGCGACCGAACCGATTCGCTTGATGTTCACAGGGGTCCCTTCGGGGATGTCAGGTGCAGGGGCGGCCGGTGGGTGGCCGACCTGCGAGTGACAGTAAGGAAGGGAAGTGACGGGGACGACGCCGCTCGGTGAACGACGGGTGAACGAGCGGGGAACGGGATCGCGGGATCGTGCGGCGCAGTGCCGAGCGCGCTATACGTGGATCCGTGTGTGCCCGCTCCGGCACCGCAGGCGCGTCAGTCGTGGACGCCGGACGAGTGGGTCTCGACGGCGATGAGCTCGTCGTCGGCGATGTGCAGCACCGCGAAGTCCCCGGTCGAGAGCATCGCGGCCCGGTGCAGGTCGAAGCGCGAGTCCTCGCCCGAGGTCGCAGCGGCGATGTGCGCGATGATGTCGGGGAGCACCGGGCCGTGCGAGCAGAGCACGGTGGTGCGTCCCTTCCGGAGCCGCTTGCGCACGACCCCCGGCACGTCGCTCTTGCCGTGCTCGTGGGCGTCCTGGCTGATGTCGGCGGTGCTCGTGACGCCGATCTTCGTCTGCGCCGAGAGCGGCTCGACCGTCGCCAGGCATCGCGCGGCCGTGCTGCTCACGATCTTCCGCGGGCCGAAGGCGGCGATCGCCGGCGCGACCTGCTTGGCCTGCGTCCGCCCGACCGGCAGGAGTGGCCGGGTGGCGTCGGGTCCGCTCCACTGGTGCCGCGGCGTGGTCTTGCCGTGCCGGAGGGCGATCATCGCGAACGTCCGGTGCTGGCCCACGGCGGCCCGTTCGGCGAAGCGGTCGAGGATGGCGATGTCGCGCTCGTACGTGAGCATCGACCGTGCGGCGTCGATGTCCACCCACTCGAGCGCAGCGACCTCGTCGTTCGGGTGGAAGGCCCCGGCCCGCTCGATCTCGGTGTCCTTGACCTGAGCCACCCAGTAGTGGACGACCTTGTCGCGGCCGTTCGGGAGCACGTACTCGGCCGTGCCGATCGGGGCGCCGAGGTGCACGCGGTAGCCCGTCTCCTCACGGATCTCGCGGACCGCTGCATGCGGCACCGACTCGCCCGGGTCCACCTTGCCCTTGGGGAACGAGACGTCCTTGTGGTGCTCGCGGTGGATCAGGAGCACCTGGGGGCCGCTCTCGTGCCGTCGCCAGCACACGGCACCGGCGGCGACCACGAGGCCGTCGGGTGTCGTCTGGCTCATCGGGAGGAACGCTTCCGCGCTGAGATCTGGCGCATCAGGCTGTCCTGCAGGTCGAGTAGGGGTTCGCCGTCGTCGTCCACCGCGTGCCGGGTCCACTCGCCGTCGGACTCGAGGTGCCACGAGCTCGTGGTGTCGGCCATCGCGAGGTCGAACAGCCGCTCCATCTCGTCGATGTGCCGCGGCGCGGTGAGTCGGACGAGGGCCTCGACGCGGCGGTCGAGGTTGCGGTGCATCATGTCGGCACTGCCGATGTAGACCGCCGGGTCGCCGTCGTTGTGGAACGAGAAGACCCGCGAGTGCTCGAGGTACCGGCCGACGATGGAGCGCACGCGGATGGTCTCGCTGTAGCCCTCCATCGCGGGCTTGAGCGAGCAGATGCCACGGACCCAGATGTCGATCGGGACACCCGCCTGGCTGGCGAGGTACAGGGCGTCGATGATCTCCTCGTCGACCATCGAGTTCACCTTGATCCGGATGCCCGAGGGCTTGCCCGCGAGCGCGTTCACCGTCTCGGTGTGGATCCGCTTGAGCAGGCCCTTGCGGAGGTGGAGCGGGGCGACGAGCAGCCGCTTGAACTTCTTCTCGATCGCGTAGCCGGACAGCTCGTTGAACAGGCGGGTGACGTCCTTGCCGACCTGATCGTCGGTGGTGAACAGCCCCATGTCCTCGTAGATACGGCTCGTCTTCGGGTTGTAGTTGCCCGTGCCGATGTGCGTGTAGTGCCGCAGTCCGTTCTTCTCCTGGCGGATCACCAGGGCGATCTTGCAGTGCGTCTTGAGCCCGACGAGTCCGTAGACGACGTGCACCCCGGCACGCTCGAGCTTGCGCGCCCAGCCGATGTTGTTCTGCTCGTCGAACCGGGCCTTGATCTCGACGAGTGCGAGCACCTGCTTGCCGGCCTCCGCGGCGTCGATCAGGGCCTCGACGATGGGGCTGTCACCCGACGTCCGGTAAAGCGTCTGCTTGATGGCCAGGACGTTCGGATCGGCGGCGGCCTGCTGCAGGAACGCCTGCACGCTCGTGGAGAAGGACTCGTACGGGTGGTGGACGAGGACGTCTTCGCGTCCGATCGCACGGAACAGGTCGGGCTTCATGTTCGGCTCGTCGGGCTGCAGCTGCACCGCCGTGGTGGGCACGTGCCGCGGGTAGTGCAACTCCGGGCGGTTGATCTTGGCGATCTCGAACAGTCCGCCGAGGTCCAGCGGCGACGGCAGACGGAAGACCTCTTGCTCGGTGACGTCGAGCTCGCGGATGAGCAGGTCGAGGGTCACCGGGTCCATGTCCTCGGTGATCTCGAGGCGGATCGGCGGCCCGAACCGGCGTCGGAGCAGCTCGCGCTCGAGCGCCTGCAGGAGGTTCTCGGCCTCGTCCTCCTCGATCTCGACGTCCTCGTTGCGGGTGACGCGGAACACGTGGTGCTCGACCACCTGCATGCCGGGGAACAGGTCGTCCAGGTGGTTCGCGATGAGGTCCTCGAGCGGGATGAAGCGCAGCCGCCCCGACCCGTCGTCCGGGAGCTGCACGAAGCGCGGGAAGTTCTGCGGCACCTTGAGCCGGGCGAACTCCTGTCGCTCCGTCTTGGGGTTCCGGACCCGCACCGCGAGGTTGAGGGAGAGCCCCGAGATGTAGGGGAACGGGTGGGCCGGGTCGACCGCCAGGGGCATGAGCACCGGGAAGATCTGGTCGGTGAAGTACTCGTCCATCCGGACGCGGTCGGCCTCGGCCAGGTCCGACCAGTTCTCGACGTGGATCCCCGCGGCGTCGAGGTCGGGCTTGAGCGAGTCGCGGAAGGCGTGCGCGTGGCGGTCCTGGAGCTCGTGGGCGTCGCGGGCGATGTCGGCGAGCACGTCGAGCGGGGCGCGGCCCACGTTCGTCGGCACGGCGATGCCGGTGTCGATGCGGCGCTTGAGCCCCGCGATGCGCACCATGAAGAACTCGTCGAGGTTCGAGGCGAAGATCGCGAGGAAGTTCGCACGCTCGAGCAGGGGAACCGCGCGGTCCTCGCCGAGTTCGAGCACGCGCTGGTTGAACCGGAGCCAGCTGAGCTCGCGGTCGAAGTACCGATCCGTCGGCAACGACTCGTGCTCGACGCGGACGATCTCGTCGAAGTCGTCGAGATCCGGGGTGACGGATTCGCCGTCCAGCTGCGGCTCGGTTTCCATGGACTCATCCTGCCATCCGGGTCCCCCACGCGGTGGTGGTAGGACGACCTCGTGGAGAACCCAGGGTGAACGGACGACGTGGAGGCGTCGGTCAGGGCGCCGCGTACTGCACGTCCACCGCGTGCTCGGTGAACCCGGCGCGACGGTAGAGCGCGAGCGCCGGGACGTTGTCGCCCTCGACGTAGAGCGCCGCCGCGGTGAGTCCCCGCCCGCGCAGACGCGCCATCCCCGCGCGCATGAGCACGCCGCCGATCCCCTGCCCCTGCAGGTCCGGGCGCACGGCCACGGCGTAGAACTCACCGATGCCGTCCTCGACCTTGAGCCAGCAGGAGCCGGCGAGCCGGGGGTCGTCTCCGCGTCGGAGGAGGAGCAGGTCGGCACCGTCGAACCACGGCTCGCGCTCGCGGTCGCGGAGGTCGTCGAGCGTCATCCGGCCCTGCTCCGGGTGGTGCGCGAACGCGGCGGCGTTGAGGTCGAGCCAGGCGTCCTCGTCGATGCCCGGACGGAACGCGTCGACGTGCTGGTCGGCCGGGAGGCCCGGGTCGGCCGCGACGCGGACCTCGCCTCCGCCCGCCGGTGCGGTCCCGGCCCCTGCGCTTCCCTCCGTGAGTGGGGCGCGCAGCTGGAGCAGCCGGCGGACGGGGTGCCACCCGGCCCGGGCCGCGAGGGCCTGCGCCGCCGGTGCGTCGCCGTGGGCCCATGCGAGCGACGGAGCCGGTCGGACCGCGAGCGCACGGTCGACGAGCGCGGTCCCGATGCCGCGGCCCCGGGCCTCCCGGCCGACCGCGAGTTCGAGTTCGCCGTCGCGCAGCACCGCGACCCCGCGGCCGTCGTCGTCGCTGAGGACGCGGGCGCGTCCGGCGCGGACGTCGACGAGGGTCTGGTCGGAGAACGGCGGTGCCTCGCCGTGGGCGGCGGCCTCGGCCGCGAGCGCCCGGACGAGGTCACCCGCTGCGGTGTCAGACACCGTCGCCGGCCAACCGGTCGGCGTCGTCGTCGTACACGTTGAAGCGGTAGCCGACGTTGCGGACCGTGCCGATGAGCGACTCGAGGTCCCCGAGCTTCGCGCGCAGGCGCCGGACGTGGACGTCGACCGTGCGCGTGCCGCCGAAGTAGTCGTAGCCCCAGACCTCGCTGAGCAGCTGCTCGCGCGTGAACACCCGTGAGGGGTGGGTCGCGAAGAAGCGGAGGAGCTCGAACTCCTTGAAGGTGAGGTCGAGCGGCCGGCCGCGCACCTTGGCCGAGTAGCTCGCCTCGTCGATGACGACGCCCGACGCCTGGATCTTCGACCCGGACTGCGCCTGGGAGGCCCGACCCACGACGAGGCGGATGCGGGCGTCGACCTCGGCCGGGCCGGCGGTCTCGAGCACGACGTCGTCGATGCTCCACTCGCTGTTCACCGCGGTGAGTCCACCCTCGGTCACGACGAGCACGACCGGCGTGGTCGATCCGGTGGTCGAGAGGATCTTGCAGAGGGACTTCGCGCTCACGAGGTCCGTCCGGGCGTCGACGAACATGAGGTCGCTCGACGGCGCGTTGACCAGCTGCGAGGCCTCGGCCGGGACATGTCGGATGCGGTGGCTCAGGAGACCGAGCGCGGGCAGCACCTCACCGGGCGCGGTCGAGGTGAGCACCAGCAGCTGGGCCACGGAACCTCCAGGACGGGTCGGGGCGGTCCCCCACATCCTAGTGACGCCCCCGGACGGACCCTGCGCCCGGTCCCGCTCCCGGTCCCGGTCCCGGTCCCGGCACCGGCCGCACGCCCCGCACCGGTGCGATGATGTGACGATGAGCGACACGACACGGACGAGCCGCATGACCACCCTGTCGGTCGTCCCGGTGTGGGTGCTCGCCGTGGTCGGGGCCGTCCTCGTCCTGCTGCTCGCGCACGAGGACCCCTTCGCCTGGATGCTCCTCGTGCTCGTGGGCAGCGTGCTCGTCGGCTTCGTGCTCCAGCTCGCGACCCAGACCAAGGACGGACTCGTGCTCCGCATCAGTGCGGCGTCGTCCGGGGCGTTCGTCGTGGTGCTCGTCGGGACCGTCCTGCTGCTCGTCCGAGCGTGACGGGCGCGACGGGCAGCACGGGCGCCACCGGCCGGACGGGGCCGACGGCCTGACGGATCGCCCGGCCTGCGGCTCGCCGTCCGCGCCGGACGCGGGAGCGTCAGGGCCGCCGCGTAGACTCCGGGCATGGATTCGCTGCTCCCGCTCGAGCTCTTCTACGTGGGTCTCCTCGGGCTCGCGTCGCTCGCCATCGCGTTCACATCGGTCGTCGTGCTCGTCAAGCTCTTCAAGGGTCAGCGCTGACCCGATGATCGACATCCCATCGAACCTCCCGGCCGAGCTCGTCCCACTGTCCTGGCTCATCGGCGTGTGGGAAGGCACGGGCGTCGTGCACTACCCCGTGGGCGACGACGTCCGTGAGCACGAGTTCGGCCAGCGGGTCAGCTTCAGCCACGACGGCCTGCCCTACCTCAACTACTCGTCGTCCGCCTGGCTCCTCGACGAACGGCAGACGCCACTCACCGCCGAGATGGGGTACTGGCGGCTCGACCGTCCGTCCGAGCCGGGGGACCGCGGTCCCGCCATGCTCCTCGGCGAAGGCGCAATGCCGTTCACCACGGCCCGGAGCGTCGAGGCGCTCCGCAACAACGACGACGGCTTCGACATCGAGGCCTCGATCATCCACCCGACCGGCGTCAACGAGCTCTACGTCGGGCGCATCCACGGGCCCCGGATCGATCTGTCGACCGATGCCGTGATGCGCTCCTCGAACGCCAAGGAGTACTCCGCGGCGACGCGCATGTACGGCCTCGTCGAGGGCAAGCTGTTCTGGGCGTGGGACATCGCGGCGCTCGGGCAGGAACTCACCTCGCACGCCTCCGGGCAGCTCGCCCGGGTCGAGTGACCATGTCGAACGCCGACGGCACCACCTCGCCGGACCGGGAGGGCACCCCCTTCGCGACGCGGGACGGGTACGTCGCCGACGGCGCGGGTGTCGCGGCGCACTACGGCAACCCGCTCGGCGAACAGCGTCTGCTCGAGCGGGGCCGCGCCGTGGTCGACCTCGGCACGTACGGCGTCGTCACGGTGACCGGCCCGGACCGGCTGTCGTGGCTCAACTCGATGACGACGCAGCTGTTGCTCGGCCTCGCTCCGGGCGTCCCGACCGAGACCCTCGTGCTCGATGCCTCCGGACGACTCGAGCACGCGGCGCGCGTCGTCGACGACGGCACGACCACCTGGCTCGTGACCGACCCCGGCGACGCCGCACCACTCGCGGCGTGGCTGACGTCGATGCGGTTCATGCTCCGCGTCGACGTGGCCGACCGGTCGGCCGAGCACCGGGTCGTCGGCGCCTTCGCGGACGCGCCCCTGGCCGCGTTCGCCCCCGTCGTCACCTGGACGGACCCCTGGGCCGCGATCGCCGTCGGTGGCTGGAGCTACGCCGACCCGTCCGACCACCCGGGCCGGGACTGGTCGCTCCGTCTCGCCGTGCTCACGCCCGCGGACGCCGCCGCGCTCGCCGCGTCCGACGTGCCCGTCGCGGGCACGCTCGCCCTGGAGGCCCTGCGCATCGCAGCGTGGCGCCCGCGTCTCGCGGACGCCGACGAGCGCACGATCCCGCACGAGCTCGACTGGATGCGTTCCGCCGTCCACCTCGACAAGGGGTGCTACCGCGGGCAGGAGACCGTCGCGAAGGTGCACAACCTCGGGCATCCGCCGCGCCGCCTCGTGCTCCTGCACCTCGACGGCTCCCAGGGGGTCCTGCCCACGCCGGGCGCCGTGGTCCGGGCGCAGTCCGACGACGCCGAGGTCGGCAGGGTCACCGCGGTGGCGACGCACCACGAGCTCGGTCCGATCGCGCTCGCGGTGGTCAAGCGCACGGTCGACCCGACCGCGGTCCTCGTCACGGACGCCGAGGACACCGTGGTCACGGCCGCGCAGCAGGTGATCGTCCCGCCGAGCGCGGGGGCGACGGCGGACGTGCCCCGGATGCCGCGCCTCGGCGCGGTCCGTCGCCCGACCTCCTGACCCCTGTGCCGCCGACGTCGGTCCGGCGGCGGCGCGCTGATCCGGCCGCGCTCACGCCGGCGCGACCGCTGACCACGGCACGGTCACCTCGCCGAGGCGCCATCGGGTGACGCCGTGGAGGACCGGCCAGCCCCGGTCGCGCATCGCCCGGACGGTGGCGATCCACCGCTGGCGGGGCCCGTAGGTCCCGAGCGGCGCGGCGACCGCCCACGCGTGGTCGAGGTCCCGCAGGTAGTCGTGCACGCGCTCCCCGGGCACGTTCCGGTGGATGAGTGCCTTCGGCAGCCGTTCGGCCACGATCGAGGGGGCCTCGAGTCCGGCCAGGCGGAGCGACACCGTGAGGGTCTGCGGGCCGCCCCGCGTGACGTCGATCCAGCTCGCGACGCGGCCGACCTCGTTGCACGTGCCCTCGACCAGGACCCCGTCAGGCTGGAGTCGGTCGGTCATGAGCGCCCAGGCGGCCGGGACCTCGTCCTCGGCGTACTGGCGGAGCACGTTGAACGCGCGGATGACGGCGGGGCGACGACCCTGGGGCGTGGGTGTCTCGAACCCGCCGAGCCGGAACGTCACTCCGTCACGTTCGGCGAGCCGGGCGACCCGGACCCGCTCGGGCTCGATCTCGATCCCGGTGACCTCGACGTCGGGCCGGACCCGCGCCAGGCGGTCCCGGAGTTCGAGCGTCGTCGTCGGGCTCGCCCCGTAGCCGAGGTCGGCCACGAGCGGATCGTCCGTGCGGCGCAGCACCGGGAGTGCGGCGATCCACCGGTCCACGCGCCGCAACCGGTTCGTGCCGGTGGTGCCGCGCGTGACGTTCCCGATCGGCATCCACCCAGGGTAGGGCCAGGGTGGGCTCGTCCGATCGAGCCTCCGGGCCGCTCGGTAGACTCCGGGCATGACCTCGACACTCGTCCTCCTGCGGCACGGCAACAGCGACTGG
This sequence comes from Curtobacterium sp. MCBD17_035, assembly GCF_003234815.2. Classification (NCBI taxonomy): domain Bacteria; kingdom Bacillati; phylum Actinomycetota; class Actinomycetes; order Micrococcales; family Microbacteriaceae; genus Curtobacterium; species Curtobacterium sp. MCBD17_035. The sequence continues at coordinate 3,021,167 of NZ_CP126279.1, read as the reverse complement.
AACCAGAAGAACCTCTTCACCGGTTGGGTCGACGTGCGGCTCAGTGAGCTCGGCGAGCAGGAGGCGAAGCGTGCGGGGCAGCTCATCGCCGAGTCGGGGATCGTGCCCGACGTCCTCTACACCTCGGTGCTCACGCGGGCGATCCAGACGGCGGACATCGCCCTGCTCGAAGCCGACCTCGCGTGGCTGCCGGTCAAGCGGAACTGGCGTCTCAACGAGCGGCACTACGGCGACCTGCAGGGCAAGGACAAGGCGCAGACGCTCGAGCAGTACGGCGAGGAGCAGTTCATGGAGTGGCGTCGGTCGTTCGACGTCCCGCCGCCCCCCATCGCCGACGACGCCGAGTGGTCCCAGGCCCACGACCGGCGGTACGCGGACCTCGGCGACGACCTGCCGCGGACGGAGTCGCTCGCGCTCGTGATCGACCGCCTGCTGCCGTACTGGCAGTCGGACATCGTGCCCGACCTCGCGGCGGGTCGCACGGTGCTCGTCACCGCACACGGCAACTCGCTCCGGGCGCTCGTCAAGCACCTCGACGGCATCTCGGACACCGACATCGCCGGCCTCAACATCCCGACGGGCATCCCCCTGGTGTACGAGCTCGACGACGAGCAGCGTCCGACCGGTCCCGGCCGGTACCTCGACCCGGACGCCGCCGCCGCGGGTGCCGCCGCGGTCGCCGCTCAGGGCAAGAAGTAGGGGCAGCTCCCGGCCTTCCCCCTCCCCGCCGAGATCGCACAACACGCCACTCACCTCCAGAGGTGAGCGGCGCGTTGTGCGATCTCGGCGCCCTCTTCAGGCGCCGAAGTGCCGGCTGATCTCCAGCACCAGTTGCGCGACGTCGAGGGCCGCGCCGGTGTCGACCCGCACGACGGGCCCGAGCCCGACCGGCCCCGCGGCGGCCGCGTGCTCGTCCCAGAAGGCGAGCACGTCCTCCAGATCGCCGTGCGTGGGGTGCCGCAGGGGCGAGCCCGGGTCGTACCGGTCGCGCAGGCGTTCCTCGGCGACCGTCCGGTCGACGTCGCACCAGACCTCGACGAACCGCGGGGACCCGGCGCGCGCCAGCCCCGTCACGAGGTGCTCCCGATCACGCGTCCGGAGCCACACCGCGTCGAGCACGACGCCGGCTTCGACCGCCGCGGCCATGCCCCAGACGGTGTCCATCGCGACGCCGCCCAGTGCACGCGACGTGATCATCGGGCCCGCGATGTCGGCGAGCGGTTCCTTGACGGCGTCCTTCGACAGGAGCGGGCATCCGAGCACCTCGGCCAGGCCGGCCGCGAGCGTGGTCTTGCCCGATCCCGGGAGTCCGTTGACGAGGATCGCGACGGCAGCCATACGACCATCCTCGCAGAGCCGGGTCGGCCATCGGCCCGGCGGGTCCGGCTACTCGGCCGCCGCGCCCACCCAGTCGCCGGTCGCCAGGTACTGCACCTTCTTGGCGATGGACACGGCGTGGTCGGCGAAGCGCTCGTGGTACCGGCTGGCGAGGGTCGCGTCGACCGTGTCGATCGTCGCGCCCTTCCAGGTCTCCCCGAGCACGGCGTCGAACACGCTGGCGTGCAGCTCGTCGACCCGGTCGTCCTCGTCACGGATCTCCTCGGCGAGGGTGACGTCCTCGGTCAGGAGCAGCCGCGCGAGCTTGTCGGCCATCGCGACGTCGAGGGCACCCATGTCGCGGAACGTGGAGCGGAGGCTCTTCGGGACGACCTTCTCCGGGAAGCGGTAGCGGGCGAGCTGCGCGATGTGCTCGGCCATGTCGCCCATGCGCTCGAGCGAGGCGCTGATGCGGAGCGCACTGACGACGGTCCGGAGGTCGCGGGCGACGGGGGCCTGGCGGGCCAGGATGTCGATCGCGAGCTCGTCGAGCGACTGGGCGGCGTGGTCGATCTTCGCGTCGTCGGCGATCACCTGCTCGGCGAGCGCGACGTCCGAGTCGTTGAACGCCGTGGTCGCGCGGTCGATCGCGGTCGCCACGAGCGCGGCGATCTCGGCGAGCCGCTCCTGGACGTCCTGGAGCTCCTGCTGGAACACTTCGCGCATCATGAGCCCTTCCGTCGGCACATCTCACCTGGTGCATCGTCGGCGGATGCCCGAACAGTGTCGGCCGTCCAGGTGAACGGACGGTGACGGCCGACTGAACGGTCGTCGCGGCACCCCCGGTCCTCCGTGCACCGGGGCTGGAGGGGTGCGCGTCCGTCCTTACACTGGCGTCCATGGACAACGCGTGGCTCGTGCCACTGTCGATGCTCCTCGGCGGTGTGTTCGGTGCGGGCGTCGTGGTGTTGGTGATCGCGGCGGAGCGCACCGCCCGGGCGGCCGACGTCGCCGAGCGGCACCTGCCGGACGGCGTCGCGGCGGTGATCGCGACGATGCACAACCCCGCGGTGGTCGTCGACCCGTCGAACACGGTGGTCGCGGCCTCGCCGCAGGCGCTCGTCGTGGGCCTCGTCGTGCGGCGGCGGCTCGTGCACGACGAGCTCGTCGACCTCGTGGACCGGGTGCGCCGCAGTGGCGAGAACGCGACCGAGGACCTCGAGCTGACCCGGGGGAGCCGCGACGCGGTCGGGTACCTCGGGTTCCGCGCGGCGTTGCTCGGGAACCGGTACGTGCTGCTCACCGCCGACGACCTCACCGAGAGTCGACGGATCGACGAGGTCCGTCGTGACTTCGTCGCGAACATCTCCCACGAGCTCAAGACCCCGATCGGTGCGATCGGCCTGCTCGCCGAGACCCTCGTCGCGGCGGCGGACGACCCGGAGCACGTCCGCCGGTTCGCCGCCCAGCTCGTGACCGAGTCCGAGCGGCTCGGCGCACTGACGAAGGACATCATCGAGCTGTCCCGGCTGCAGTCGCTCGACGTCGTCGAGACGAGCGAGGAGGTCGCCGTGGACGGCATCGTGCAGGCTGCGATCGACGCGAACTCGGTCGTCGCCGCGAGCCGCGACATCCAGATCGTCCGCGCCAAGAAGTCGAAGCTCCGGGTCATGGGCGACGCGGCGCTGCTCCAGGTCGCGGTCTCGAACCTCGTCGCGAACGCGGTCAAGTACTCACCGGACCACACCCGCGTCGGACTCGGCGTGCGGCGGGCGGACGGCTTCGTCGAGATCACCGTCACCGATCAGGGGGTCGGGATCCCGGAGGTCGACCTGGACCGCGTGTTCGAGCGGTTCTACCGGGTCGATCCTGCGCGGTCCCGGGCGACCGGCGGCACGGGCCTCGGGCTCGCGATCGTCAAGCACATCGTCGCGAACCACGGCGGCGACGTCCGCGTCTGGTCCCAGCCCGGCCGCGGATCGACGTTCACCATCCGGATCCCGGAAGCCGACCCCGAACTCACCTCAGCCCTCGAAGAGCACCTGGAAGAGCAGCAATCGTGACCCACATCCTCATCGTCGACGACGAACCCGCCCTGAGCGACCCCCTGAGCTTCCTGCTGCAGCGCGAGGGCTACGAGACCACCGTGGCCGCCGACGGCGTCGCCGCACTCGCGCAGTTCGACGCCGTGACGCCGGACCTCGTGCTCCTCGACCTCATGCTCCCGGGGCTGCCCGGCACCGAGGTCTGCCGACAGATCCGGACGCGGTCGAACGTGCCGATCATCATGCTCACGGCGAAGGACTCCGAGGTGGACGTCGTCGTGGGCCTCGAGCTCGGTGCCGACGACTACGTCACGAAGCCGTACTCGACCCGCGAGCTCCTGGCCCGGATCCGCGCGGTGCTCCGGCGCCGCGTCGACGACGACCAGGCGGACAGCGGCGTGCTGCAGGTGGGCGCCATCCGGATGGACGTCGAGCGGCACACGGTCACCGTGGACGGCGCCGAGACGCCGATGCCGCTCAAGGAGTTCGAGCTCCTCGAGCTGCTCCTCCGGAATGCCGGGCGCGTCCTGACCCGCGGTCAGCTCATCGACCGCGTGTGGGGGTCCGACTACTTCGGGGACACGAAGACCCTCGACGTGCACATCAAGCGGATCCGCTCGAAGATCGAGCGGACGCCGTCCGTGCCCGAGGTGCTCGTCACCGTGCGCGGGCTCGGCTACCGCATCGAGGCCTGATCCGCCGGTCGCCGGCCGGGAGGGACGGTGCGGGCCCGACCCGCGCCTCCCGGCCGCGCGCGGCGCTGCCTGCGCGGCGCTGCCTGCGCGGCGGCCCGGTCCGATCCGGTCCCCGTTCGGCGGGGCGGACGACGCGGCGCCCCCGACCCGGAGGTCGGAGGCGCCGTCGGTGCTGCGGGACGTCGGACCGTCAGCCGACCGGCGTGGCCGTCGAGGTCGGCGTCGGCGTGAGGGTGGGGTCTGCGACTGCTGCGGGGTGGGCAGGAGCGTGCGGTACTCCTCCATCGCGCCGTTCAGCACGGGGACCGAGATCGACTTGCCCGAGGCGCCGGAGTAGGTGAAGTAGACGCGGGCCAGCGAGCCGGCCTTCGAGTCGAGCTTCGGGAACACGACCTCCTGCGCGGTGGGGCTCGTGCTGCCGAGGTCCACCGAGGAGTTGCCCGGGATGACGACGGTCACGGACTGCCCCGCGTGGTCCTTCGGCTCGATCGTCACGGTGCGCTTGCTGTCCGCGTTGTTCACGAGCGACGCGACGAGCCGTGCCCGCTTGCCGTTCTTGGTGAGGAGGAGGGCGTTGCGCACGTCGACGGCACCGACGGAGGTGCTCACGCCGTCACTCGCGTTGTACCCCTTGGTGGTGCCGGCCTCGGTGAGGAACTCGCAGCCGGCGGTCCCGACGGCTATGGACGCCGCCACGGCGATGGACACGAGAACCCGAGCTCTCACACTTTCCTCCAGGAGTCACGATGCTTGACCGGTGGGACAGCCGTCATGGACGCATCCGAGCTTGGCGCGGTGCGGCTGGGGCCGCTGTCAGCGACCCGCGCGACACCGGATCGCAGCGGGCCCACGGCGACCCGCCCCATCCTAGCGATGGGCGGAGGCACTGCCCGCGCAGCCCCACCGGCCGCCCATTACTCGACAAATGCTTGTGGTAAACTGAAGGTCTCGGAACGGAGCTCAACACATGCAATTCGAGGTCGGCGAAACCGTCGTCTACCCCCACCACGGGGCGGCAACCATCTCTGAAGTCAAGACGCGGATCATCAAGGGCGAGGAGAAGGTCTACCTCAAGCTGCGTGTCACCCAGGGTGACCTGACGATCGAGGTGCCGGCGGACAACGTCGACCTCGTCGGTGTCCGTGACGTCATCGGCAAAGAGGGCCTGGACCGCGTGTTCGAGGTCCTGCGCGCCCCGTTCACCGAGGAGCCGACGAACTGGTCGCGCCGGTACAAGGCGAACCTCGAGAAGCTCGCCTCGGGTGACGTCATCAAGGTCTCCGAGGTCGTCCGCGACCTCTGGCGCCGCGACCAGGACCGCGGTCTCTCCGCCGGCGAGAAGCGCATGCTCGCCAAGGCCCGTCAGATCCTGATCTCCGAGCTCGCCCTCGCCGAGAAGACCGACGAGGACCAGGCCTCGACCGTCCTCGACGAGGTCCTCGCCTCCTGACGCATCCGTGACCCACCGGTCACCCACGACGGCGCCGACGTCCCATGACGTCGGCGCCGTCGCCGTGCGCGCGGTCGTCGTGGTCGCGGCGGGTTCGGGGACCCGGCTCGGGTTCGGCGTCCCGAAGGCGTTCGTGCCGGTCGCCGGCCGTCGGATGCTCGAGCGGGCGCTCGAACCGCTGTTCACGCTCGCCGAGCCCACGTTCGTCGTGGTCGTCGCTCCCGTCGAGCGGCTCGACGAGTGCCGTGCCCTCGTCGCCGACGTCGCCGGACCGGCGGTCGGCCACACGGCGGTCGTGCCGGGAGGCCCCGATCGCCACGCGTCCGTCGAGGCCGGCCTGGCAGCCCTGCCGGACTCCGTCGCCTCGGTGCTCGTCCACGACGCCGCCCGGTGCCTCACCCCGGCCGACCAGGTCGAGCGGGTGTTCCAGGCCGTGCGGACCACGGGCGCGGGGGTCGTCCCGGCGCTCCCGGTGACGGACACCGTGAAGCGCGTCGACGTCCTCGGTCCCGATGACGGCGCCGTCGTCGTCGAGACCGTGGACCGAGCCGCACTCGTCGGTGTGCAGACGCCCCAGGGGTTCCCGCTCGAAGCACTCCGGGCCGCGTACGCGTCCGCCGCCCGCTCCGAGACCGACGACGCCGGGGTGTTCCAGGCCGCGGGCGGCGTGGTGCACGTGGTGGCGGGTGACGCGGACGCCTTCAAGATCACGACCGCCTGGGACCTCCGTCGCGCGGAGGCCGTGGTCGCCGACCGCGGGGCGGACCGGCGGCCGTCGGATTCGCCTGGTCCGGGCCTCCCGGCCGGGGTGCCGGTGGCGGCGCGCGTCGGGCTGGGTGTCGACGTCCACGCGTTCGACGCCGCAGTGCCGTGCCGGGTCGGGTTGCTCGCGTTCCCGGATGAGCCCGGGCTCGCGGGCCACAGTGACGGGGACGCCGTGGCGCACGCGGTGTGCGACGCCCTGTTGTCCGCCGCCGGGCTCGGGGACATCGGCGGTCGGTTCGGGACCGACGATCCCCGCTACGCCGGCGCGTCGGGGACCGTGTTCCTGCAGGGGACGGTGGCGCTCCTGGCCGAGGCCGGTTGGGTGCCGACGAGCGTCAGCGTGCAGGTCATCGGGAACCGGCCGCGGATCGGTGCCCGGCGCGAGGAGATGCAGGACGCACTCGCGGCGGTCGTCGGTGTGCCGGTCGCGGTGTCCGGGACGACCACCGACGGCCTCGGGTTCACGGGCCGGGGCGAGGGGCTCGCCGCCATCGCCACGGCGCTCGTGCACAGGGCGACGGGTGCCGACACCGTCCACACGGCGGCCGTCGACTGAGTCACGCGGACGGACGACCCCATAGTCTTGAGGCCGTGACCGTTCGCCTGTACGACTCCCGCGCGGGGGAGGTCGTCCCCTTCACGCCGCTGACCGACGGCCACGTGGGCATGTACGTCTGCGGTCCGACGGTGCAGTCCTCCCCGCACATCGGGCACCTCCGTTCGGCGCTGGTCTACGACCTCTGGCGGCGGTGGCTCGTGCACCGTGGGTACGAGGTCACGCTCGTCCGGAACGTCACGGACATCGACGACAAGATCCTCGACCTCGCGGCCGGGTCCGGCGAGGAGTGGTGGGCCCGCGCCTACCGGTTCGAGCTCGAGTTCGCGGCCGGCTACCGGGCGCTCGGGATCCTCCCCCCGACCTACGAACCGCGGGCCACCGCGAGCGTGTCCGAGATGCAGGCGATCATCGCCCGCCTGGTCGAGCGGGGCCACGCCTACCCCGCGGCGGACGACTCGGGCGACGTCTACTTCGACACGGCGAGCTGGCCGGACTACGGAGCGCTGACGCACCAGCGTCGCGACGACATGGTGGACGCCACCGATGCCGATCCGCGGGGCAAGCGCGACCCGCGTGACTTCGCCCTCTGGAAGGGCACGAAGGCGGGCGAGCCCGCATCCGCATCCTGGCCGTCCCCCTGGGGTGCGGGGCGACCGGGCTGGCACATCGAGTGTTCCGCGATGTCCCGGCGGTACCTGGGTGCGGCGTTCGACATCCACGGGGGCGGCCTCGACCTGCGCTTCCCGCACCACGAGAACGAACTCGCGCAGTCGACGGCGGCCGGTGACGCCTTCGCCACCTACTGGCTGCACAACGGCCTCGTCACGGTCGACGGCCAGAAGATGTCGAAGTCGCTCGGCAACTCGATCTTCGCGGCGGACTTCCTCGCGGCCGCGCGCCCCGTCGTGGTGCGGTACTTCCTGGCGTCGGCGCACTACCGCTCGACGATCGACCACCACGAGGGCTCCCTCGCCGAGGCCGAGGCGGCGTTCGAGCGCATCGCCGGGTTCCTGTCGCGTGCCCGCCGGCGCCTCGTGGACGAGCCCGTGCGCGTGGCCGCCGTCGTCCCCGACGCGTTCGCCGCCGCGATGGACGACGACCTCGCCGTTCCGCAGGCCCTCGCGGTGCTCCACGAGACGGTCCGGGCCGGCAACGCCGCGCTCGACGCCGACGACATCGCCGCGCTCGGCGCCGCCCACCAGCAGGTCACGGCCATGGTCGAGGTGCTCGGGATCGACCCGCTCGCCGACACCTGGTCCGCCGGCCCCGAGGCCTCGGACCGCGCCGCCGGTCCGCTCGCCCAACTCGTCGAGCGGCTCGTCGCCGAGCGCACCACTGCCCGTGCCGCCCGCGACTTCGCCACGGCGGACCGCGTGCGCGACGACCTCGCCGCCGCCGGCATCACGATCGAGGACACCCCCTCCGGAACCCATTGGAGCATCGCGTGAAGAACACCTCCGGCAAGCGCAAGGGCCGTCCGGGCGCCGTCCGCTCCGGCCGCACCGGCAACAAGCAGGTCGGTTCGGGCGGGCAGGGGCGCCAGGCGCTCGAGGGGCGTGGCCCCACCCCGAAGGCCGAGGATCGGCCGTACCACCCCGCGGGCAAGCGCAAAGCCGCGCAGGAACGGCTCGAGACCGCCCGTCAGCGGCACGGTGCGTCGAGCGCGCCGCAGCCCCGGGCCTCCCGGCCGGCACCGCGGCGGTCGGGTGACGAGTCGGAGCTCGTGACCGGGCGCAACTCCGTGCTCGAGGCGCTCCGCGCGCGGATCCCGGCGAGCACGCTCTACGTCGCCGCCCGGATCGAGGTCGACGACCGCGTCAAGGAGATCCTGGCGCTCGCGACGCACCGCGGTGTGCCGGTGCTCGAGGTCATGCGGCCCGAGCTCGACCGCATCTCGGGCCACGACGCGGTGCACCAGGGTGTCGCGCTCAAGGTGCCGCCGTACGAGTACGCCCACGCGGACGACCTCGTCGACGCGGCCGAGCGTCGCGACCAGGTGCCGTTGCTCGTGGCACTCGACGGCGTGACGGACCCCCGGAACCTTGGGGCGATCATCCGGTCCACGGCTGCGTTCGGCGGCCACGGTGTCATCGTGCCGCAGCGCCGTTCGGTCGGCGTCACGGCCTCGGCGTGGAAGACCTCGGCCGGTGCCGCGGCGCGCATCCCCGTGGCGATGGCGCCGAACCTCACGCAGACGCTCAAGGCCCTGCAGCAGCGCGGGCTGTTCGTGCTCGGACTCGACGGTGACGGCGACGTGCAGCTCGACGAACTCGAACTCGCCGACCGGCCGATCGTCATCGTCGTCGGGAGCGAGGGCAAGGGCCTGTCGCGGCTCGTCACGGACACGTGCGACGCTGTCGTGTCGATCCCGATCTCGAGCGCCACGGAGTCGCTCAACGCCGGGATCGCCGCGAGCGTCACCCTGTGGGAGATCGCCCGCCGCCGTCGAGGGGCCTGACGCTCGGATCCGCCGTCACCGGGGTTGCGCCGACGGAGGCGTCGTCCGCGGGGTCGGTGCGGGTGCGGCTGCGGCGGGTGCCGTCGCTGCTGGTGTGGCTGCGGAGGCCACTCCCGCGGTCGGTGCGGTCCGGGCGTCCGCGAGTTCGGCGCGCAGCGCGCGGATCTCGGCGGCGAGCTCGCGGACCTGCCGCTGGGTCACCGCCTGGCTCTCCTCGTCGCGCCGTCCGACCTGGTCGATGATCCAGCTCGCCAGGGTCGCCGTGACGACACCGATGAGCGCGATGCCGCCGATCATCACGGCGGCCGCGATCAACCGGCCCTCGGGCGTCACCGGCACGACGTCGCCGTAGCCCACCGTGGTGATCGTGACGAGCGCCCACCAGATCGCGGCGCCGAAGTCCGTGATCGTCGCGTGCGGGGCGTGGCGCTCGACGTCGAGCATCGCCAGTGCCGCGACGAACACGAGCAGCGCGGTCGTCACCGTCACGTAGATGATGACGCGGCCCCGGACCGCCGTGCCGGTGGTGCGTTGCAGGACCCGGAACAGCTGCACGAGGCGGAGGAGCCGCAGCGGGCGGAGCGTCGGGAGGGCGATCGCCGCGAGGTCGAGCAGGTGGCGGCGGAACCACCGGCCGCGGTGCTCCGCGAGGACGAGCATGACGACGTAGTCGACCGCGAACATCACCCAGGTGGCGTTGATGACGAGATCCGACGGCAGGGCGGCTGCGCCGTGCAGGTCCGCGAGCACCTGGACGGCGAACGCCACGAGGAACGCCACGGCGGCGACCGTGAGCGGCCACTGGCTCATGCGCTGCCAGCGGGCCTGGTCCCACACGCGCTGTTCCTCGGACGTCACGGTCCGACCGTATCGTCGGTGTCGTCGCCCGCGAGCCGGTGTCGTCACCGGTGCACCGCAGCCGTCAGACGTTCGCCCGCCAGTCCTCGTCCTCGTCCTCGTCCTCGAGGGGCAGCGCGATCGAGTTCGTCGGCGGGTCGATGAGCATGCGCTCGTCGCGGCGGTGCCGCAGCACGTCGTTCATGTAGGCCGTGGTGGCCTCGGGCAGCGACACCGACCGCTGCTCCTGCTGCGCCATGTACCAGCGGTGCTCGAGGAGCTCGTGGAACACCTCGGCGGGTTCGAGCCGCCCGCGGAGCTCCCGGGGGATCGCCCGGACCACGGGTTCGAAGACGCGGGACACCCACTCGTGCGCGACCATCTCCTCGTCGAGTTCGTCGCGGCCGTTGCGGGCACGGTAGGCGTCGAGGTCGTTGAGGAGCCGCCGTGCCTGGTTCTCGCCGGCGTCGATGCCGGTGAGCCGGAGCAGCCGCCGCTGGTGGTGGCCAGCGTCCACGACCTTCGGCTGGATACGGACCTGCTGGCCGCCCTCGGTCGTGCGGATCGCGAGTTCCTCGATGTCGAACCCGAGGTCGTTGAGGCGCTCGACCCGGCTGTTGATGCGCCAGCGCTCCGAGGCGTCGAACTCCTCGGACCCGGTCAGTTCCTTCCACAGCGTCCGGTACTGGGCCACGATGCCGTCGGACACCGTGACCGGGTCCGCGTTCTCGTCGAGGCGACCGCCGGCCTCCAGGTCGAGGAGCTCGCCGGCGATGTTGACGCGCGCGATCTCGAGGTCGTTCTCACGCTGCCCGTTCGACAGGCCGCCGGGGTAGAGCTTGCCCGTCTCGGCGTCGACGAGGTACGCGGCGAACGCTCCGGCGTCGCGGCGGAAGAGGGTGTTCGAGAGCGAGACGTCGCCCCAGAAGAAGCCGATGATGTGCAGCCGCACCAGGAGGACCGCCAGGGCGTCGACGAGGCGCGTCGCGGTGTCCGGGCGCAGCGTCTGCGAGTAGAGCGCGCGGTACGGGAGCGAGAACCGGAGGTGCCGGGTCACGAGGACCGGCTGCAGGGCCTCCCCGTCACGTCCCACGCGGTTCGTGATGACGGCGACCGGGTCCACGCACGGGACGTCCATGCGCTGGAGCGTCCGGAGCATGTCGTACTCACTGCGGGCGAGCTCCTCGCTCGTCTCCTTGACCGCCACGACGTAGCCGCTGAGGTGCACGAACCGCACGAGGTGTCGCGAGATGCCCTTCGGTAGCGCGGCGATCGTGTCGTCGGGCCAGGCGTCGAGCGGGAGGTCCCACGGCAGGTCGAGCAGGCCGGGGTCGACGGTGGCGGCGGTGATGGACATCGAGTCGGGCACGAGGGGGTCGCTTTCGGTGGTGCAGGGTGCGGACGGTACGGTCTGGCCGAACGCCGGGAGCCTGCCGGCCCGCCTTCGTGGGGCGGTCCGGCAGGCTCCCGGTGGTGTCGGTCCGATCAGGCGCTGACGACGGCCTTGTCGCCGAGGCGCTCGCCCGACTCGGTGTCGAACACGTGCACGCGGCCCGGCTGGGCCGTGATGTACACGGTGTCGCCCGCGAAGGGGTGGTGACGGCCGTCGACGCGTGCGACGACGTCGACGCGGCTCCCGGCGGCCTCGCTGTGGCCGTACAGGTAGCCGTCGGCGCCGAGCTCCTCGACGACGTCGACCTGGACCGGCAGGCCCTCGCCCGACTGCGAGACGATGACGTCCTCGGGGCGGACCCCGATGGTGACGTTGGACGACTTGGCGTTGCTGAGGACGTCGCGGTCGACCGCGGCGATCGACGTGCCGAAGCGCACGCCACCGTCGGCGATGTCCGCCGGCAGGAGGTTCATGGCCGGCGAGCCGATGAACCCGGCGACGAACACGTTGTTCGGCTTCTCGTACAGGTCGCGCGGGGTGCCGACCTGCTGGAGGATGCCGTCCTTGAGGACCGCGATGCGGTCGCCCATGGTCAGGGCCTCGGTCTGGTCGTGCGTGACGTAGACGGTCGTGACCCCGAGCCGACGCTGGAGCGACGCGATCTGCGTGCGGGTCTGGACGCGGAGCTTGGCGTCGAGGTTCGACAGCGGCTCGTCCATGAGGAACACCTGGGGCTGACGGACGATCGCGCGGCCCATCGCGACGCGCTGACGCTGACCACCCGAGAGCGCCTTCGGCTTGCGCGAGAGGTACTGCTCGAGGTCGAGGAGCTTGGCCGCCTCGAGGACGCGGGTCGCGCGCTCCTCCTTGCCGACGCCGGCGATCTTGAGCGCGAAGCCCATGTTCTCGGCGACGGTCATGTGCGGGTACAGCGCGTAGTTCTGGAAGACCATCGCGATGTCGCGGTCCTTCGGCGGGATGTCGGTGACGTCGCGGTCACCGATGAGGATCCGGCCGTCGTTCACTTCTTCCAGGCCCGCGAGCATGCGGAGGGAGGTCGACTTGCCACAGCCCGACGGGCCGACGAGGACGAGGAACTCGCCGTCCGCGATGTCGAGGTCGAGGCCGTCGACGGCGGGGCGGTTGCCTCCGGGGTAGAGACGGGTTGCCTTGTCGTAGGTGACGGACGCCATGATGCGTTCTTGCTCCTTCACCGGCAGGTACGTGCCGGACGATCCGTAGTGAGGAACGGTGACCCTGAGGCCCCCGGATGGGCGACATCGACCATCGAGGGACATACAACACGGTTTCGCACGTCGGCGCCAGTGGCGCGGCCGTCGATGGGCCTCCCGATCACGGTCTCCCAGCCCACGCAAGTACACTTCCCAGGTCCGTCCGGGCGGTGCGGGAGGTACCGCGGACGACAGGAGGGCCGGAGGGGCCGGCCCGATCACGGAGGACCGGTATGACGAATCGTCCCGAGGGCGACGAGCGCGCCACGCGGAACGAGCGCCGCGCGGCTGCGAGGATCCGAGCACAACAGGCCAGGGCCCGCCAGAAGCGACGCCAGCGCGGTGTGCGCATCGGGCTGCAGGCGGGCCTCGTCGTCGTCCTCATCGCGATCGTCGCGGTCGTGTCGATCGTGCTCGTCCGCTCGGTGCAGCCGGCCGGTCCGGGGCCCGCGCACATGGCGGGCGGCGGCATCACCATCGGGCAGGGGCTGCGCGCGGTCGGAGCGGGGCGCGGTGACGCCGGCGGCGCGGGGCGTGCCACGTCGAGTGCGTCGGCGTCCGCCGGTTCGAGCGGCACCGCATCGGCGACGCCGAGTGCTTCGGCGACCGGGGACGCCTCGGGTGCGGTCGACGTCGCGGGCACCGTCCACATCACGATGTACATCGACTACCTCTGCCCGATCTGTGGCCAGTTCGAGCACGAGAACAACGCGTACATCCGGGGCCTCGTGACGTCCGGTGCCGCGACCGTCGAGATCCACCCCATCGCGATCCTGACGAACCGATCGCAGGGCACGAAGTACTCGCTCCGTGCGGCGAACGCGGCGGTCTGTGTGGCGAACTCGTCGCCCGACCAGTTCTTCGCCGTGAACCAGGCGCTGTACGCCGAGCAGCCCGAGGAGAACACGAAGGGCCTCGACGACGCACAGCTCCGACACCTCGTGGCGGGCGTGCACGGGATCCGGCACCTCGACGCCATCGAGCGGTGCATCGACACCCAGCGCTACGCCGCGTGGGTGGACGCGCGGACGAACGACGTCCTCACCCACGGGGTGCCCGGCACCGGGCTCCGGCAGCTCACCGGCACGCCGACGATCTTCGTGAACGGCAAGCGGTACGACTACAGCCTGCCGTTCACGAACGCCGAGTTCCGGACCTTCGTCGTGACCGCCGCGGGCAGCACGTACGCGTCCGGCGACGAGACGCCGGCGCCGACCCCGACTCCGACCGCGACGTCCTCGGCCGGCTGACCCGACCCGCGGGCGGGCGAGCCGAACCGCGGGCGGGCGAGCCGACCCGCGGGCGGGCGGGCCGACCCGCGGCTGGTCGCGCCGACCCTCGGGCGGCTGCCAGGGCGACGGCGTTCGATCGGTGGAGGCGGGCCTTCCGGGCCGCGCCCGGAGGGAGCGCCACATGTCCACGTTCGACGACCGACCGCAGCTCGACGCGGAGCATCCCGTGTTCATCCTGGCGATGGACCACCGGGACTCGCTCGCCAAGCACACCTACCGGATCGCGTCCGGACAGCCCGACGACGAGGACGACATCCAGCGGATCCGGGACGGCAAGATGCTCGTCTACCGGGGGCTGCTCGACGCCCTGACCCGCGGAGCCGACCGAGAGCGCACCGGCGTGCTCGTCGACGAACGCTACGGCGCCGAGGTCGCACGGGCGGCCAAGGCCGCGGGACTCCAGCTCGCGATGCCGATCGAGGCGTCGGGCCACGACTTCTTCACGTTCGAGTACGGCGACGGGGACGACGGGCTGTGGATGCAGCACGTCGAGGAGTTCGACCCCGACCACGTCAAGGTCCTCGTCCGCGACAACCCGGACCTCGACGCCGACGAACGACGCGGGCAGGCCGAACGGCTCGCCGGCGTGACGCGCACCCTGCGCGACGCGGGCCGGTCGTTCCTGCTCGAACTGCTCGTCCCCGGCACGGACGAGCAGAAGGCGTCGGTCGAGGACTACGACCGGGACCTGCGCCCGTCGCTCACCGTCGACGTCATCGGGTTCCTGCAGGAGCACGGCGTGGAGCCGGACATCTGGAAGATCGAGGGCCTCGACCGCCGCGAGGACGCCGAGCGGGTCGTCGCCGCCACGAAGCAGGGCGGCCGGGACAGCGTGCAGTGCGTCATCCTCGGTCGGGACGCCTCGGAGGACGCGCTCGACCACTGGCTCTCGGTGGCCGCACCACTCGACGGGTTCGTCGGCTTCGCGATCGGCCGGAGCATCTGGGAGCAGCCGCTCGGCGACGTCCTGGACCGCGGCCTCGCCGAGGAGGACGCCCAGGACCTCATCGCCGTCACGTACCTGCGGTTCGTCGAGGCGTACCGGGAGGCGCGGGGCTGAGTCCCGCGGGGCGGGTGCGCTCCCGGTCGGGTCAGGTCCGGACGAGCGGCTCCACCGCGGCGAGGTCCGCGCCGATGCCGACGTCGACGAGCACGACGCGTCCCGCGAGAGCCCGCCCCGGACCGCGCAGCAGTCCCGCCTTGACGCCGCCGAACGTGACGGTCACGTCGGCCTCGAGCACGTGGTCGTCCGCGACCGCGCCCGTGTCGGGGTCGATGCCGCTCGGGACGTCGACGGCGACGACGGACGGAGCGCGCTGGTCCCGCGCGAGGTCCCGGATGACGCCCACGGCCTCCCGTGCGGGCGACCGGAGTGCCGTCGAGCTCGTCCGTCCGATCCCGAGCGCGGCGTCGAGCACGAGGTCGGCCCGCAGCGCCGCCGCCCGCACCGTCTCGTCGTCGTCCGGGTGCTCGAGGAGGACCGCGCCGGCCTGCTGCGCGGCCGCCGCCCCCGCCTCGTGCACGCGCGACCCGAGGCACAGCACCTCGACGCGGTGACCGCGTGCGGCGAGCGCCGCACCGGCGAACAACGCGTCACCGCCGTTGTCGCCGCTGCCGACGAGCAGGAGCACGGTGCGCTCGCCGTCGCCGGGGACGACCGCGGGGTCGCCGAGCAGCTCGTCGACCACGTCGGCGAGTCCGGCGGCGGCCCGCTGCATGAGCGGCTCGCCCGCGGCGAGGTGCGGCGCCTCGGCCGCCCGGATCTGGTCTGCGCCGTAGCCGTCCATGCCGCCACGATGCCACGTCGTCGGTAGCCTGGTCCGCGCCATGTCGCTCGTCCCCGAAGCCCCCCGTCCGCGCGTCGTCGTCTCGCCGGACGGTCTCGACATCGCCACGTACGACCACGGCGACCCGGACGCCCCCGCGGTGGTCGCCGTTCACGGGTTCGCGTCATCCGGGCTCCTCAACTGGCACGCGTCGGGGTGGACGCGTGACCTCACGCGCGCCGGCCACCGCGTCGTCGTCGTCGACCAGCGCGGGCACGGCCGCAGCAGCAAGCCGCACCGGCCGCAGGAGTACTCGATGGACCTCCTCGTCGCCGACGTCACCGCGGTCGTCGACGCCTACCTGCTCGACGACGTCGCGTACCTCGGGTACTCGCTCGGGGCACGCGTCGGATGGCACACCGCGGACCGGATCCCCGACCGGATCAGCCGAGCGGTCCTCGGGGGCATCCCGGACGCGGACCCGATGCGACGGGTCCGGGTCGACCAGGCGCGGGCGTTCATCGAGCGTGGCGAACCCGTCGAGGACCGCGTGACGAACGCCTACCTGACCATGGCCTCCGGGGTCCCGGGCAACGACCTCCGTGCGCTCGTCGCGATGGTCGAGGGGATGCGGGACAGCGTCGAGCCCAGACCGGACAACGCGCCGACGCAGCCGTTGCTCCTGGCGGCGGGGAGCGAGGACGGCATCCTCGCGGCGTCGCAGCGCCTCGCGGCCGCGGCGCCGCGTGCCGAGTTCGTCGAGATCCCGGGCCGGAACCACTTCAACGCGCCGACCTCCCGGGCGTTCCGGGAGGCCGCGATCGCGTTCCTGCAGCGCACCCGAGCGGACGCGGAGCCCACCCAGGGCTAGCGTCCACGGCATGGACTACAGACTCCTCGGTAACAGCGGTGCCGCCGTGTCGTCGTTGACGCTCGGCACCATGACGTTCGGCAGTGAAGCCGACGAACCCACCTCACGCACGATCCTCGACGCCTTCGTCGAGGCCGGCGGTACCTTCATCGACACGGCGGACGTCTACTCGGGCAACCAGTCCGAGCGGATCATCGGTCGCTGGCTCGCAGACCACCCGACCGAGGCGCAGCAGGTCGTCATCGCCACGAAGGGCCGGTTCCCCCAGGGCGACGGCCCGAACGACGTCGGCCTCTCGCGCCGCCACCTGACGCGGGCGCTCGACGCGTCCCTCGAGCGGCTTGGTGTCGAGTACATCGACCTGTACCAGATGCACGCGTGGGACGCACTGACGCCGATCGAGGAGACCCTCCGGTTCCTCGACGACGCCGTGTCCGCCGGCAAGATCGGCGCGTACGGGTTCTCGAACTACCTCGGCTACCAGATCACGAAGGCGGTCTACGAGGCGAAGGCGAACCACTGGGCTCCGCCCGTGACCCTGCAGCCGCAGTACAACCTGCTCGTGCGCGACATCGAGCACGAGATCGTGCCCGCGTGCCTCGACGCGAACATCGGTCTCCTGCCGTGGTCGCCGCTCGCCGGCGGGTGGCTGTCGGGCAAGTACCAGCGGGACCAGGCCCCGACGGGTGCGACCCGGCTGGGCGAGAACCCGAAGCGCGGCATGGAGGCGTGGGAGGCGCGGAACGCGGACGAGCGCACGTGGGCCGTCCTCGGCGCGGTCGGCGCGGCCGCGGAGGCCCACGGCACGTCGTACTCGCAGGTCGCGTTGGCCTGGCTGCTCGCGCAGCCGGCCGTCACCTCGGTCATCCTCGGTGCCCGCACGGTGGAGCAGCTGCAGGACAACCTGGCGTCGGCGGACCTCGTGCTGACCCCGGAGGAGCTGACGGCGCTCTCCGAGGCGAGCACGCCCCGCATCGACGACTACCCGTACGGCACCGCCGGTGTGGCGCAGCGCGACCGGAAGCTGACCGGGGGCCGCTGAGCGTCCCCCTCGATACCAAGAATCCTCACAGGAAGCGGCGCGGCGTGGCTCGGAGACGTTGTCCGACGTCGATCCGCCTGTCATGCTCTCGGCATCGGTGGGCTGGTTACCCGCTGTCGCGCCGGTCGCTCTCCTGATCCGTGACCGGACGCACCACGAGGCCACGCGCGCTCCCCGGGGGCGTTGCGTGGCCTCGTGCCGTGCAGCGTCCACGTCGACCGAGGGGGACCATGCGGAGCGGACGCAGGCGTCCGGCCCGGCTCACCGCGTTGCTCGTGGCGGTCGTCGGCGTACTCGCGCTCGCCGTCGCGGCGGGTGTGGCCGTCGGGTCCGCACGGTCGTCCCACCTCGCGGCGGACGGGTCGTCCGGTGACCGGTTCACGCCGCTGACCCGCGCCCTCGTGTTCCGCGGCGACGTCGGCACACGACCCGTGGCGGTGCCGGTCGCTGGTCGCGCGGGGGTCGCCTCCGCGGCCGATGCCGTCGTCGTCGACGTCCGCGTCACGGCTCCGACGGACGACGGCTGGGTCCGGGTCACGCCGGCGGGGCAGGACGCACCGGTTGCCACGCAGCGCGTCACGGCGGGCACGACCGTCACCGGGCTCGCGACGGTCCGTCTCGTCCACGGTCGCCTCCAGGTCGCGCTGTCGGACGGCTCCGCCTCGGTGTCGGTGATCGTGTCGGGGGCCTACACGAGCGCCGCGCAGGGATCGACGTACCAGCCGGTCGACACCACCAGGGCGTTCCGTGGCACGGTCGGCACGCATCCGGTCCGCGTCCCCGTGGCGGACGGCGTCACGGTGCCCACGGGCGCCACCGCCGTCGTCCTCGAGGCCACCGTGGTGCACCCGACCGCGCCGGGGTCGTTGCGGGTCGGCCCGGCAGGACGCACGAACCGGATCGGCGTCCAGCAGTTCACGCGCGGGGCCGTCGCGGCGAACGCGGTCGTGGCCCAGCTCGACGACGGCGCCCTGTCCGTCGCGGTGTCGGCCGGCTCGGCCACGGTGACCCTCGACGTGCTCGGCGCGTACGCGCGCTCGGACTCCGGGGCCGTGTTCACCCCGATGACGGCCGTCCGGGCGTACACCGGCACGACGACGGGCGCCGCGACGCAGATCCAACTCGCCGGGGGCGCGGGCGTCCCGGGCGACGCGACCGCCGTGCTCGTCACCGCATCGCTCGAACGATCCGGCCCCGCCGGTGCGCTCCGGGTCGCCCCCTACGGCCGGGACGACGGCGGGGTCGCGCTGGCGTTCACCGCGGGCCGAGCCGTGGCGGGACTCGTGCCGGTCGCGCTCCGACAGGCGTCGGTGCAGGCCGTCGCGTCGGGAGGCGCGGCGACCCTCCACCTGGACGTCGCCGGCTACTTCACGGACGGCTCGGCGCCCTCCGGCCTCGGGAACGACGTCTCGTGGCCGCAGTGCCACGGGGCCCTGCCGGCGGGACAGGCGTTCGCGGTGATCGGTGTGAACGACGGGTCCGGCACCACGACGAACCCGTGCCTCGCCGCGCAGCTCGCCTGGGCGCGGGACTCCGCAGGCGGTGCCGGGCAGCCCCGTGCTGCGCTGTACGTCAACACGGCGAACCCGGGCCGCCACGTGCCGGGCGGTGGCTGGCCGACGGCGAACGTCGATCCCGAGGGGGCCAGGGTCACGAGCGTGTACGGCGTGTGCACGCCCGGTTCCGACGGCGTCGCCTGTTCGTACATGGACGGCTGGGACATCGCGGTCCGCGACGTCGTCGACCGGGGCGTGTCCCATCCGACGACGTACCGCTGGTGGCTCGACGTCGAGACCGGTGCCACGTGGCGGGACCCCGCCACGAACGTCGCGGTGCTCGACGGCATGACCGATGCGTTCGCCGCCCGGGGGATCGCCGTCGGGCTCTACTCGACCGGGTACCAGTGGGGGATCATCAGTGGCGGGACCACACCGAACAGCGCCCTGGCCTCGGCGCCGAGCTGGATCGCCACGGGTGAGACCCCGCTCGCCCGGGCGAAGGAGGCGTGCGCCGGGCCGGGCCTCGTCGACGGCGGGGTGAGCATGGTGCAGTACGTCGTCGGGGGTGTGGCGAGCGGAGTCGACTTCGACTGGTCGTGCCGCTGACACCGCGGCTGACGGACACCGCGGACGCGGCTGATCGGGGCCGGCAGCGGGACTCGAACCCGCAACCCCCGTATTACAAGTACGGTGCGCTACCAATTGCGCCATGCCGGCTGGCCCGCCAAGTGTACCGACGAGCCGCGGTGTCGCGGCGGAGGTCAGTCCGCCGCGGGGGAGAACCCGAGCGAGATCGAGTTCATGCAGTACCGGTCGCCGGTCGGGGTGCCGAAACCGTCCGGGAACACGTGCCCGAGGTGCGAACCGCAGCTCGCGCAGCGGACCTCGGTGCGCACCATGCCGAGCGTGCGGTCCTCGATGAGCTGCACGGCCTCGGGGCGCACCGACTCGTAGAACGACGGCCACCCGCAGCCCGAGTCGAACTTGGTGCCGCTCTTGAACAGCTCCGCACCGCACGCCGCACAGGTGTAGACGCCGGCGCGCTCCTCGTCGAGCAGCTCACCCGTCCACGGGCGCTCGGTCGCGGCCTGCCGCAGCACGGCGTACTGCTGCGGGTCGAGTTCCTCACGCCACTCGGCGTCGGTCTTCTCCACGTTGTATGCCATGGGTTCCTCCTCGTCGTGACCGCACTCGTGACGCGGTCATGTCATTAAACTCGCACCGATGACCGAGCATTCCGTCCACCGTGGCCGGTGGGACGCCCTGACGACGGACGACCTCTACGCCGTCGTCCGCCTGCGCAACCGGGTGTTCGCGCTCGAGCAGCGCGTGACGGCCGAGGACTTCGACGGCCGGGACCGCGAACCGGAGACGGAACACTGGTGGGTCCCCGGCGAGGACGGCGTCGCCCGCGCCTACCTGCGCTGCATCCGGCCCGCCGCGGACGAGGTCCAGCCGGCCGTCGACCTGCCCGCGACCCGGGTCATCGGCCGCGTGGCCACGGCCGTCGAGCACCGCGGACAGGGGCTCGCGCGTCGGCTCGTCGACGCCGTGCTCGCCGCCCACCCGGAGGAGGCCTTCCTCCTCCACGCGCAGGAGTACGTCGCCGGCCTGTACGCCGCCGCCGGGTTCGTGCCGTTCGGCGAACCCTACGTCGAGGCGGGCATCCGCCACGTGGGGATGTACCGCGCAGCGGCGGTCGGGGACGACGCTGTCCGCTGACGCGCCGGGCCGCGCGGAGCCCCCGCACCAGCCGGAGCCGGACGGCCCCGAGGCCACCCGCCGCCGCTACCGTCACCACGCCGAGCGCATGGCGACCGCCTCGCCGACCTCCGCCCGCTGGGCGGCGTCGATCGCCGGTGACGCCGCCGCCGTCGACCTGCTGATCCGCGTCGCCCCGACCAAGCGGCAGCCCGAGCTGCTCTTCGCCGTCGCCCGACGCCTGGGCGCCGACCCGACCGACCGGGAGGCCCTCCTCCGGCTCGTCCGCGACGCCCCCGACCGGCTGCTCGCCGAGCTCGCCGTGTCCACGACGCAGACGAACGACCCCCGACGCATGGCGCCGGTCGTCCCCGTGCTCGCGGGCATCCCGGGGCCGCTCGCGCTCCTCGAGGTGGGGGTGAGCGCCGGCCTCTGCATCGTCCCGGACCACGCCACCGTCGACGTCGACGAGCTCGACGACACCGTCCGCGTCGCCGAGGCCGCGCGCGAGCCGGAGATCCCGCTCCGGTTCCAGATGCGTCCGGGACCCGCCGCTCCGTCCGCCGGGAGGCGCGGTGCGGGCCGATCCCGTGCCTCCCGGCCGTCGACGGGTGACGCCGGGAGCCGGGCCGACGGGACGGGGCCGCGCCGGCCCTCCCAGCTCGACGTGGTGGCGCGGGTCGGGCTCGATCCGGCGCCGATCGACCTGCGGTTCCCCGGGGCGTTCGACCGGCTCGTCGAGTCCGTCCCCGTCGAGGCGACCGACCGTGTCGCGCTCATGCGGCGGGCCGCCGACGCCGTGCGGGCCGACCAGTACACCGCCGTCCGCGGGACCGCCCCGGACGACCTCGACCGCGCGATCGACCTGCTGCCGCGCGGGGCGACGCCCGTCGTGCTCACGCTCGGCACGCTCGTCTACCTGCCGGGCTCGGAGCGGCAGCGCGTCGTCGAGCGGCTCCGGGACCGCGGGGTCCGCTGGGTGGCGATGGAGCGGACGGGGTCGCTCCACGACGTCGCCGCGACCCTGCCGCCCGTGGGGGAACTCGCCGAGCGGGGCATCGACCTCGCCGCTCCGTCGGCCTTCGCCACGGTCTCGCTCGACGGGGTCGCCCTGGCGCTCGCCGACGCCCACGGCACGACCGTCACGCCCCTCGGCGCGGACCCGTCCTGGACGCTCGGCGCACCGACGGCCTGATCGGTGTCTTTCCGACCTGCCAGGGCCATGCCAGGGTCCGGCGTGGATGCCGCCCTAGCATGACCGGAGGCCAGCCGACCGGCGAGCCATCCGACCAGGAGGACCGACGTGACCGGATCCCGGACCGACTCCGATCTCTCGGAGCTCGCACGGAGCATCCTCACGTTCGAGCACGATCGGACGCGGCACGACCGGACGAAGGAAGCCGACATCCGCGTCCGCTTCGACATGTCGCCGGCCCGCTACTATCAGGTGCTCAACCGCGTGATCGACTCTCCGGCCGCGCTCGCCTACGATCCGCAGCTCGTGACGCGACTGCAGCGACTGCGCCGGGCACGGACCAGTGCCCGCGCCGCGCGGTCCTTCGCACCGCCTCGCGCCGACCGTGAAGGGCCCGCAGGACAGCCATGACGAGATACCCCCGAGACCGATTCGACGACGTCGCCGACGGCCCGAGGGTCGGGGCACACCGCGGTCTCCCGAGGCGCGGCCGTGGCTGGATCCTGGTGGCCTGGTCCGCGCTCGCCTGCGCCGTGCTCGTCGCGATCGGCATCGTCGTGCTCGAGGTCGCCAACAACAGCACGCAGTTCACCGACCCCGGGACGACCAGGTCGTCCGCGTCCGCGTCGGCCACGAGCGGAGCGTCGTCCTCGTCGACGACGGCCGCCACCGCCGCGCCGAGCGACCAGCCGAAGACCATGACGCTCACGGTGCTCAACGGGACCTCCACCGCCGGACTCGCCGCCACCGGCACCGCGACGCTCGAGAACGCGGGTTGGGTCGTCGCGAGCGACGGCAACGCCGGGTCCCAGGACGCCTCGCAGACGATCGTCTACTACCAGACGGATGCCGAGGCGGCGATCGCGCGCGGGATCGTCAAGACGCTCGGCGTCGGAACCGTCGCCAAGTCGTCGGCGTTCCCGAACGCGGCCGTCACCGTGGTGCTCGGCGCCGATTACGCCGGCTGACTAGCGACGGGCGTTCCGCCCCACTCGTCGTGCCGTTTGTTGCACGTTTGTTTCGGGCATGTTGAGTTCCGTCGGCCGGGATGAAGAAGTTGGTCCGCACCTCTTGTCGGCGGCGCGTCCGCCGATACGATCTGGAATTGGTCACCCCAGTGATCCGAGGGCGACACCGTGCCGGTGCCTCCACCGCGAAGACCCGGGTGAGGCAGGTATGCGCTCGGACCCGGCGGTCGCGGACCGGTCGCGCCGTCGTCAGTGGCAATGCAACACCGCAGGGAGCAAGAGAATGGCCAACGGCACCGTCAAGTGGTTCAACGCCGAGAAGGGCTACGGGTTCATCACCGTCGACGGCGGGGGGCAGGACGTCTTCGTCCACTACTCCGCGATCGACATGAACGGCTACAAGGTCCTCGAAGAAGGGCAGGCGGTCACCTTCGACGTCGGCACCGGTTCGAAGGGTCCGCAGGCCGAGTCCGTCCGACCGGCCTGACCTCGGTCGCCGGTCCGCCGGCGACGGTCGTCGACCGCCACGCGTCCGAGCGCGTCGTCCCCGATGGGGCGGCGCGCTCGTCGTCGTGTGGAGGGGGCCCCGGTGGTGGGCCCCCGACCGCGACTCCGGTGGTGGGGCCCCGACCGGGACCCCGGTGGTGGGGTCCGATGTCGGACGATGGCGGGCCTCCCGGTCCGCGTCCCCGGAACGCGGCATGCCGCGTGAGGTCGCTGTGTTGCACTCGACAGGTGCGAGTGCCAGAATCAGTTGGCACTCAGTTGTACCGAGTGCCAAGACCATTGCGACGTCCGGGAGGGACGAGGAACACACATGGCTAAGATCATTGCTTTCGACGAGGAGGCCCGTCGCGGCCTCGAGCGCGGCCTCAACACGCTGGCCGACGCCGTGAAGGTGACGCTCGGCCCGCGCGGCCGCAACGTCGTCCTCGAGAAGAAGTGGGGCGCCCCCACGATCACCAACGACGGTGTCTCCATCGCCAAGGAGATCGAGCTCGACGACCCCTACGAGAAGATCGGCGCCGAGCTGGTCAAGGAGGTCGCCAAGAAGACCGACGACGTCGCGGGTGACGGCACCACCACCGCCACGGTCCTCGCGCAGGCGCTGGTCCGTGAGGGCCTCCGCAACGTCGCCGCCGGCGCCGACCCGATCAGCCTCAAGAAGGGCATCGAGAAGGCCGTCGCGGCCGTCTCCGCCGCGCTCCTCGAGAACGCCAAGGAGATCGAGACCAAGGACCAGATCGCCGCCACGGCGTCGATCTCGGCCGCCGACAGCACGATCGGTGAGCTCATCGCCGAGGCGATCGACAAGGTCGGCAAGGAGGGCGTCGTCACCGTCGAGGAGTCCAACACCTTCGGCACCGAGCTCGAGCTGACCGAGGGCATGCGCTTCGACAAGGGCTACCTGTCGCAGTACTTCGTCACGGACCCGGAGCGCCAGGAGGCCGTCTTCGAGGACCCGTACATCCTCATCGTCAACTCGAAGATCTCGAACATCAAGGACCTGCTCCCGGTGGTCGACAAGGTCATCCAGTCGGGCAAGCAGCTCCTCATCATCGCCGAGGACGTCGACGGCGAGGCCCTGGCCACGCTCGTCGTGAACAAGATCCGCGGCATCTTCAAGTCCGTCGCCGTCAAGGCTCCGGGCTTCGGTGACCGCCGCAAGGCCATGCTGCAGGACATCGCGATCCTCACCGGTGGCCAGGTCATCTCCGAAGAGGTCGGCCTCAGCCTCGAGAACGCGACGCTCGACCTCCTCGGCCGTGCCCGCAAGGTCGTCATCACCAAGGACGAGACCACGATCGTCGAGGGCGCTGGGGACTCCGAGCAGATCGCCGGCCGCGTCCGCCAGATCCGCGGCGAGATCGAGTCGACCGACTCGGACTACGACCGCGAGAAGCTCCAGGAGCGCCTCGCCAAGCTCGCCGGTGGCGTCGCCGTCATCAAGGCCGGTGCCGCGACCGAGGTCGAGCTCAAGGAGCGCAAGCACCGCATCGAGGACGCCGTCCGCAACGCGAAGGCCGCCGTCGAGGAGGGCATCGTCGCCGGTGGTGGTGTCGCCCTCATCCAGGCCGGCAAGACCGCGCTCGAGGGCCTCAAGCTCACGGGTGACGAGGCGACCGGCGCGAACATCGTCCGCGTCGCGATCGACGCGCCGCTCAAGCAGATCGCGCTGAACGCCGGTCTCGAGCCGGGCGTCGTCGCCGCGAAGGTGCGCGAGCTCGAGTCGGGCTGGGGCCTCAACGCCGCGACGGGTGAGTACGTCGACCTCGTCGCTGCGGGCATCATCGACCCGGCGAAGGTCACGCGCTCGGCGCTGCAGAACGCCGCGTCGATCGCCGGTCTCTTCCTCACCACCGAGGCCGTCGTCGCCGACAAGCCCGAGAAGTCGGCGCCGGTTCCGGCCGACCCGACGGGTGGCATGGACTTCTGATCCACGCCTGACGGCTCCGAACGGGCCGCTCTCCTCCGGGAGGGCGGCCCGTTCGCCGTTCCTCCCTCCTCTCCCTCCGCCGAGATCGCACTTGTTGCCGGTTTGACCCACCGCACACCGGCAACGACTGCGATCTCGGCGGAGGGGGAGTCGGGCCAGGTGTCCGGTCCTCCACCGGGGGAGCCGGGCAGCGGCCGTCCACAGGTCGGGCGCGCACGTGCTCCGCGTTGCGGTACGGCCGGGAGGCTCGGCGCATGACGCGCACGCCGGCCCGCCTCCCGGATCCTTTCCTCGGTCAGGCCTTCGACACGGCTGATGCGGTCCGGAACGGGGTCACTCCGGGTCGGCTCCGTCGGGAGGACCTCGCCGCGCCGACCCGAGGCGTGCGGGTCCCTGCCGAGCTGGACCTGGCGGACCTCTCGGCACGGGTCGCCGCGTTCGGCCTCGTCCTCGGTGAACGGCATCACTTCAGCCACACCACCGCCCTCGCCCTCTGGGAGCTCCCACTGCCGCCCTGGGTCGTTTCCGACGCGACCGTGCACGTGAGCACGGTGGGGGACGGACCGGTCATGCGCCGCACCGGGGTGGTAGGCCATCGCGTCTCGCCACCGTTCGCCGATGTGGTGACGTGTGCGGGCCTCCCGGCCAGCAGCCCGGTGGCGGCGTGGTGCGAGAGTGCGGGCCTGTTGGCCGAACGTGACCTGGTGGTGATCGGGGACCACCTGGTCGCGCGGGCGCTCGCCGATCCGGAGCAACTCGAGCGCCGGAGTCGTGAGCGGCGGTCCCGGTGGGCACGGCGGCTCCGGGCCGCGGCCCATCGCGTGCGGCTCGGGTCGGAGTCCCCGATGGAGACGCTCATCCGACTCGTCATCGTCGACGCGGGATTCCCGGAGCCCCAGCTCAACATCGACGTGCACAGCCCCGCCGGTCGATTCCTCGGACGCGTCGACCTCGCCTACCCGGACCTCCGGATCGGAGTCGAGTACGACGGCGAGCACCACCGGACGGATCGTGCCACGTGGCAGCACGATGCGACCCGGTCGAACGGCTTCGTGTCCGCCGGATGGCTGATCCTGCACGTCACCGCACGTGACGTTGCCGACCCGACGGCGTTCCTCCTGCGACTGTCGGACGTGTTCCGCACCCGGGTGTCATCACCGCTGCCGTGAGATCGCAGTCGTTGCCGCTCTGATGGACCTCAGAACGGCAACGACTGCGATCTCGCCAGAGGGGTCAGGGGGTGGGGGCGACGTAGTCGCGCGGGAGGAGGGGGAGCCACACGCGGAAGGTCGCACCACCGCCCGGGGTGTCGAACACCTCGACCTCGCCGTGGTGCGCCGCCACGATGCCGGACACGATCGCGAGCCCGAGGCCCGAGCCGCCGGTGTCCCGAGCGCGCGAGGTGTCGGCGCGCCAGAACCGCTGGAAGATCTTCTCGCGGATCTGCGGCGGGATGCCCTCACCGTGGTCGATCACGTCGAGGTGCGCCATGCCCCGGGCCTCGTCCACGCCGATCCCGATCTCGATGGGGTCGTCCTGCGGCGTGAACCGCATGGCGTTGCCCATGAGGTTCGTCACGACCTGACGGATCTTGTTCTCCTCGGCGAGGACGACCGGCGGTCGCACGGGCAGGACGACGGTCGGCAGCGGGGCCGTGGTCGGCGCGGCCGGGCCCGACTCGATGCCGACGGGACGACCACGACGTGCGCGCAGCCGGGCGAGCGTCTGCCCCGCGAAGGCGATCGGCCCGGTGACGTTCGACGGCGGCGAGGTCGGGGACTGTCCGTTCCGCGCTCCGGGTGCCGCAGGACCGACCCACTGCGGCACGACCTGCGGGACGTTCTCGCCGGTGACGGAGTCGGCGAGCAGGACCTGGATCTCGCGGTCGGGGTTCGACGCCATCGTGTCGAGCGCCGAGTCCCGCGCGATGGCGACGAGGTCGACCGGCCCGAGCTCGAGCGGCTTCGACTCGTCGATGCGGGCGAGCTGCAGGAGGTCCTGCACGAGGAGCCCCATGCGCTGGGCCTCCTTCTCGATGCGCTCCATCGCCTGGGCGACGTCCTCTTCTTTCCGGAGGGCCCCCATCCGGTACAGCTCGGCGTACCCCCGCAGGGACACGAGCGGGGTCCGCAGCTCGTGCGATGCGTCACCGACGAAGCGGCGCATCTGCTCGATCGTGCGTTGGCGGTCCTCGAACGCCGAGTCGATGCGCTCGAGCATGACGTTGAGGGAGTGGTTGAGGCGACCGACCTCGGTGTTCGGGGTGTCCGCACCGAGGCGTTGCGAGAAGTCCCCCGCGGCGAAGCGTGCGGCCGTGGCCTCGACGTCCCGCAGGGGGTCGAACGTGGCGGTGACGAGCAGCTGGGTGAGCATGCCGCCGAGCAGGACGACCGAGATGCCGAACCCGAGGAAGATCACCGTGAACCGCGCGATGGTCGAGTCGGTGCCCTGGCTCGAGACGGCCGCGACGATCGTGTAGTGGTTGCCGGCGGCGTCGGTGGTGGGCGACGTCATCGCGAGGGCACGCCACTCGTGCTGGCCCTTGTCGTCGACCACACTGAACGGGTGGTCGTCGTCGACGTGCGAGCTGCCCACGACCCCGCCGAGATCCGGCGTGTAGTCGCTCTTCGTGTGACAGGCGATGCCGCCGTCGGGCTTGAGCACGGCGATGTAGGCCGCGCTCTGCAGGGTGACGTTGATCTGGCAGTAGCCTTCGACGCTCGTCAGCTTCTGGCCGTTCAGCGAGGTCTTCGTCGCTTGGACGTCGTTGTCGAGCTGCTTCATCAGGTAGGTGCTGAGCACCGTCATGGTGCCGAGCCCCGCGACGAGCAGCCCGAGGGTCACCAGGAGGACGGTGATCCCGGTGATCTTGGTCCGGAGCGAGATCTCGTTCCACCAGCGGGCGAGGCGTGTGTGCATGCTGCGATCACAGTAATCGGCGCGACCCAGCTGCTGCTGGGATCGCGCCGATGACCTGCTGGATCAGGACGCCTTGGCGGCCTTGAGCATGTACCCGAAGCCGCGCTTGGTCTGGATGACCGGCTCGGCCGAGTACTGGTCGAGCTTGCGGCGCAGGTACGAGATGTAGGACTCGACGATGCCGGCGTCGCCGTTGAAGTCGTACTCCCACACGTGGTCGAGGATCTGGGCCTTCGACAGCACCCGGTTCGGGTTGAGCATGAGGTAGCGGAGCAGCTTGAACTCGGTGGGTGAGAGCTCGATCTGCGCCTCGCCGATGCTGACCTCGTGCGTGTCCTGGTCCATCGTCAGCTCACCGGCGCGGATGATCGCGTCTTCTTCGTCGTTCATGGTGCGCCGGAGGATCGCCTTGATGCGGGCGACGATCTCGTCGAGCGAGAAGGGCTTGGTCACGTAGTCGTCGCCGCCGACGGTGAGTCCCGTGATCTTGTCCTCGGTGTCGTCCTTGGCGGTGAGGAACAGGATCGGCGACGTGTAGCCCGACGACCGGAGGCGCTTGGTCACGCCGAACCCGTTCATGTCGGGGAGCATGACGTCGAGGATGATGAGGTCCGGCTCTTCCTCGAGCACGGCGGAGATCGCCTGCGCACCGTTGCCCACCGCGCGGACGGCGAAGCCCGCGAACCGGAGCGAGGTGGTGAGGAGGTCGCGGATGTTCGGCTCGTCGTCGACGATGAGGATCTTCGGTCCGTCGGTCATGTGACCCAGTATCTGGTCGTGGCCTCTGGGTTGCCTGGGAACGGATGGGACGCTGTCTGACAGGACGGCGGGATTTCCTGGTGCAGACGTCGAGGGGGCGACGAGTGTCCGGATCTGCTCACGCGGCCGCTAGGGAATCGGCGTCGAGGATCGTGTACGCGTACCCCTGCTCGGCCAGGAACCGCTGCCGGTTCTGCGCGAAGTCCTGGTCGACGGTGTCCCGCGTGACGAGTGTGTAGAAGGACGCCGGGAGGCCGTCCTTGTTCGGGCGGAGCAGCCGACCGAGCCGCTGGGCCTCCTCCTGCCGTGAGCCGAAGGAGCCCGACACCTGGATCGCCACCGTCGCGTCCGGCAGATCGACCGAGAAGTTCGCGACCTTGGACACCACGAGCACGTCGATCGTGCCCTCGCGGAACGCCTGGTACAGCCGTTCGCGCTCGTCGATCGGGGTCGCCCCGGTGATCTCGGCCGCGTCGAGCTGCGCCGCGAGTTCGTCGAGCTGGTCGATGTACTGCCCGATCACCAGGATCTGCTCGCCGCGGTGCTTCTCGATGAGGTCGCGCACGACCGGGGTCTTGGCCGGCGAGGTCGCGGCGAGCCGGTACCGGTCGTCGTCCGTGGAGGCCGCGTACTCGAGGCGGTCCTCGTGGGGCAGGTCGATCCGCACCTCGTAGCACTCGGCGGGGGAGATGTACCCCTGCGCCTCGATCTCCTTCCACGGCGCGTCGTACCGCTTCGGCCCGATGAGCGAGAACACGTCGCCTTCGCGGCCGTCCTCGCGCACGAGCGTCGCCGTGAGTCCGAGGCGCCGTCGCGCCTGGAGGTCCGCGGTCAGCTTGAACACCGGCGCGGGCAGCAGGTGGACCTCGTCGTAGACGATGAGGCCCCAGTCGAGGGCGTCGAGCAGGGACAGGTGCGTGTACACGCCCTTCCGCCGCGCGGTGAGGATCTGGTACGTCGCGATCGTGACCGGCCGGACCTCCTTGACGCTCCCGGAGTACTCGCCGATCTCGTCCGGGGTGAGCGACGTGCGGCGGAGGAGTTCGTCGCGCCACTGCCGCGCCGAGACCGTGTTCGTGACGAGGATGAGCGTCGTCGCCTTGGCGGTGGCCATCGCGCCCGCGCCGACCAGGGTCTTGCCCGCACCACAGGGCAGCACCACGACACCGGACCCCTGGGCGAAGAAGCTCTTGACCGCGTCCTCCTGGTACGCGCGGAGGTGCCACTCGGTCTCGTCGAGGTCGATCCGGTGCGGTTGTCCGGGCGTGTACCCGGCGAGGTCGTCGGCAGGCCAGCCGATCTTGACGAGCTCCTGTTTGACCTGGCCGCGCGCCCACTGCTCGAGCTCGACGGCGGTGTCCGACCGGCGGGCGCCGAGCAGCGGGGCGATCCGCTTCGAGCGGGTGACCTCGGCGAGGATCGACGGGTCCGATGCGGTGAGGACCAGCCTCGGCTGCTGCTCCAGCTCCTCCGTCGCGTCGTTCGCGATCGCCGGCGCGTCCGCCGGGTCCTCGCGGCGGATGACGAGACGGCCGTAGCGGCTGACGGTGTCACGGATGTCGACGACGACGCTCTGCGGCACCGGGAACTTGGCGAACCGCTCGAGCGTGTCGATCATCGCGTCGGCGTCGTGACCCGCGGCGCGGGCGTTCCACAGCCCGAGGCGGGTGATGCGGTAGGTGTGGACGTGTTCGGGGGCGCGCTCGAGCTCGGCGAACACCGCGAGTTCGTGTCGCGCGTCCTCGGCCTCGGGATGCGCCACCTCGAGCAGCACGGTCCGGTCGCTCTGGACGATGAGTGGCCCGTTCATGACCGTCGAGCCTAGCCGCGCCGCGGACGAGACGTCCGGGTCGGTCGGTCAGGCGACGTGCTCGACCGCGACCACGAGGGACAGGGGAAGGGTCCGCTCGACGTCGGCGTGCGTGTCGCGGCCCCGGATCCGGCCACCGCTCACCGACGTCGGCACGATCGTGAACGGGGCCTCGGTGCCGTCGGGCATCCGCACGACGACGCGCACGGCCACCTTGCCGCGCACGGCCAGGTCGATCTGCCGTCCCATCCACTCCTGCGCGGGCTCCTGGTCGCCTCGTCGGGTCGCGGTGCGGAGGCGCTCCACGAGCTCGCGCGCCTGCTCCTCGGGTGTGCGCGCGGTCCGGCGACGAACGGGAGGCCCGGCCGCGTCCGCCACGCGGGCGGCGGGAGCGAGGACGGCCGGGTACCGCTGGTCCTCGAGCGCGGAGACCACGGACGAGGGCGGGTAGGGGCTGACGAGCACCGTGGGGGACCGCCGGGCCCAGGCGAGTGAGCGAAGTTCGGCGTCGACGGACACCAGGTCGAGCTGCTCGGCGGGACCCCGAACCACGCTGCCCCGCTCAGCGGCGCGGTCGACGACGATGCTGCCGGCACGGGCGCTGACCTGCTCCACCAGGTAACGGACCGGCTGGGGCACGTCGGCCGCAGAGAGTCGGCCGAGCGTGTCCAGGACCGCGGCTCCGTCGTACCCCTCGAGCAGTGCGCGGCGGACGCTGTCCTCGGAGATCCGGTAGCGGCTCGCGAGTCCCGGTGCCTCGACGTCGGCCACGGTGCGGAGTGCCGCGTCGTCGGCCGGTTCGAGCGGGCCGGGGGCGATGACGGTGAGGTCGTTCTGCAGGTACACCCCCGGCACGGTCGACGGCAGGTCGGCGGCGGCGTGGTCGATCGCCGGGGCGTCGTCGGTGGTCCGCGCCGCGAACAGGACGCGCCCCGTCGCGGTGACCACGCCGTCGACCGTGATGCCGAGGGCCTCTGCGGTCCCTGCGCTCCGCACGAGCTCCGCGGGGAGCCACTCCGCGCCGCCGGGATAGGCCCAGCGTCCGAGGGCATCGAGCCCGCGCCAGTCGTCCGCGGCGAGGGCGAGGACCTCGACCACCGGATCACTCAGCGTCGCCCGCCACCGGACCACGAGCTCGACCCACCGGAGGGGCCAGGGCGCCACGAGCCAGCCGCGACCGTCGTC
This sequence comes from Curtobacterium sp. MCBD17_035, assembly GCF_003234815.2. NCBI lineage: Bacteria > Bacillati > Actinomycetota > Actinomycetes > Micrococcales > Microbacteriaceae > Curtobacterium > Curtobacterium sp. MCBD17_035. Next base: position 2,988,972 of record NZ_CP126279.1, on the reverse strand, counting down.
GGTGACGGTCCACGTCGGGCTCGTGGGATCGACGAGCGCGGTCTCGGCGAGCAGGGCCAGCAGGTCCGGGACCCGCACCGGGTCGGCCGCGGCGCGCTCGCCGAGGTGCCGCGCGAGCGGCGCCCCGATCCCGCCCTTCGCGAGCTCGTGCACCTCGTCCGCGGCGACCGCGCGGACCAGTTCGGCGAGTGACGTCAGCGTCGCGAACGCCGTCTCGGCGGCGACCCCGCGCACCCGGTCGACGTCCTGCGGGACGGGGGTCGGGCCTCCCGGCCGGGGAGCGTCGTCCGGTCGTAACTCCGGATGCTCGGCGAGTCGCGCGGCGACCGCGTCGTCCAGCTCTGCTCCGTCGGTGAGGCCGAGTGCCACGGCGGGCGCGAGTGCCGCGTGGTCCGCGTCGGCGGGGTGCTGGAGGGCGGCGAGCGTCGCGCGCGGGAGTCGTGCCAGCGCACGGTCGATGACGTCGGGCGTCCGGAGGGCGTCCGCGAGGTCGAAGAAGTCGGCCACGGCCGACGGGCCATGTGCGGCGAGGGCCGCGCCCGGCAGGCGCCGCGCGGCGACGAGCGCGACGAGGTCGTCGTCGGGCATGGCCCGCAGTCGGGCGGCGAGGGCGGCTGCCGTCGTCATCGTCGTGTCCGTCCGCCCCGGAGCGGGGTCAGCGCGCGTCGTCCCGGTTCTCGCGTGCCCGCTTGGTCCAGTTGACCGCGAGCAGCGCGATGATGAGCAGCAGCCCGATCGGGAAGCCGATGAGCGGGAAGGCCTCGACCGTCGGCCAGATGCCCGTGCCGGGGATGGACCCGACCGTGAGCCACGCCACGATGAGCACGAGGAAGCACACGAGTGCGACCGCGATGATCCCCGCGATCATGTACATCAGAATGCGTTCGATACGATTGGCCACCGGGGGCTCGGGCGTCTGCGGGCGCTCCGGGGTCCTGGTCGACTGCGCAGGGCCGGTGGCCTGCGTCCGAACGGGACGCTGTCGCGCGGTTGATCGGGTCTTGGCCACCGGCTCAGGATAGTCGACACAGGATGATCGACAAGGAACGCCGTCCGCGGACACCGCGGACGTCAGATCGAGGAGTGCAGTCATGCCGACCGGCAAGGTCAAGTTCTACGACGAGCAGAAGGGGTTCGGCTTCATCACGGGCGATGACGGCGACCAGGTCTTCCTGCACGCGTCGGCGCTCCCGTCCGGGGTCACCACCGTCAAGGCCGGAGCGCGTCTGGAGTACGGCGTCGTCGCGGGCAAGCGTGGCTCGCAGGCGCTGTCGGTCCGCGTGCTCGAGGAGGGTCCGAGCCTCGCGAAGATCAACCGGCGCTCGGCCGACGACATGGCCGTCATCGTGGAGGACCTGGTGAAGGAGCTCGACCGCATCAGCGGCGACCTGCGCCACGGCCACTACCCGAAGAACGGGTCGCGGACGGCGGCCATCCTCCGCCACGTCGCCGACCAGCTGGACGCCTGACCGTGATCGAGGACCCGACTGGGCTCGCGCGTACCGCGCTGCTCGAGGTCACGCCCGAGGACACCGTCGGAGCGGTCGTCGGCACCGTGGACGAGGGCAACGGCGTCGTGTCCGTGCTGTTCGCCAACACGATGCCCGGCTACCCCGGATGGCGCTGGACCGTCAGCTTGGCGCAGGTCGACGGCGAGGACCCCACCGTGCTCGAGGTCGAGCTGATGCCCGGCGACGGCTCGCTGCTCGCGCCCGACTGGGTGCCGTGGTCGGAGCGGCTCGCCGAGTACCGGGCGACGCAAGAGGGCGATGCGGACGCCGAGGCCGGCGACGGGGAGGACCTGGGCTCGGACGAGGACGACTCCGACGACGACCCTGACGAGGACGACGACGAGGACGAGTCGGACGAGGACGACGACGACGACGCGGACGAGGACGACGAGGACCTGCTCGACGACGACGAGGACGACTCCGACGAGGACGACGACCTGGGCGACGACGCGTTCGACGGCGTGGACGTCGAGGAGGCCATCGCCGTCGTCGAAGGTGACGAGGACGACGGGGACGACTCGGACGAGGACGACTCGGACGGGGACGACTCGGACGAGGACGACTCGGACGAGGACGACGAGCCTGACGAGGACGACGACGCGGACGACGACGACTCTGACGCGGACGACTCCGACGACGACGCAGGTCGCACCAGCGCTGGGCATGGCGAGGCGGCGGACGAGGCGGAGTGACGCCGGGCCTCCCGGCCGGATCGGACGCTGTGGCGACCTGTGGCCGGGAGGCGCACGACGGCCCCCGGGATCGGATCCCGGGGGCCGTCGTCGTCCGTCGTGCGGCCGTCAGCCGCGCAGCGCGGCCACCGTGTAGTCGATGGCCTTGATGAGCTGACGGACGTCGTCGGGGTCGATCGCGGTGAACGTCGCGATGCGGAGCTGGTTGCGGCCGAGCTTGCGGTACGGCTCCGTGTCGACGATGCCGTTCTGCCGGAGCGCGGCGCTGACGGCCTTGGCGTCGATCGCGTCGTCGAGGTCGATGGTGGCGACGACCTGCGACCGGTGTGCCGGGTCGGCGACGAACGGCGTGGCGTAGTCGACGGACTCGGCCCACTCGTAGAGCGCGTTCGACGACTCCTTGGTGCGGATGTCCGCCCAAGCCAGGCCGCCCGACCCGTTGATCCACCGGATCTGGTCGTCGAGCAGCAGGAGGGTCGTGATCGCGGGGGTGTTCAGCGTCTGGTCGAGGCGCGAGTTGTCCACGGCGTTCTTCAGGCTGAGGAACTCGGGGATGTAGCGGTCGCTCGCGGCGATGCGCTCGACGCGCTCGATCGCGGCCGGCGAGAACAGGGCGAGCCACAGACCGCCGTCGGATGCGAAGTTCTTCTGCGGTGCGAAGTAGTAGACGTCGGCGGCACCGGTGTCGAACTGCACGCCACCGGCGGCGCTCGTGGCGTCGACGACGGTCAGCGCGCCGGGATCGCCGGCCGCGCGGACGACGGGGGCCATCACGCCCGTGGAGGTCTCGTTGTGCGGGTAGGCGTAGACGTCGACGCCCTCGACGATCTCGAGCTCCGACCGGGAGCCACCGGGCGCGGTGACGACGTGCGGGGCTTCGAGCCAGGGAGCGGCGACCGCCTTGGCGAACTTCGAGCCGAACTCGCCGAACGAGAGGTTCTCGGCACGGCGCTCGACGAGGCCGAACGCGGCGGCGTCCCAGAACGCCGTCGAGCCACCGTTGCCGAGCACGACCTCGTACCCGTCGGGGATGTCGAACAGTGTCGCGAGGCCCTCGCGAACGCTGCCGACGAGGTTCTTGACGGGCGCCTGACGGTGGCTCGTGCCGAGGATCGTCGCCCCTGCCGTCACCAGGGACTCGAGCTGCGCACCGCGGATCTTGGACGGGCCGCAGCCGAAGCGTCCGTCGGTGGGGAGGAGGTCAGCGGGGATGACGATGTCTGCCATGCGTCGATCCTAGTGAGCTGGTATCCCACGCCCGGACGAGCGCGCGACCCCCTGTGGAGCACTGTCCGGGCCGCGGCATGTGAACAAGTAGGCTGGAGGAGTTGTGCACGTGACAGGGGAGGCGTTCCGGTGACCGATCTCGTCGACACCACGGAGATGTACCTGCGCACGATCCTCGACCTCGAGGAGGAGGCGATCGTCCCCCTGCGCGCACGGATCTCGGAGCGACTCGGACACTCGGGTCCCACGGTCTCGCAGACCATCGCCCGCATGGAGCGCGACGGCCTGGTCGTCGTCTCCGGGGACCGCCACCTCGAGCTCACGTCGGAGGGTCGCCAGCGGGCCACCCACGTCATGCGCAAGCACCGGCTGGCCGAGCGCCTGTTGTCCGACGTCATCGGTCTCGACTGGGCCTTCGTCCACGACGAGGCCTGCCGCTGGGAGCACGTCATGAGCGAGCAGGTCGAGCGTCGGATCATCGAGATGCTCGGCCACCCGACCGAGTCCCCCTACGGCAACCCGATCCCCGGCCTCGACGAGCTCGGCGACGCCCCGGCCGGACGGTTCCTCGACGGCGTCCGGAGCATCGTCGCCGCGACCGACGGCTCGTCGACGGTGAGCACGGGGACCATCCGCCGCCTGGGCGAACCCGTGCAGTTCGAGCCGGAACTCCTCGCGCAACTCCGTGCCGCCGGGGTCATGCCGGGACGGACCGCGAGCGTGCAGCGCGCCGGAGCGTACGTCGCCGTGCGGGTCGAGGGCGAGGACCAGGGCCTCGAGCTGCCGGTCGAGGTCGCACAGCACGTGTACATCGGCAGCTGACGGCCGGGGATGCCGTCCCCCTCGGCGTACCCCGAGCGGTGGGCTGCGGGGTACCCGGATCGGGGCGCCTACACGACTTCCGGCGGTCCCGCCCGCGCGGCGTCGGAACATGTCAAAACGGCCTCTGACCAGGCTTTCTTGATCGAATCGTTACCAACTTGCTCGCAGGCCTCGACACCGTCGGAGGCGTTGCGTACACTCGACGAGTCCCGCAGAGCCTGGAAGCGAGCTGGCGGGAACCGTGGCAGGACGTCTCGAACCCGTCTCCTGCCTGATCGGAAACGATGACGAACGGATGGGGTTGCACCCGACGGCCTCGGTCGCGTGTGCAGTCGAGGCGCCGGAGACAACACTCTTGACGCAGACCGGTTCCACCACGGACGCCCAGCGAGCCGACACCACCACGGGTGCCGCCGCCCGTTCGACCGACATCCAGTTCGCGAGTCGCCGCGAGCGCCGCGCCGCCGAGGCCGCCGCCGCCCGCACGGGGTCGACCGCGCCCGTCGCACCGGTCGCGGTCGCCGCGACGACTGCCGCGGCGTCCGAGCAGGCCATCGTCGAGGCCGCACCCGCTGCCGAGACCACCCTCGTGGCGGCGACCGAGCCGGCCCCCAAGCCCGCCGTCGCGGCCGGCGCCGCCGTGGTTCGCTCCGTCGACCCGGAGCTCGAGGCTCCCATCGCGCCGGTCACATCGTCGTTCGCCAAGTCCCCGGTCGCCACCGCCGCCCGCCGTGCCGCCGCCAGCCGCGCGGCGGTCGCGAGCAGCGCCTCCCGGCCGGCCGCGCGCGGGAAGCGCAAGGTCCTGCCGGTCGCCGTCATGACGATCACGGCCGGACTCTTCGGCACCATGGCACTCCCCGCCATCGCCGCGACCGCCCCGCAGCCGACCGCCGGCTCGCAGCAGGCCGTCGCCCAGGGCAACCTCCGCTCGGCGGACAGCCAGTCGCTCACCGTCGCGAACACCGCGGCGCTCGCCGACACCGTCCGCGACGGCTACACCGCGACGGCCCCGAAGGTCGTCGCCCCGAAGGTCACCGCGTCCACCGCGACGACGACGACCACGACGAGCGACACCGCCCTCGCCACGGCTCGCGCGCAGACCGCCGCCTCGTACGCCTCGTACACCGGTCCGAGCGCCGCGGACTACGTCGCGAGCCCGAAGTACCCGAGCTTCAGCCTGTCGCAGGTCGTCTCGGTCGCAGAGCAGTACATCGGCACGCCGTACGTCTACGGCGGCGCGACTCCGGCCGGCTTCGACTGCTCCGGGTACGTCATGTACGTCTACGCCCAGTTCGGCATCTCGCTCGCGCACTCCGTGCCGCTGCAGGACGCCGCCGGCACGACGATCCCGACCTCCGAGGCCCAGCCCGGCGACGTCGTGATCTTCAACACCGAGGCGCACGAGGGCTTCTACATGGGCAACGGCATGATCATGGACGCCCCGAAGCCCGGCGGCTCGGTCAGCATCCGCCCGATCTGGACGACCGACTACCACATCGTCCGCTTCGGCATCAAGTGAACGGACGGGCCCAGGCCCGCTGAACGCACCGGAAACGGGTCCACACGCTCTCGTGTCGGGCCGGTTTCTGGGTTAACCTGGCGACACGGTCCACTCGACCTCGAACGGGAGATCACATGCCAGCCTGCCGCACGACCCGCACCATGGGTCGGCGCGCGCACGTCGACATATGGTCGACCACGACCTGCCGCGTGCCCCAGCACGCGCCCGCGAACTGAGCACCGCCCACCAGGGCGGTGCTCTTCTGCTTCCGGAGTCGGGTCACCCGCTCGAGGACCGAGGGGACCGTGAGCAGCGTCGTCCGCCTGGAAGCCGTCCAGGCACGTCGGAAGGGACCCCATGCGCACTCTCGTCCTCAACGCCGGTTACGAACCCCTCGCGGTGATCTCGTTCCGACGGGCCCTCGTCCTGGTCATGAACCAGAAGGCCACCGTCATCACCGCCGACGCCGACCACCCGGTATTCGGCTCCACCACGAGCTACGACCGGCCGTCGGTCATCGTCCTCACCCGGTACGTGCGCATCCCGCAGAGCCGGCTCGTCCCCGTGTCCCGCCGCGGAGTGTTGCGCCGCGACGGCAACCGCTGCGCCTACTGCAACCGGCACGCCACGACGATCGACCACGTGCACCCGAAGTCCCGCGGCGGTGCGGACTCGTGGGAGAACCTCGTGGCGTGCTGCCTGGCCTGCAACAACGTCAAGGGTGACCGCACCCCGCACGAGATGGGCTGGACGCTGCGCTTCCGCCCACGTGCTCCGCACGGCACGGCGTGGATCGTGCGCGGCATCGAGCGGCCGCAGCCGGACTGGGACGAGTACCTCGCCGCCGCCTGACCCGGCGGGCGTCGGACGGGAGGGACGGGGCCAGCGGGTGCCGGGCCTCCCGTCCGGCGTGTCTGCGGAATGCTGAACCAGCGCTCGGAGTTGCCCCGGAGGTGTCTGCACCCTCTGCACCTCCTGCTCGCTCCGGCGTGGGCCTGCGCTCCGAGCGCGGCCCGATCCTCCTGGCCCTGATGCTCGCGACCGCACTGGTCGCCCTCGACTCCACGATCATCGCGACGGCGTCGTCGTCCATCGCCAAGGACCTCGGGCACTTCCAGCAGCTGCCCTGGCTGTTCTCGGTGTACCTGCTCGCGCAGGCGGTCTCGGTGCCGATCTACGGCCGCCTCGCCGACGTGCTCGGCCGCAAGCGCCTGCTGCTCGTCGGGATCGGCCTGTTCCTGCTCGGCTCGGTGCTGTGTGGCGCCGCGTGGTCGATGCCCGTCCTCATCCTGGCGCGGGTCGTGCAGGGCCTCGGCGCGGGCGCCGTGCTGCCGATCTCGATGACGATCACGAGCGACATCTACACGCTCGAGGAGCGCGCGAAGACGCAGGGCTACCTCGCTTCGGTCTGGGGCATCGCCTCGGTCGTCGGGCCGACCCTCGGTGGCCTGTTCAGCCAGATCGGCGCGTGGCGGTGGATCTTCTGGATCAACATCCCGCTCGCCATCGTCGCCGGCGTCATGCTCATCCGCGCCTACCACGAGCAACGTGACGCGTCGCAGGACCGGCAGCGCATCGACTACCTCGGCGCGGCCCTGCTCGGCGGCGGGACGACCGCGCTCCTGCTCGGTCTGCTCGAGGGCGGGACGTCGTGGGCCTGGGACGCCCCCGCGTCGTTCGCGATCTTCATCGCCGCCGCGGTCCTCCTGGTCGCGTTCGTCGTCGTCGAGCTCCGCGTCGCGCAGCCGATCTTCTCGCTCGGCCTGCTGAAGCGGCGCGTGGTCGCCGCGTCCACGATCGCGTCGCTCATCATCGGCGTCATCGTGATGGGCCTGTCCACGTACGTGCCGATCTACGCGCAGGACGTCCTCGGGGCGTCGCCCCTCATCGCCGGGTTCGCGCTCGCGGCGCTCACCCTCGGATGGCCGATCTCGGCGTCGCAGGCCGGGCGCTTCTACCTGCGGTTCGGGTTCCGCGTCACCTCGGTCATCGGGTCGACCCTCGTGCTCATCGGTGCGGTGCTCACCATCACGCTCGCCGTGCACTCGTCGATCTGGCTCGTCGCCCTGTTCTGCTTCGTCATCGGCGCGGGCATGGGCCTGACCGCCGTGCCGACCCTGATCGCCGCCCAGTCGTCCGCCACCTGGAGCGAGCGCGGTGCCGTGACCGGCACGAACATGTTCGCCCGCTCGATGGGTTCGGCCATCGGCGTCGCGGTGTTCGGCGCGGTCGTCAACGCGCACGTGCAGCTCAACGCCGCCGGCGTCCCCGAGGGCGCCGGGCTCATGACCGCGATGCACCTGGTGTTCGTCGCGATCGCCGCGATCGCCGTCGTGCTCCTGGTCGCCGTGCTGTTCCTGCCGGGGCACCGGCGGGCGGCGCAGGGCGGGGTGGCGTCTGCCGCCGGGGCCGTTGATGACGCGGAGTCGGCGCTCGGCGCTGCGCCCGCGACCGCGCGGGCCGAGGCCGGGGCCGAGCAGCCGGTGGCGTCCGCGTAGGAGCCGCCCCACCCTCCACATCGATCGGACGGGAGGCGCGGCACCGGCTGGTGTCGCGCCTCCCGTCCGTGCGTGGTGGGGCCGGTAGAGTGGCTGGCGCCTGCCTCTGTAGCTCAATGGAAGAGCAGTTCCGTCCTAAGGAAAGGGTTGGGGGTTCGAGTCCCTCCAGGGGCACCACCGTCGTCGTCGCCGTGCCGGGATCGAAGGTCCAGCCAGCTCGGTAGCCGCGCCCTTGAGAGGTCCCTCCTCCTGCCCCCGGCGACCCCGGCACACCTCGTCCGCCGGTTTCTCCGACTGATCCGCGCGCTGCCATGGGTCGCAGGCGCGCTTCCAGGCGCCGAGAGGAGGCTCGAGGAGCGGCCACCACAGATCCGCTCGGGATCCTCTCGAGCGCGAGCGTGCGGGAGCCGTCGACGGAAGCGGCGACATCATGACCGACACCCATCTCCAATCCCTGGCTCTCGCCGGCGTCGTGGCCTCTGGCCTTCCCAACCCGCTCCCCGCCTCGTCGGCGCGGTACACCGTCCCGGCGGTGTTCAACCGTCGTCCCGAGCCCATGGAGGCCCAGGCGATCGTCACGAGCAGTGTCCGGAACGCCATGGCGACGGCGGGGTACCCCGAGGTCACGCTCGAGATCGCCGATCGTCGCCTCCTGATCGGTCACACCTCGTTGGAAGAGCTCGAGCAGGGTCTCGCGGAGGAGATCGCAACGGTGATCGATGAGATCAGCCGGAACGTGGCCGCGGAGAAGCAGCGACGGATCGATGTGGCACAGGGCGAGGCCGAGGACCGTGATGCGCGGGCGAAGGAAGTGACCCGCGCCGCGGAGAGGATCTCCTTCACGCCCCGGGGTCGAGCGTGAACGACGTGTACGCGGTCGTGGGCGGCCGCGAGTACCGCCTCGACGTCGTGGCCGATGGCCGGCAGCTCGACTCGTTGGTCAACGACCCCGGTGTGAAGCACGTCGACCTCGACGGGGGCGGCACGCTCGTCTACCAGGGTGGGCCCGGTTGCCCGGTCGTCATCGTGCAGCGGCCCCAATCGCGCTCCACGGCCGACGTCCACCGGTAGGCGATCGACCGAGACCCCGCGATCCGCGCGTGGATCTTCTCGAGCCGAGCAGCACCGCGGCAGCCTCAGCTCGAACCGCTGGTGCCCCGAGGATCGCGAGGACGAACCATGAGCGATCTGCCAGCCGGGACCGACGCGTTCCACGATCTGGCGTGGGTGGAGGGCGATGATGGTCTCGACGCGTTCCTCGGAGGACACCTCGTCGGCTCGGTGACCCACGAGCAGGGCTTCGCGGCGCGTTCGATCGACGGGACCGTCGAGGGAAGTCACCACAGTGTGGAGGCAGCACGAGCCGAGCTCGAAGGCTGGCTCCGATGGGTTCGCGCCCTGTCTGCGCAGCGCCGCAGGAACCATTGACGGCAGCTGCCACGACCTCCGCCCGCGCAGGCACAGCGCGAGCGTCGCCGATAGCCTGCCGTCCGTGGTTCCCGCGCTGCCCGTCCTCATCCCTGCCGCGATCGTCGTCTGGGTGCTCCTGTTGTGGCGGCTGCGGCAGCGCGACCGCCTGACCCTCTCGCGCACGATCACCGCTGGCGCCGCCTGCCTGTTCGGGATCGTGCTGCTCCGGTCGGTGCTGTTCCCCGCCCCGATCGTCCTCGGCGCGGAACGAGCCACGCTCCCGCCATGGCCGGTGTTCGTGCAACTCATCCCGGTGGCGACCGTGCCGCGCGACCCGTCGGGCATGGTCCTCAACATCGTCCTGTTCGTTCCGATCGGGGTGCTCCTGCCGTTCCTCGTCCGGGGATCCGTCATCCGACTCGGGACCATCGCGTTCCTGCTGAGCGTCACGATCGAAGTGGTCCAGCTCGTCGGCGACATGACCGTGAGCACGGGGCGTGTCGCCGACATCGACGACGTGATCGGCAACACCGTCGGGGCACTCGTGGGAATCGCGGTCGTCCGCCTCCTGTCGCGCGTACCACAGCTCTCGCGCGTCGCGACGCCGTTCGTGTGGTGTCCGAGTCCGGACCCGAGGTCACCGAGGCCCGGGAAGCGCGGAGCCTCAGCCCGCTCCCGGTGGGGATCAGGTCTGCACTGACGGATCGCGGTCGGGCGATACGACCGGCGTGGCCTGATGAGCGACCCGAGCGATCAACGGGTCCGCTTTCAAGGGGGCTGAGGCAGGGTGGCTCCTCCTCCGAGTTCGTGGCGCGGGGGCTCGGTCGGAGCTGGTGTGGAAGCGGTCCCCGGAGGAGACGGGATGGCCGAGCCCGCGCGACTGCGGTGATCGACCGGAGCGCGGACGCTGACGCCCATCGAGGTCTCTCGCCCGACCATTTCCGGATCACCCCTTGTCCACGCCGCGCAACTCGTGTTAACTCGCAGTCAGGAAGCGACGCAACACGAGTTGAACAAGGGAGTTCGCGATGACTCGTCTCATCCTCGACACCGACCTCGCCATGGGTGCCCCGGGCAGCGACATCGATGACGGGTTCGCGCTCGCCCTCGCGGTGGCCGAACCCGAGATCGACCTCGAACTGGTCACCACCGTCAACGGGAACACCGACGTCGAGAGCGCCACGCTCCTGACGCTCGAACTCCGCCGTCGGCTGGGCATCGACGTCCCGGTCGTCAAGGGCGCCCCGACACCGCTCGTCCACCCGGAGCGCCGGCGTGAGCCGTCCCCCGAGGTCGTCAGCACGTACGGGGTCGGCCTGGAGCCCGACCCGGGCCACGCGGCGCACCGGATCATCGAGCACGTGATGGCGAACCCGGGCGAGATCACGATCTGCGCGATCGGGCCGCTGACGAACATCGCGCTCGCTCTCACGATGGAGCCACGACTGGCGTCGTCGGTCAAGGAGATCGTGATGATGGGCGGCGTGTTCCTCGGCACCATGGCCCACCGGAGCATGCCGGGCGAGTTCAACGTGTGGGTGGACCCGGAGGCCGCCGCGACCGTGCTGCGCTCCGGTGCACCGCAGCGGTGGGTCGGTCTCGACGTCACGTTGCAGGTCCGACTCACCCGTGACGACGCTCGTCGTCTCACCGACTCGGGCCGCGACTTCGCCACCCTCGCGGGCGAATCGACGAACGCGTGGATCGACCACATCGCCGAGCGCGACCCGGGCGACCCGCGCAACCGCGATTCGTGCGCGATGCACGACCCGCTCGCCGTCGCGGCGCTGACGCACCCCGAGTTCCTCACCTGGGTCGACGCCGCGGTCGACGTTGTCACCGGCGACGGACTCGCGCGCGGCGTGCTCGTCACCGACCTCGGGCACGGGCCGGACGCACCCGCGCCGAACTGCAGGATCGCGACGGAGGTCGACGTCGCCGCGTTCACCGACCACTTCCTGGGGCGCATCGCCGACCTCTGAGCCGTCGGAGCGCCCGACCGGCACCCGCTCCGCCCGCTGCCCGCCACAACCGTCGCCCGCCCCGGGCGCCGGGCCGTTCACCGTACCCACGATCCGCACACCCAATGGAGGGACCAATGCGATCACACGTCCACCACGGCCGTCGTCGGCTGCTCGTCACCGCCGCCGGCGTCATCGCCGGCGCACTCGCCCTGACCGGATGCTCGAGCGGCGGGGGTGCCGCATCCTCCTCGGGGAGCTGGTCCATCCCGTCGAAGGACCCGAAGACCACCGTCAAGGTGCTCAGCATCCTCAGCCTCAAGTCCCCGGACAACATGCAGCCGGTCGTCGACGCGTTCGAGAAGGCACACCCGAACATCACGATCAAGTGGCAGACCGTGCCGTTCGACTCCCTCAACTCGACCGTCGACTCGCACGTGTCGAACAAGGGCGGTGACCCGGACCTCTACTGGGCGGACCAGCCGCGCATCGCCGCGCTGGCCAGCCGCGGTGAGGCCGAGGACCTGACGTCCCAGTTCGGCGGGTACTCGTCGTCGTTCGACAAGGTGTCGTACGAGACGGGCGTCCAGAAGGGCAAGCTGTACGCCCTCCCGATCGCGAACTCCACGCAGCTCCTGTACTACAACAAGGACCTGCTGGCGAAGGCCGGGCTCCCCACACCCTCCCCGTCCACGAGCAGCCGGATGACCTGGCAGGACCTGGCGTCCGACGCGCTGAAGGCCAAGCAGGCCGGCGCGCAGTACGGCATGACGTTCGGCCAGTTCGACCGCTACTACCAGCTCGAGCCGCTCTCGGTCCAGCTCGGAGGTTCGGTCGGCGCGGACGGCACGGACAACCTGACGCCGGACTTCACCAACAGCGCGTGGGTGAAGGCGATGACGTGGTACCGCTCGATCTTCGCCTCGGGCGCGGCTCCGAAGGGCATGACCGCTGACCAGACCGACCCCGCGTTCCTCGCCGGCCAGGTGGCGTACTCGGTCGAGGGGCCCTGGCTCCTGCCCGAGCTCCAGGCGTCGAAGGTGCACTGGGGCGTGGCACCGATGCCCGCCTTCGCGGACAGCAAGCAGGTCGCGACGCCGACCGGTTCGTGGTCCGTCGCGATGAACCCCTTCAGCAAGCAGAAGGACGCCACCGCGGTGTTCATGAAGTGGCTCGCGGTCGACAACGGCTCGGGCTACATCCGCTACCGGAGCAACCCGGAGCTCGCCGCGAACGTCAAGGGCAAGCAGCTCTACTTCGACAAGCCCGTGTTCCAGTCGGCTGCAGGGGCCGACGCGGCGAAGATCATAAACCACGAGACGTCGCAGACCGCGGTGTCGCGCGTCAAGACGATCGGCTACATCGAGTTCGAGTCCATCATCAACCAGGCCTACTCGGACATCCGGAACGGGGCCGACCCGAAGCAGGCGCTCGACGCCGCGAAGGCGAAGCTGACGACCGCCTGGGCGAAGTACAAGTAGGCCGCCCGTGATCTCGACCACCGACACCACGACCGGGGCGGCCCGCGCGCGCCGCCCCGGTCCCCGGACCGCACCCCGGGAGGTCCGCAACCGCTTCGGCACGCCCGTCCCGGTTCGGCGCCGCACCGGCCGCGCGGGCGCACGACGCGAGCTCGTCTGGGGCATCGTATTCCTCGCCCCCGCGGTCATCGCCCTCGCCGTCCTGCGGGTCGCCCCGACGATCGACGCCGTCGGGTCCAGCCTGCTCAAGGCGTTCCCGGGCGGCCTCATCCCCCCGACCTTCACCGGACTCGGCAACTACGAGTCGCTGTTCGGCGATCCGGCCTTCCTGGCGACGGTCGGCCGCACGCTCCTGTTCAACGTCGTCATCAACCCGCTGCAGATCGTGGTCGCGCTCCTCGTCGCCGTGCTCCTCACGCAGCGGATCCCGCTCGTCGGGCTCTGGCGGACACTCCTCGTCGTGCCGGTGACGATCCCGATCGTCGGCTCCTGCATCGCCTGGGGCGCGGCGTTCAACCCGCAGGGGCCGATCAACGCTGCGATCACCGCGATCGGCGGCGGCACGCAGCCGTTCCTCACCTCGCCGCGGCAGGCGCTGGCCTGCATCATCATCGTCGCGTCCTGGATCGGCATCGGCTACTGGATGATGTTCCTGGTGTCCGGCATCCAGGCGATCCCGGGCGAGCTCTACGAAGCGGCCAAGCTCGACCGCGCCGGTCCCGTCCGGACGTTCCTGCGGATCACCCTGCCGATGCTCCGTCGACAGCTGCTGTTCGTGCTCGTCGCCGACACGGTCGCGAACTTCGTGCTGTTCGTCCCCGTGCAGCTGCTGACGAACGGTGGACCGCAGGACAGCACCACGCTGCTCATGTTCGACGCGTACCGGACCACCTACGGGTACGGCAGCCAGAACCTCGGCTCGGCCGAGGTGATCGTGCTGACCGTGATCATGCTGGTGTTCGTCGTCCTGCAGTTCCGGCTGCTCCGCGAGGACGGAGAGGACGCATGACGGCCGACAGCGGCATGGTGGGCCTCCCGGCCGCGGTCGCGTCGACCGTGAGCGACGACGTCGCGTCACCCGGAGCACCCCGTCGGCGGCGGTGGTCGACGACCCGCTTCGTGCTGACGGTCGTCGCGATCGTCGTCAGCGCCGTCTTCATGCTCCCGGCGCTGTGGATCCTCATCGGGTCCTTCCGGCCGAACATGGACGTGCTCACGACCATGTCGCCGTTGACCTGGCGCCTGTTCGTCCCCTCGCGGGTGACGGTGCAGAACTACGTCGGGCTGCTCGTCCACGACGGCTTCGGCACGGCGCTCCTCAACTCGGCGATCGTGTGCATCGCGTCCGTCGTCGTCGGGATCCTCGTGTCCGCGGCCGCCGCGTACCCGCTCGCCGTGTACCGGTTCCGCGGACGGAACGTCGTCTTCGCCGTCATCGTGATCAGCTTCATGGTCCCCTTCGAGGCGATCGCCATCCCGCTGGCGCAGCAGTTCACGGACTGGGGGCTCGGCAACAGCCTCATCGGTCTGATCCTGCCCGGGATCGGGAACGGCCTGGCCATCTTCAACCTCCGGCAGGCGTTCCTCGGCATCCCGGTTTCCTACCGAGAAGCCGCCATGCTCGACGGCGCGAGCGAGCCGAAGATCCTCTTCTCGTTGTACCTCCGGATGTCCGGTCCGGCGCTGACGAACTCCGCCCTGCTCATCTTCCTCGCGCAGTGGACCTCGTACCTGTGGCCGCTGCTGGTCGTCACCGACGACTCGAAGCAGCTCGCGCCGGTGGCGCTCGCGTCGACGTTCGGGGAGCACAGCGCGAACTACGGCGAGAACTTCGCGGGTGCCGTCCTGCTGTCGCTCGTGCCGGCGATCAGTCTCTTCATCCTGCAGCGGTTCTTCGGCCGGCTGTCGATCGGAAGTGGTGAGAAGTGAGCACGGAAGCGCCGGGATCCGCGCACATCATCGTCGTCGGCTCGGCCAACCAGGACTACATCGTGCGGGTGACCGCTCCGCCTGCGCCGGGGGAGACGGTCCTCGCCCAGGACCTCCTGCGACAGCCCGGTGGCAAGGGAGCGAACCAGGCCGTCGCCGCAGCACGGCTCAACGGCGACGTGAGCTTCGTCGCCAGCGTCGGTGACGACCCGGACGGCACCGACCTCCTCCGTGGCCTGCGGAGCGAGGGCGTCGACACCTCGGAGGTCGAGATCATCGACCGCGGTCGGACGGGACTCGCGCTCGTGTCGGTGTACGACTCCGGCGAGAACGCGATCACGGTGGTGCCCGGCACGAACTTCGCGCTCACCGCGAGCCGCGTCGACCGGACGGTGCGACGCCTCGCGGCGGAGGCCGAGCGGGCGATCGTCGTCGTGCAGGCGGAGCTCCGACCGCAGATCATCGCGACGGCGCTCCGGGCGGGGGCGGAGGCGGGAGCGCGGTGCGTGCTGAACCTCGCTCCGTACCAGCGCCTCCCGGACGACCTGCTCGCGGTCTGCGACCCACTGGTGCTCAACGAGTCCGAGGCGACCGCGCTCGTCGGGCGGCCCATCGCGGATCCGGAGCAGGCCGCTGCGGCGGTCCGCACCCTGCTCGGTACCGCCCGTTCGGTGGTCATCACCCTCGGCGCGCAGGGCGCCTGCTGGGCCGACTCGGGAGGCGAGGGGCACCTCCCCGCCACGCCACCGGACCGGGTCGTCGACACGACCGGCGCCGGCGACGCGTTCGTCGGTGCACTCGCGGCGACGCTCGCGCGCGGCGGCGGGCTCGGCGAGGCGACCGCGATCGGTGTGGCCGCCGGGACGTTCGCGGTCCGCACGCCGGGGGCGCAGTCCTCGTACCCGACGCTCGCCGACCTCACGACGGAGAGGGCCGTCACCGGACCGATCAGCTGACGCGGGAAGATCGACCCATGCCAGTGACACGGTCGGACGTCGCTCGGGCTGCGGGGGTCTCGCCCGCCGTCGTGAGCTACGTCATCAACAACGGGCCGCGCCCCGTCTCCGCCACCACCCGCGAGCGGGTCGAGGCGGCGATCGCCGACCTCGGGTACCGACCGAACGCCATCGCGTCGTCGCTCCGCAACGGCAGCACCCGGTCGATCGGGTACCTCACGCCGAACCCCCGCGATCCGTTCATGGCGGAACTCGGGGAGTCGGTGGAGCGGCAGTTCAGCGCTCGGGGCTACCTCGTGCTCACCGGCAACACGTACTTCGACCGGGCACGTGAGGAGCGGTACCTGCAGTCGTTCATCGACCGCAACGTCGACGGCCTCGTGTTCGCCCCCGGGGTCTCGCTCGCCAGCACCCCGACGTGGCAGGCCGATCGCCCCGTGGTGAGTCTCGACGGAGCGGGGACCCATCCGGGCTGGTCGACCGTGAGCGCCCAGGACGCGTTGGACGCCGCGACCGCCGTCGGGCACCTGGTCCTGCAGCACGGGCACATGCTGGTCGCCTGCATCGCCGGGACGCCGCGGCTCACCAGCGAGGCGGAGCGCATCGCCGGGTGGCGCACCGCGACCGGGAGCGAGGGACTGCCCTCCGGACCGGAACTGCTCGCCTACGGGGAGATCTCGGAGGAGGGTGGGTACTCGGCCGCCATGCAGCTCCTGAGCAGTCACGGTCGTCCCTGGGTCGTCCACGGCCGCGGCCCCACCGCCGTCTTCGCCACGAACGACGCCCAGGCGGTCGGCGTCATCTCCGCCTGTGCGGAGCTCGGGCTCCGCGTCCCCGAGGACGTCGCCGTCGTCGCAGTGGGAGGCACGCGGATCGCCCCGTACACCGTGCCGCCGCTGTCGACGGTGCGGCAGGACGTTGAGCTGATCGCGGAACTCGCCGCCCGGCAGCTCATCGCAGGCATCGCGGACCCGACGGCTCCGGCAGCGCGCAGTCGGCTCCGTGGGAACCTCGTCGTCGCCCGGAGCTGCGGGTGCGAGCTCCTCGCCCCGTCGGCCGTGGACCACGGGACGACGACGACTGGGAGACCGACGAGCAGGTGACGCGGTTCGACTCGGCTTTCGTGCCGGCGGCGCCGACGGCGGGATACTGGTTCCGTGCGTGAACTCCAAGCGGCCATCGCCGCCGACCTCGACGTCCAGCCGGTCATCGACCCGGAGCAGGAGGTGGCGCGCCGTGTCGCCTTCCTCCGGGACTACCTGCTCGCCACCGGCGCCAAGGGCTTCGTGCTCGCGATCAGCGGCGGTCAGGACTCCTCGCTCGCCGGGCGTCTGTGCCAGCTCGCCGTCGAGTCGCTCCGGGCCGAGGGGCATCCGGCCGAGTTCACCACGGTGCGCATGCCGTACCGCGTGCAGGCCGACGAGGACGACGCGCAGCTCGCGCTCCGCTTCATCGCCGCCGACCCGGGCATCACCGTGAACATCGAGCACGGGGTCGACGGCGTCGTCCAGGACGTCGCCGAGTCGGGCACCGCCCTGAGCGACTTCGTCAAGGGCAACGTCAAGGCCCGTATGCGGATGGTCGCGCAGTACGCGGTCGCCGGGCAGCGCGGTCTGCTCGTCGTCGGCACCGACCACGCCGCGGAGGCCGTGACCGGCTTCTTCACGAAGTACGGGGACGGCGGCGTCGACATCACCCCGCTGACCGGCCTGACGAAGAGCCAGGGCCGTCAGCTCCTCGAGCACCTCGGCGCGCCGGCGCGGCTCTACGAGAAGGCGCCCACGGCCGACCTGCTCGACGACCTGCCCGGTCAGACCGACGAGGCGAACCTCGGCCTCAGCTACGCCGAGATCGACGCGTACCTGCAGGGGCACGACGTGCCCGAGGAGGTCGCCGAGGCGATCGAGACCCGCTACCGGGCCACCGAGCACAAGCGCCGCGTGCCCGCGACGCCGTTCGACACCTGGTGGGGCGGCGCCAGCCCGCGTCCGTAGGGCGCGTCAGAGCTGGTCAGGCCGCGCACGACGAACCGTGTCGGGAACAGGAGGGGACATGCCGGTGGTCGATCGAGTGAGAGCAGTGAGCCTCGCGGCTGCGCCGGTGAGTCCTCAGCACGGCGCGGGCGTTCCTCCATGGCTGTTCGTCGCGGGGATCATCGTGGTTTTGGCCATCGCCGCCGTGCTCTTCGTCCGCTCGCGCGGGCGATAGCGCTGCGCCGCCGATGCGACTCCGGCCCTCCGCGAGGGACCGGGGCCTTCGAGCAAGGGACGCGCAGTTCAGATCCCCGCTCCGGCCCGGCTGCGTCGCGATGTCCGTCCGTCGTCCTTCGATGAACGGTGCCCTACCGTCGCCGCGGCTCCCGGTGGTAGTAGACCGTCATGGTGAGGTCATCCTCGCCGTCGGTCACCTTGCTGCTGAAGGTGACGTCCTGCACGTCGACGTCACCGAGGCCGTCGATGGCGTCGGCGAGCCGACGAAGCAACGCCGGGACGCTGCCCTGCCCCTTCCCCTCGGGATTGCTCAGGGAGAAGTGGTTGATCGTCCAGCCCGCAGGGATCACGTCGGCAGCGTACTGGGACGCCGCAGAACTCGACGGCGTGGAGCGGGACGCGGTCGTCCGAGCGGCACCGGTCAGGAGGCCGGAACGGCCCGGCGCGCGAGAGCGAACGAGCGATGGAGCCGATGGTGCTCGACGAGCAGACACACGAGGAGCATGGTGCCCGCGGCACCGAGGAACCAGAGGACCGATCAAGGGATCGCCCGGCGGTGGTCGACGGGCGGTCCGCAGCAACGGCCCTCGTGGATCGCGAGCGACGAGTCGATGTGTGCTGACGACCCGATGCGCGCGGCCGGGGTCGACCGGTCGTCGTCCGCGGTCTGTCCCGCCATGACACGCCCCCGGGGCTGACCGTACCGGGAACGACGCGGCGTGCGCGCTCCTACCGCCCGGCGAGCTCCGCGCGGATCGCCTCGACGGCCAGTCGGACCTCCGCGAACGTGGTCGACAGGGGTGAGAGCCCGAGCCGGATGCCGTTCGGGTTCCGGTGGTCGGGGATGACGTCCTGCGCCCAGAGCGCCGCGGTCACCTCGCGGAACGCCGGGTGCGTGATCGTCACGTGGCTGCCGCGGACGTCGGCGTCGCGGGGGCTCGAGACGACGACGCCGAACGGGGCGAGCAGGTCGTCGACGAGCGCGATCGCGTGTTCGGTGAGCGCGACGGACTTCGCGCGGACCGCGTCGATGCCGACCCGCTCGAGGAGGTCGAGCATGTCCTGCATCGCGAGCATGCCGACGACGGGCGGCGTCCCGCTGACGAGCCGGCGCATCCCCGGCGAGGGCGTGTAGCCGTCGGCCATGCTGAACACGTCGGCGGCGCCCATCCACCCCTGGATCGGCTGCCGCAGGTCGGCCTGCAGCCGCTCGGCGGCGTAGGCGAACGCGGGGGAGCCAGGGCCGCCGTTGAGGAACTTGTAGGTGCAGCCGACGGCGAGGTCGACGTCCCACGCGTCGAGCGACGTCGGCACGACGCCGGCCGAGTGGCACAGGTCCCAGAGGACGAGCGCGCCCACCGCGTGTGCCGCCGCGGTGATGCCGGGCACGTCGGCGATGACGCCCGAGCGGTAAGCGACGTGGCTCAGCACGACCACCGCGGTCGACGTGGACACGGCCTCCTCGACCTGCTCGACCGCCACACCGGTGACCGGGTCGGCAGCGATCCACCGCACCGAGAGCCCGCACTCGGCGGCGATGCCCTCGACGACGAAGCGGTCGGTCGGGAAGTCGTCGTCGTCGATGACGATCTCGGTGCGGTCCGGCCGCGCGGCCACGGCGGCGCGGATCGTCTTGTACAGGAGCACCGTCGTGGAGTCCGCGACGACGGTCTGCCCCGCCGCGGCGCCGAGGCAGACGGCACCGATCCGGTCGCCGAGCTCGAGCGGGAGCGTCATCCACTGCTCGTCCCACGAGCGGATGAGGCGGCTGCCCCAGTCGTGCGTCACGAACCGCTGCAGCCGCTCGGCGGTGGCGAGGAGCGGCCGCCCGAGGGAGTTGCCGTCGAGGTACGCACGGACCTCGGTGCTCGGGACGAACGCGGCGACGTGTTCGGCGAGCGGGTCGGTGCGGTCGAGTTCGAGCGAATCGGGTGTGGTCGCCCGTGGAGCATCGCTGCCGACCCGGTCGTCGTCGACGGACGTCTGGTCGGTCATGTCAGGGACTCCTCGATGCGGTCGGCGGTCAGGACCCGAGCGCCGGACAGCCAGCGTACGGCGTCGTGCGGGGCCGCGCTCCGTCCCTGGGCCGTCCGGCCGACGCCGATGTGCGGTCGCAGCGGCCCGAGCGTCAGATCTGCCGGTAGATGGTCAGCGTCTGCTCGGGCTGGTCGGGCGCCAGGAACGACGCGTGCGCCAGGTGCTGGACACGCCCCGACCGTGTGCGGACCCGTTTGACGCCGGCCTGGTTGGGCGCAACGCCTCCAGTCTCGAGCGGCTCGCCGCACTCGACCCGCGCGTGCGGACCGTCCGGTCCGTCGGCGACCGCGCTGCGGACGTGTCGGCGATCGCCGCGACGGTCGAGGGTGACGCCGACGTCGTGATCGACGCGCTCGGGCCGACACCGACCGCGGACCTCACGATGGCGGGCTTCGACGTGGTCCGCGTCGACGGCACGATGGTGCTGCTCGGCGGGGTGCGACAGACGCTCCCCGTGCCCTACGGCGAACTCATGCGTCGCCGGATCACGCTGCGCGGGAATGCGCATCGCCCGGTCCGGTTGTACCTCGTCAGGAACGACAGGAGCACCGATGCAGCGACCCGTGGTGGACCCACAGCAGCAGACCGACGAGCGTGAGGTCGTGAGCGGACGCCGGTTCGGCGCGTGGCTCGGCCTCATCAACCACGGCGAGGAGCCGATCGCGCGACGCTGATCCGCGCGAGCACGGGCCCGGGCGGCCGGCGAGGAGCCGACCGCCCGGGCCTGTGTCCGTCAGGGGTGGCCGGAGCCGTCCCCGATCTCGATCGCCCCACTCGCTGCGGGTCTGGTGCCGTGCGCGGGTGATCGCGGAGACCGACAGCACGGAGGTCGCGCCGGCGCCGAGGGACCCCGTTGTGTACCACGGAGCGGCGGCGCCGAGGGCCGTCACCGCCTGCGGAGTCGAGGCCGTCGCGTCCTGCACGGGCTTGGAGTCCCGCTCGGAAGAGGCACGAGGACCGCCGGGGCAGATCAGCTCGGCGGGACGGGCCGGCGCGCGAACGCGAACGAGCGGCGCAGGCCGACGAGACCGATCGCCCCGGTGACGAGCGCGGCGATCGCGAGCAGGACGAGGACCGGGACGGGGACGAGCGGCCCGTGCTGCGTGTGGAGGTTGGACGACTGGACGACGAGCGCGAGCGCGTACCAGCCGACCTGGCCCGACTGCACCGCTGCGCGCGCCGCGATGTAGGGCGCGCGCCGGAGGGCCTCGCTGTACTCCTCCTCGCTCAGCTCCCGCGGATCGTCGCGCCGGATCGCGCGCCGGACGCGCCGGTCGCGGACGCGCTGCTCGGGTGTGACGGTCGGGACTCACCCGCCCGGCTTCCCGCGTGCCGCGAAGGCGCAGGCGAGCACGCCGGCGACGGAACCGGCCATGCCAGCGGCGGCGAACGTCCTGGGGTCGAACGGTCGCTCCACGGCCAGGCCCACGACGAGCACGGCCGCCGCGGCCGCGAGGAACCAGAGGACGGACCGAACGAGCGCGCGGTGATGGTCCACGGGCGGTCCGCCGAAGCGGCCCTCGCGGATCGCGAGCACGGACTCGCCCTGGTCGGTCGGTGTCTGTTCGGGCACGCGCACCACCCCCGCACGTGACGGTAACGCCGTGGTGCTCGCGCCGGTCGGAACGTCCCCCGTTGGCTGGCGAAGTCCCCCTCGCTGTACCCCGTTCGCTGAGAACCAGGAACGCTGCGCTCCAACCGGTGCTTTCCTCAGGTCATCCAACCGACCACGACACCGAGGAGCCCGATCCCATGGTCACCAACACCCAGCCCGAGCGGTACGGCACCGCAGACTCCGGACGGCGCAACGGCGTCGCCATCTCCGCACTCGTCATCGGCATCGTCGGCCTCGTCATCAGCTTCTGGGGCGTCCTCAGCCTCGTCGCCCTGGTCCTCGGCGTCGTCGGCCTGCGTCGCTCGCCGGCCAAGGGGGAGCGCGGTCACGGCCAGGCGATCGCGGGCATCGTCCTCGGCGTCATCGGCGTCGTGTGGGGCATCCTCGCGCTCGTCTTCGGCCTGCAGCACTACTTCTTCTTCGTCAACCACTGACCCCGCGTCGGAGCCTCACTCCCATGACACGGCGCCGGTCACCGCTCCGCGAGCAGACGTTCCGCATCGTCACGTCGCTCGCGGGGATGGTGGTCGGCGGTGGCCGCGGACGGGCCGTGCCCGGGCTCGTAGGCTGGCCCGATGCGAGCACTGGTGCGGAGCAGCGGTCCGACGACGGCGGTGGCGGCGCGGAACGGGGTCGGGTTCTCCTCCGCCGAGGCGTACCTGGTGGAGCGACACGGCCGCGACCAGGCGGTCGCCGAGGTCCCGTTCGTGGCCGAGCGGCCGGTGGCCGCGGGCGCCCGGCTCACGTGGGTGTGGTTCCCGGAGCGGGTGCTGCCGGCCGGTCGCGCCGAGCCGACCGAGGCCGACCTCGACGGGTTCTGGGACGCGACCGCGTTCGCGCTCGACGTCGTGTTCACGGACGGCAGCCGTGCCTCCGCGTCGGCGCGCGACCAGTACGCGGTCCCGATGACGCCGGAGGCGCAGGACGACGCGCGCATGCTCTGGGTGGACCAGTGGAACCGCCGGACCGTCGACCTGACGCCGTTCGCCGGGCGCACGGTGGACCGTCTGGAGGCGCGGCTCGGCCGCGCCGACCGGGTCGCCGCCGACGGCGCGGCGGCACCACTACGGGGCTGGCTCGACGACGTGCGGATCGAGACGGCGCCGCCCCGGGCCTCCCGGCCGCTCGACCACGTCGTGACGACCCGCGGGACGCACGCGTCGTCGCGGTTCTCGCGCGGGAACACGGCGCCGCTCGTGGCGGTCCCGCACGGCGGCGTGTTCGGGCTGCCCATGACCGACGCGTCCGATCCTCGCTGGCCGTACGCGTACCACGAGCACGTCGACGGCGACGGCCGGCCGGCGCTCCAGGCGTTCGCCACGTCCCACATCCCCTCGCCGTGGATGGGTGACCGCGGTGTGTTCCAGATCATGCCGAGCCCGTTCGTCGAGCCGGACACCGACCGCGCGGCGCGCGCGCTGACGTTCGACCGCGCGGACGAGGTCGCGGGCCCGCACCGCTACCGGGTCGCGTTCGACGGCGGGGTGACCGCGGAGATGACGGCGGGGGAGTTCGCGCTCGGGTTCCGGTTCACCTTCCCGGGGGAGCGTGCATCGGTGGTGCTGGACCACCACGGCGTCGTCCGCTCGGCGTCCGTGCGGGTCGAGGACGGCGTCGGGGTCGTCGACGCGCTCCTCGACGACCGGCCGCAGACGCCGCCGCACCACGTGCACCTCCGCGTCCACGGCGTGGTGGCGGACCGGACGACGGTCGAGGACGGCCGGCTCGGCGGCTGGTTCGTCGTCGACGGGACGGCGCCGGTCGACGTGCTCCTCGGGATCTCGACGGTGTCGGCGGAGGACGCGGCCGCGAACCTGCGCGCTGCGGGCGACGTCGACGCCATGTGCGCCGAGGCCGAGCGGCGGTGGTCGGCGGCGCTCGCCACGATGTCGTTCGAGGGCGCCTCCGAGGACCAGCTCGTGTCGCTGTACTCGGGCCTGTACCGGCTGTTCCTGTACCCGAACACCGCCGGGGAGACCGCGCTGACCGGCGAGCCCCGCTACCGCTCGCCCTACGGCGCGGTCCTCGACACCCCCGTCCGCGACGAGCCCGGGCCCGAGGTCGGGTCGGGGCCGTTCACGACGACGAACGGGTTCTGGGACACCTACCGCACGGCGTGGCCGCTGCTCGCGCTCCTCACACCCGAGCGGACCGGGGCGCTCGCCGAGGGCTTCGTGCAGCACCACCGCGACGGCGGCTGGACGCCCCGCTGGAGCGCCCCCGGTGCCGAGGACGTCATGACCGGCACGACGAGTGACACCGTGTTCGCGGACCTCGCGGCCAAGGGCGTCCCGGGGTTCGACCTCGCGACGGCGTACCGGAGCGCGGTGCGCAACGCGACCGTGCCGTCACCGGACCCGCGTGTGGGACGCAAGGGGATCCTCCCGGGCGCGTTCCGCGGGTACGTCGACACCGACACGCACGAGGGGATGTCGTGGACCCTCGACGCGGCGATCAACGACTGGGGGCTCGCGGTCATGGCGCGGCTGCTCGCCGACCACGCCGTGCCCGGTTCGTCGGAGGCGGAACGACTCGACGCCGAGGCCGAGTGGTTCGCCCGGCGGTCCCTGCAGTACCGGAACGTGTTCCACCCGGGGCTCGGGTTCTTCGTCGGCCGTCGTCCCGACGGGGACTGGCGGGTCGAGGGCGAGGCGTTCGACCCGGCGGAGTGGGGGACGGACTACACCGAGACGAACGCGTGGGGCACGATGGTCACCGCCCCGCACGACGGGGCCGGTGTCATGGCCCTGCACGGCGGGCCGGAGGGGCTCCTCGCCGCGATGGCCCGGTTCCACGCCGCCCGCGAGACCGGTGCGACGGACCGTTCCGGCTCGTACGGGTTCGCGATCCACGAGATGACCGAGGCGCGGGACGTCCGCATGGGGATGCTCGGTCTGTCGAACCAGCCGGCGCACCACATCCCGTTCGCACCGATGTGGGCCGGCCGACACGACGACGCGCACGCGACGCTCCGCGAGTGCGTCACGCGCCTGTTCGTCGGATCGGACCTCGGCCAGGGGTACCCGGGCGACGAGGACAACGGCGAGATGAGCGCCTGGTACGTGTTCGTCACGATCGGGCTGTACCCGCTCGCGCCCGGGACCGGGACCTACGTGCTCGTCCCGCCGACCGTCCGACGGACCGAGCTGCACCTGGGCGACGCGACGACGGTCGTCGAGGTCGCGGGGCCGTGCCGCGGCCCGTACGTGGCGTCCGTCACCGTCGACGGTGAACCGTGGGAGTCCGTGTCGATCCCGCACGCGGTGATCGCCCGCGGCGCGCACGTGGTGTTCACGCTGTCGGACGAGCCGCTCGGGTGGGCCGCCGGGTCGCGCCCGGTGTCGGCGTCCGAGCTCCACGGCTTCGCGGACACGCCCTCGGACGTCCTGCCGGTCGGCGCGTCGCCGGTCACCGACGACACCGGGCGGAGCGTCGTGCGGCTCGCCGCGGGGGAGCCCGTCGAGGTACCGGTGTCCGTCGCGGCCGCGTCGCTCTACACCGTCACGGTGGCCGAGCCGGGGACGTACGGATGGACGGTGGCGTGGGTCGACGCGGACGGCCGGGTCGCCACGGCGGACGAGCGGGTCGGCGAGGAGTTCGCCTGGGCCGCGCAGACCCGGGTGTTCCGGATCGCGGGCGGGGTCGAGCGCGGTGCGATCCGGTTCACGGCGTCGCGGCCGGTCGGGCTCACCCAGCTCGAGGTCGTCGCGGCCTCGCGGTCGACTCCCGGACGCTGAGCGTCAGGGCGGGGCCGGGGCGCGACGTCAGCGGGCTCCTGGCCTCGACCTGCTCGAGCAGCAGTCGGGCCGCACGCTCGCCGAGCTCGACGGTGTCGCGGGTCAGCGTCGTGAGCGCGGGCCGGACGAGCCGCGCCATGGCGGAGTCGTCGAACGACGCGATCGACAGGTCGTCGGGCACGGGGACCCCCATCTCGGCGGCGACACCGAGCCCGGCGACGGCGAGCACGTCGTTGTCGTAGACGATCGCCGTGGGGCGGCGTGGGCCGACGAGCAGGGTCCGGGTGATCGCGGCGCCGGCGTCCGACGAGTAGTCGGTGGTGAACGACTCGGCGGACTCGAGCCGGGCCTCCCGGGCGAATCGCTGCAGCGCCGCGGCGCGCATGGCCGTGTGCTCGAACTGCGGTGGCCCGGCGACGTGCGCGATGCGGGTGTGGCCGAGCGCGTGCAGGTACCCGAACAGGGTGTCCGCGGCGTCCGAGTCGTCGATCCACACGGTGGGCCAGGTGCCCGGCGGCGATGGATGCGAGCCGACGACGACGGCGGGCAGGCCGAGTTCGGCGAGCAACGCGAGGCGGGGGTCGTCGGCTCGCGGGTCGATGAGCACGACGCCGTCCACGCGGTGCCCGCTCCACCACTCGCGGTACGTCTCGAGCTCCTCGTCGACGTCACGCGCGACGAGGAGGTTCATCCCGACGTGGGTCCCGGCGAGGCCGAGCTGGATCCCGGAGATGAGGTCGCCGAAGAACGACTCCGTCCCGAGCGTGCGCGCGGGCCGGTTGAGCACGAACCCGATGGTGCCGGCGCGGGCGCCGCCGAGGGCCCGCGCGGCCGAGTGGGGACGCCAGTTGAGCTCGCGGGCGACCTCGAGGATGCGCGACCGGGTGGCCGCCGAGACACCCGGTCGGTCGTTCAGTGCGAACGAGACCGCTCCCGTGGACACGCCGGCCCGTGCTGCGATCTCGGCGATCGTCACCCGTTTCGGTTGCGGCATCGTCGCTGCACCGGCCCCCTCGTCGTCCACGCGCTCATCATGGCGGCACCCGCGCCCGTTGGCGAATGGCACCGCGCCCGGCGAGTGACCACCGGGTGTCGCCGCGGCGAACGACCGGGGACACGCCGCGGCTTGACTATAGCGCTTTAGTCCTTCATGCTCACCTGCAACAGCGGTAGCGATGCCGCGACTGATGGCGGATCTGAACCGCTTCAGTTGCTGCGGCGAACAAGGGAGTCCACGCAATGTCACGTCGTACCACCACAGCACCCACCTCCGGCCGGAGGCGAGCGACGTTCGCCGCAGGCCTGGCGACCGCCGCGGCGGCCGCGCTCGTCCTGACCGGCTGCTCCGCGGGCAGCAACAGCGGCGGCAGCAGCGCCGGCGGCGACGTCACCGGCACGATCACGCTCCAGACCTGGGCGCTGACGCCCAAGTTCACGGGGTACCTCAAGGGCGTGATCGCGGCGTTCGAGAAGAAGCACCCCGGCACGACCGTCAAGCTCGTCGACCAGCCCGGCGACGGCTACTCCGACAAGGTCCTGAGCCAGGCGTCGTCGAACACCCTGCCGGACGTCGTCAACCTGCCCCCGGACATCGCGCTGCCCCTGGCGAAGCGCGGGATCCTCGAGGACGTCAGCAAGGCCGACAGCTCGCTGCGGAGCACCTACACGGCGGGCTCGGTCGACGCCTACGACTACAAGGAGACGAAGGGTGGCGTGTACGGGTACCCCTGGTACCTCAACACGGACGTCGACTTCTGGAACAAGTCGATGCTCGACCAGTGCGGTCTCGACTCGTCGAAGCCGCCGGCGACCACGCAGCAGCTCTTCGCGCAGGCCAAGACCATGCACGAGCGCTGCCCGAACGACTACCTGATGAGCCGCAAGCCCACGCTGAGCGACTTCACCCTCGCCGGTGTCAAGGTGCTCAACAGCGACGGCACGAAGTTCACGTTCGCCACGAAGAAGGCGGCGTCGCTCATCGACCAGTACGCCACCGCGTACCAGAACGGCTACATGCCGTCGTCGGTCCTCAACTCCGACTACCTCGGCAACTCGACCCTGTTCACGCAGGGCAAGGTGGCCTGGACCACGGGTGGCGCGTCCTCGCTCAGCGACTTCGAGACGAACAACCCGTCGCTCAAGAACGACGTCGTCGTCTCGCCGGCGCTCGACACCCCGCCGCTGTACGTGCAGGGCCTCAGCGTCTCGCAGAAGTCGAAGCACCTCGCCACCGCGAACGCGTTCGCGCAGTTCATGACGAACGCCGCGAACCAGAAGGCCTTCGCCAAGCTCGTCAACATCTTCCCGTCGACGAAGTCCTCGCAGTCGGACCCGTTCTTCTCGAAGGACGACGGCACCGAGAACGGCAAGGCCCGCGTCCTCGCGAACACGGCACTGAAGACGGCGAAGAACCTGACGCCGGTCGAGGCGAACGACTCCATGACGACGTTCCTCGACCAGCAGATCGCGCTCGCCATGAAGGGCCAGACCACGAGCATGAAGGCGCTGCAGACCGCGCAGACCAAGATGAACACCCTGCTCGCGAACGGCTGACGCCACCACCAGGAGAGGGAGGATCGCCATGCGAGCGAACCGTTGGTACACGCCGTGGATCCTGATCGCGCCGGCCCTGGTGTGGCTGCTCGTGTTCAGCTTCTGGCCGTCGATCAACACCGTGCGGCTGTCGTTCACGAACGCCAGTCCGCTCGGCGGGGTGAGCGCGTGGGTGGGGCTGAAGAACTTCAGCACCCTGCTCGCCGACCCCCAGGTGTGGCAGGCGCTGCTCAACAGCGTCGTCTACATGGCGATCTGCCTGCCGCTGCTGACGATCCTCCCGCTCCTCATCGCGCTCCTGGTCGAGAAGAACCTGCCCGGGATCGCGTTCTTCCGGACCGCGTACTACACGCCCGTCATCGCGTCGGCGGTGGTCGTCGGGCTCATCTGGACCTGGATCCTCGACGACCGCGGCGTGGTGAACGAGGTCGCCCAGAGCCTGCACGTCATCCAGGGGCCGCTCCCGTTCCTCACCGACCGGTGGCTCGTGCTCTTCAGCGCGATCAGCCTGACGGTGTGGAAGGGCCTCGGCTACTACATGATCATCTTCCTGGCGGCGCTCGGGAACGTCGGCAAGGACCTGCACGAGGCCGCGGCACTCGACGGGGCCGGCGCCGTCCGCCGGTTCTGGAGCGTGACCATGCCGGGCGTCCGCGGCACCATGACGCTCGTCGGGATCCTCGTGTGCGTCTCGGCGCTGCGGGTGTTCTCGGAGCTCTACGTCCTCACCAACGGCAAGGGCGGCCCCGGCGGCCAGGACGAGTCGCTCGTCAGCCTCATCCAGGAGTACGCCCGCGGCTTCACCGGCAACCTCGGCTACGCGTCGGCCCTGAGCATCCTGCTCTTCGTCGTCACGCTCGTGCCGATGCTGGTCCTCGCACGCATCAACAACAAGGCGGAGCAGTGACGAACACGACGACGACGTCCGAACCGGTCGTCTCCGGAGACCGCGGGACCGCAGCGAACGCTGCGGGCGGCAGCCGCGCCTCCCGACCGGGAGGGACGGGACGGACCCGGCGCGTCGGTCCGGACGGGCGCCGCCGCCGCCGGAGCCGCACCTTCGGCACCATGAGCGCGAAGGAGAAGGTGTTCCGCTACGTGCTGCTCGTGGTGGTGCTGTTCATCACCATCGGGCCGTTCCTGTGGCAGCTGTCGACCTCGCTCAAGGGCGCGGGCGAGGACATCTACACGCAGACGCCGGAGTTCGTACCGAGCCAGCCGACGTTCCTCAACTACGTCAAGGTCGCCGACGCGATCCCCGTGTTCACCTACATCGGGAACTCGCTCGTCGTCGCCGCGCTCGACGTGGTCGGCAACGTCGTGTTCGCCACGCTCGCCGGGTTCGCCGTGGCCCGCCTGCAGTTCCGGGGCAAGAAGGTGGTGCTCGGGCTGTTCCTCGCGACGCTCGTGCTCCCCGGCGAGGTCACGATCGTCTCGCAGTTCGTCACGATCAAGGACCTCGGGCTCGCGGACTCGCTCGTCGGCGTCGCCCTGCCGGGGATGATCGCCGCGCTCAACGTGCTGCTCATGTACAACGCGTTCCGGCAGATCCCGGAGGAGATCGACCAGGCGGCCGTGATGGACGGCGCGAACTCGTGGCAGCGCCTCCGTTTCGTCGCGCTGCCCGCCGTGCAGGGCACGATCGCCGTCATCGCGATCTTCTCGTTCATCGGCGCGTGGGACGACTTCCTCTGGCCGCTCATCGTGCTGCAGACGCCGGACAAGCTGACCCTGACCGTCGGACTCCAGTACCTGCAGGGCACGTTCTCGAACGACCAGCGCCTCATCGCGGCGGGCACGATGATCGCGTTCATCCCGATCGCGGTGATCTTCTCGGTGCTCCAGCGCTTCTTCTTCAAGGGCGTCGAAGAGGGCGGGGTCAAGGGCTGATGCGCTTCGGCGTCAACTACACGCCCGCCGAGGGTTGGTTCCACTCGTGGCTCGACTTCTCGCCGTCCGCGGTGGCGCGTGACCTCGAGCAGATCGCCGACCTGGGCGTCGACCACGTCCGCGTGTTCCCGCTCTGGCCGCTCGTGCAGCCGAACCGGACGCTCATCCGGGCGTCGGCGCTCGACGACGTCGCGACGGTCGTCGACATCGCCGCGTCGTTCGGGCTCGACGTCAACGTCGACGCGCTGCAGGGGCACCTGTCGAGCTTCGACTTCGTGCCGTCGTGGCTCGAGAGCTGGCATCGTCGGAACGTGTTCACCGACCCGGACGTCGTCGCGTCGACCGCCGACTACGTGCAGGCGCTGTCCGCGGCGCTCGCCGGCCGGCCGAACCTGCTCGGCGTCACGCTCGGCAACGAGCTGAACCAGTTCGCGCACGCCCCGCACCCCACGCCGCACGCGGTGACCGACCGGGAGGCCGGGGACTGGCTCACGACGATGGTCGCGGCGGCGCGGCGCGGGCTCGGTCCACCGGTGCCGGACGCGGTCCCGGCTCCGGGCCTCCCGTCCGGCGTCGGCCGGGAGGCCCGGCGCACGGCCGCCCCGTCCGTCACGGTCGCGCAGTACGACGCCGCCTGGTACGACGACGCGCAGCCGTTCGGTCCGGAGCACGCGGCCGACCACGGCGACATGACCGTCACGCACTCGTGGGTGTTCAACGGGGCCGCCCGCGTGCACGGTCCGCTCGGCGCCGGATCCGTCCGGCACGGCGAGTACCTGCTCCAGCTCGCCGCGGCGTGGAACCGGACCGCGGAGCGACCGAACTGGCTCCAGGAGGTCGGCGCCCCGACGAACGTGGTCCCGGTCGACGACGCCCCGGCGTTCCTCGAGGGCACGATCCGGCACGCCGTCGAGGTGCAGCAGCTGTTCGGCATCACCTGGTGGTGCTCGCACGACGTCGCGCGGTCGCTCGCCGACTTCCCCGAGCTCGAGTACGACCTCGGACTCTTCACGAACGACGGACGCCGCAAGCCGACCGGCGAGCGATTCGCCGAGCTCGCCCGTGCGTTCGGCGACGGTGCCGGCGCGGCACTCGAGCGGCTCGCGCCGCCGACGGACGCGCTCGTCCTCGACGACGTCCTGCCCGACGGCCGTCGCGCCCCGGACGTCCGCGCGACGGCCGCCCCCGGGGGCCGGTTCTCGCTCGCCTGGGTCGCGCTGGCCGAGTCGCTCGGCCGCGGACCGCAGGTCGTCCTGCGCTCGCGCGCGGGAGACTCCGGACTCCTGGCCGAGCGCGGCATCCGCACGCTGCACGACGTCCCGGCGGACACCCGCGCCGTCCACACCGCGGTGGCGCACCCCGCCACGATGCCCTGACCACCCCATCCGGAAGGCACTGATGCACGACGACATCCCCCTCACCATCGGCCGAGCGCGCCGGGTCCTCGACGAACGGATCCTGCCGGCCGTGCACGCGACGGCGGTCCCGCTGACGGTCGAGTGGAACGAGCTCCCCGGCGAGCCGATCACCCCCGCCGAGGGCCTCGCGCTCGCCTACCGGCCGTACGAGGTCGGGACGCCGTGGGGTGCCGCGTGGGGGACCACCTGGTTCCACGTCACCGGGACCGTGCCCGAGCAGTGGGCCGGACGTCGGGTCGAGGCGCTCATCGACCTCGGGTTCGACGTGAACATGCCGGGGTTCCAGTGCGAGGGCCTCGTCTACCGACCGGACGGCAGCCCGGTGAAGTCGATCAACCCGCGCAACCAGTGGGTCCTCGTCACCGAGCAGGCCGAGGGCGGCGAGCTCGTCGACCTGTACCTCGAGGGCGCGTCGAACCCCGTGCTGCTCGACTACCACCCCTTCCTCCCGACGCAGGAAGGGGACATCCAGACGTCGTCGTCACGGCGGTTGTACACGTCGCGCCGCATGGACCTGACCGTGTTCGAGGCCGAGGTGCACGAGCTCGCCCTCGACATCGAGGTGCTGCTCGAGCTCCAGGCCGAACTGCCCCAGGGGCCGCGACGGATGCGGATCCTGCAGGCGCTCGACGACGCCCTCGACGCCCTCGACCTGCAGCACATCCCCGAGACCGCGCCCGACGCCCGAGCGGCGCTCGCCGACGTGCTCGCGTCCCCGGCCGAGGCCTCGGCCCACCGGATCTCCGCCGTCGGGCACGCCCACATCGACTCCGCATGGCTCTGGCCCGTGCGCGAGACGATCCGCAAGGTGGCGCGGACCACCTCGTCGATGACGGAGCTCATCGACCAGACCGACGACTTCGTCTACGGCATGTCGAGCGCCCAGCAGTACGCCTGGATCAAGGAGCACCGCCCCGAGGTGTACGCGCGCGTCAAGGAGGCCGTGGCAGCGGGTCGGTTCCTGCCCCTCGGTGGCATGTGGGTCGAGTCGGACACCGTGATGCCGACCGGCGAGTCGATCGTCCGGCAGTTCTCGCAGGGTCAACGGTTCTTCGAGCGCGAGTTCGGGATCCGGCCGAAGGGTGTCTGGTTGCCGGACAGCTTCGGGTACTCGCCGGCCCTACCGCAGCTCATGCGTCGCGCCGGGTTCGAGTGGTTCTTCACGCAGAAGATCTCGTGGAACCAGGTGAACAAGTTCCCGCACCACACGTTCCTGTGGGAGGGCATCGACGGGTCCCGCGTGTTCTCGCACTTCCCGTCCATGGACACCTACAACTCGCAGCTGTCCGGCTCCGAGGTCGCGAAGGCGTCGCGGCAGTTCCGCGAGAACCGCCTGGCGTCCGGGTCGATCGCGCCCGTCGGGTGGGGCGACGGCGGTGGCGGGACCACGCGCGAGATGACCGGCAAGGCCGCGCGCCTGGCGGACCTCGAGGGCAGCGCGCAGGTCGCGTGGGAGCACCCGGACGCGTTCTTCGAGCGTGCCCGCGGCGAGCTCGCGAACCCGCCCGTGTGGGTCGGTGAGCTCTACCTCGAGCTGCACCGCGCGACCCTGACGTCGCAGCACGGGACCAAGCAGGGGAACCGCCGCGCGGAGCACCTGCTCATCGAGGCCGAGCTGTGGTGCGCCACCGCCGCGGCCCGCACCGGGTTCGCCTACCCGTACGACGAGCTCGACGCCCTGTGGCAGCAGGTGCTCCTGCAGCAGTTCCACGACATCCTGCCCGGCACGTCGATCGCCTGGGTGCACCGCGAGGCCGTCGAGCAGTACGCGCGCGTCGCCGACGCCCTCGTGGCGATCATCGCGCAGGCCGTCCGCGCGCTCGTCGGCGAGGGGGACACCTCCGTCCTGGTGAACCCCGCGCCGTTCGCCCGGGGCGGGGCGCCCGCGCTCGGGGCGGTCGTCGCGGCCTCCGTGCCGCAGGTCGCTCCCGTCACCATCACGGAGGACGGCGACGCCCACGTGCTCGAGAACGACCTCGTCCGCATCACGGTCTCCGCCGAGGGGCTCGTGACCTCCGCGGTCGACCTCGGGTCCGGGCGGGACGCGATCGCGCCCGGCCAGGCGGGGAACCTGCTGCAGCTCCACCAGGACTTCCCGAACATGTGGGACGCGTGGGACGTCGACCGCTACTACCGCAACCGGGTCGAGGACATCCGCGGGGTCGACGAGCTGACCGTGTCGACCGGTGCCGATGGTGTCGCCCGGATCGTCGTCCGCCGGTCGTTCTCGGAGTCGTCGATCGAGCAGACGCTGTCCCTGGCGCCGGGGTCCCGCACGCTCGAGGTCGCCCAGGTCGTCGACTGGCACGAGACGGAGAAGTTCCTCAAGGTCGCGTTCCCGCTCGACGTCCGCGCGGAGCACACGATCGCCGAGACCCAGTTCGGCGCGAACAAGC
The DNA here is from genome assembly GCF_003234815.2 of Curtobacterium sp. MCBD17_035. Classification (NCBI taxonomy): domain Bacteria; kingdom Bacillati; phylum Actinomycetota; class Actinomycetes; order Micrococcales; family Microbacteriaceae; genus Curtobacterium; species Curtobacterium sp. MCBD17_035. The sequence continues at coordinate 2,955,128 of NZ_CP126279.1, read as the reverse complement.
GCGTCACCCACAGCAACACCTCGTGGGAGGCCGCGAAGTTCGAGACGTCCATGCACCGGTACGTGCTCGCGGAGGAGCCGGGCTTCGGCGTCGCGCTCGTCAACGACTCGATCCACGGGTACGACATGACCCGGGACGCCGTCGACGGGGACGTCACGACGACGCTCCGGCTGTCGCTGCTCCGTGCACCGCGGTTCCCCGACCCGGAGACGGACCAGGGCGTGCAGACGCACCGCTTCGGGCTCGTCGTCGGGACGTCGGTGGCCGGTGCGACCGAGGAGGGCGTGCTCCTCAACGTCGACGCCCGGACCGTGACGGGCGACCACGGGTTCGACCCGCTCGTGACGGTGTCCGACGACCTCGTGCTGTCGAGCGTCAAGCTCGCGGACGACCGCTCGGGCGACCTCGTCGTCCGGGTGTACGAGCCGGCGGGTCGTCGTGCCCGCGGGACCGTGACCGTCGCCGCCGCCGTCTCGGCCGTCACCGAGGTCACCCTGCTCGAGGAGCCGATCGTCGACGCGGCGACCACCGGCGCGTCGAGCACCGTCGCGGCGACCGACCCCGCGACGGTCGACCTCGCGCTCGGCGGGTTCGAGGTCCGCACGCTGCGGTTCGCGCTGGGCTGAGGCCGGTGTCGGGCGGCGCGGTCCGGGGCTGACGACCGCGCCGCCCGCGGGCGGCCATGTCGGGCGGCGCGGTCAACGGTCGATGGCCGCCCTCGCCCGGGACGCAGCGCGATCGGGCGAGAGGAACCCGATGTCGTACCGCGGCCGGACGCCGAGCGCGAGGTCCGCGAGCACCTCGCCGAGCACCGGCACGAACTTGAACGCGTGCCCGGAGCAGCCGGTCGCGACGAAGCACGCCGGCGCCCCGGGGAGCGCGCCGAGGATGAAGTCCTCGTCGCTGCTCATCGTGTACATGCACGAGTACGCGTCGAGGCCCGCGCCCGCGGCCCCGGGCAGGAACCGCTCGAGGACACCGCGGAGTTCGGCGACCTCGTCGGGGCGGACCGCGCGGTCGATCGTGTCCGGGGTCGTGTCCTCGCCACCGTCGTGCCGGCCGATCTTGACGCCCTGCCCGTCGTGGTCCGGGAACCCGTAGTACAGGTGCCCGTCGTGCTGGATGGAGAAGCCCGGCATGGCGTCGGCCCCGAGACCCCGGGGGTCCGTCGGCGCGAAGTGCGCGACCACCTTGCGACGGGCCACGATCCGGAGGCCCGTCGCGGCGAGCAGCTCGGGCGCCCATGGTCCGGCCGCCACCACGACCCGGTCCGCGCGGTAGGCGGCGACGTCGGTGCGGACGAGCGGGTGCGCTCCGAACGCGATGTCGACGACGCGTTCCGCACGGAACTCCGCGCCGTGCTCCTGGGCGAGTCGGTGGTGGGTGCGGACCGTCGCCTCGGGGTCGACGAATCCCGCTTCCCGCTCGAGGACGCCCTCCCAGCCGTCGGCGACGCGGAACGCGGGGAACCGATCACGGATCGCGGTCGCCGTGAGGTGCTCGACGGGGAGTCCGTGCGCGCGGGCCGCGGCGAGGGTGTCCGCCACGAGGGCACCTCCGATCGGAGCGACGGCGAGCACGCCGCTCTCGGTGAGCAGACGGGTGCCGGACGCCTGCTCGAGTTCGTGCCACAGCCTCCATGCGGCGGTCGTGAGCGCGACGTACTCGGGGCCCTCGGCGTACGCCTGCCGCACCAGGCGCGACCGGCCGTGCGACGAACCGTCGCGGTGGCCCGGGAGGCGCGGGTCGAGTCCGAGCACCGTCGCACCCCGTGCGGCGAGGTGGTACGCGGCGGCCGAGCCGATGCCACCGAGCCCGACGACGACCGTGCCCGGGACGCGGACCTCGATGCCCGTGGCGGTGGAGGGGTGACCGACGTCCATGCCGCGATCATCGCAGACGGCCGGGACCTGGGCCGCCCCGCAGGCGTCCCGACGACACTGCAGGGCACAACGACACCGCGGACCGGACGTCGCCGTCCCCGGCGGCGTCGTCGGAGCGAGAACGGCAGGGACCGATGGACGCCGGAGAGTTCGTGGACCTCGTGGCACAGCGAGCCGACATCACCCACACCCGCACCCGGGCTCGGCCCATCACGGACGCGACACTCCTGACGTTGGCCGAGCGGCTCAGCGGTGGTGAGGCCGCCGACCTCGCCGCGGAGCTGCCCGAGGAGCTCCGCACGCCGCTCCTCCGCGACGGTGAGGCGTCCGAGCGGTTCGGGGCCGACGAGTTCTGCCGACGCGTCGCCGAACGGGCTGGGGTCGACGCCGACACCGCGCTCGAGGGTGCGACCGTCGTGTTCGCCGTCGTGCACGAGGCCGTGTCGAAGGGCGTGTGGGACCACGTGACGACCCAGCTGCCGAAGGAGTACGTCGCGCTCTTCCACCTGAAGGTCTGACGTCCCGTCTGCCACGATGGGCGCATGCCCGCAACGACGCCGTACGGCTCCTGGACCTCCCCGATCTCCGCAGCGGACCTCACCACGAACGGCCACCCCGTGTCCGGCCCGCGCTGGGTGGGCGACGAGGTCTGGTGGCTCGAGCTCCGCCCGCAGGAGGACGGCCGCTCGGCGGTCCGACGCCGCGACGCGTCGGGCGCGGTGGTCGACGTCCTGCCCGCTCCGTGGAACGCCGCGAGCCGCGTGCACGAGTACGGCGGCGGCGCGTGGGCGGCCGACGACCGGGGTGTCCTGGTGTTCGTCGAGTTCACCGACCAGCGCCTGTACGTGCTGGAGCCGGGCTCCCGGGAGCCCCGACCGCTCACGCCACTCGGGACCGACGGCACGCACCACCGGTACGGGGACGTGAGCCTGCGCGGGGACGAGGTCGTGGCGGTGCGCGAGACCCACACGCCCAGTGCCACCAAGACCGGCGAGAACACGACCGACATCGTCCGTGACGTCGTCGCCGTGCCGCTCGACGGCTCGGCGGCCACGGACCCCGCGGCGGTCCGCAGCGTCGTCGGCGGATCCGACTTCCTCGCCGCCCCGCGGTGGTCACCGAACGGCCGGCACCTGGTCTGGATCGCCTGGGACCACCCGCGGATGCCGTGGGACGGCACCGAACTCCGCGTCGCACCCGTCGACGACGACGGCGTCGCGGGCCCCTGGCGGACGCTCGCCGGGTCGCCCACGGAGTCGGTCCTCCAGCCCGAGTGGCTCGACGACGACACGCTCGTCGCGATCGCGGACCCGACCGGCTGGTGGAACCTCGAGCGCATCACGCTCGACGGCGTCCGGACACCGCTGCACCCGGACGCCGCCGAGTACGGGGGACCGCTCTGGAGGCTCGGCACCCGCTGGTACACGCTGCTGCCGGACGGCCGCCTGCTCGCCACCCGCACCTTCGGGTCCACCTCACTCGTCGTGCTCGACCCGAGCGGCGAGCGGGACCCCGAGCCGATCGAGACGCCGTGGACGAGCATCGCCGTGGGCGGGGCCCGGGACGGCCGGGTCCTCGTGACCTCCGGTGCGTCGACGGTCGGTGCCGGGGCCCGGGTCCTCGACCTCGCGACCGGAGCCGCCGAGGACGTCCGGCTCGACGCGGACGACCTGCCCGACGCCCGGTACCTGCCGGTGGCCGAGCGCCGGGAGTTCCCGGGCGAGCGGACCGTGCACGCGATCGTGTACCCGCCGCGGAACCCCGACCACGTCGCCCCGCAGGGCGAACTGCCCCCGTACGTCGCGGTCGTGCACGGCGGTCCGACCTCGCAGGCGGTGGCCGCGCTCGACATGCGCATCGCGTACTGGACGAGCCGCGGGATCGGGGTGGTCGACATCGACTACGGCGGGTCGACCGGGTACGGCCGCGCCTATCGCGAGACCCTGCGGGGCCAGTGGGGCGTCGTCGACGTCGAGGACACGATCGCCGCGGTGCGGGGTCTCGGGGAGGCCGGGCTCGCCGACCCGGCACGCCTCGCGATCCGCGGCGGCTCGGCCGGCGGCTGGACGGTCCTGTCCGCACTCACCCGGTCCGACGTGTTCGCCGCCGGGGTCTCGTACTTCGGGGTCGCGGAACTCGAGCGGTTCGCGCAGGACACCCACGACTTCGAGTCGCGCTACCTCGACGGGCTCATCGGGCCCCTACCGGAGGCCGCGGCGCTGTACCGCGAACGCGCCCCCCTGCACGCCGTCGACCAGCTCCGCACGCCCGTGCTCCTGCTCCAGGGCCTCGACGACCGGGTCGTGCCGCCGTCGCAGGCCGAGCTGTTCCGCGACGCCATGCGGGAGCGGGGCATCCCGCACGCCTACGTCACCTACGCGGGCGAGGGGCACGGGTTCCGGAAGGCCGCGACCATCATCGACGCGACGGAGAAGGAGCTCGCGTTCTACGGGCAGATCCTGGGGTTCGCGACGCCGGGCGTCCCCGCGCTGCCGCTCGACTGAACCGGACACGATCGTCCTGTCGGGCGCGCGCCGCCGTCGGGGAGGAGCGGCGGCGCGGCCGCCCCGTCCCTCCAGGCCGTCAGCCCACGCGCTCCGGGAGCCGCCCCTGCAGCGCGCGGGCGTTGAACTCGCCCGTGCTCGTGTCGTGCAGGCCACGCCCCGTCGTCTCCGGTGCCATGACCTGCGAGACGATCGCGCCGACCACGCAGATCGCCGCGGCGATGAGCATGCACGGTCCGATGCCGAGCGTCGTGATGCCCACCGGGAGCAGGAAGGTCCCCGCGGCGGCGCCGACGCGGCTGCACGCGGCGGTGAAGCCCACACCGGTGGAGCGGACCTCGGTCGGGAACACCTCGATGGGGTAGACGGCGGTGAGGTTGCCCTGCAGCGCGTTCATGAACGAGAACACGGCGAAGCACACGACGACGACCGCACCCGGCGCGCTGCCCCAGAAGCCGACCACGGCCAGGGCGACCGCCATGATCCAGAACGGCGGGATGAGCTGCGGGCGACGGCCGATCCGCTCGATGGTGAGCATCCCGACGAGCGCCCCGACGGCGGCCATGCCGTTGACGGTGATGGTGCCGGCCGTCTCGTTGTGCAGCGCGAGCGACTTGAGCACGGTCGGTGCGAACGTGAAGATCGCGAAGTAGGGGGCGACGTTGCAGGCCCAGAACACGGCGATGAAGGTCACGCGCTTCCGGTTCCCCGGCGCGAACAGGGCGCGGTAGCCGCCGGCCTTCTGCTCCTCGGAGCCGTAGTCCTCTTGCTCGTAGTACGCGCCGCCGCCGAGGCGCTGGTCGATCACCGCGCGCGCCTCCTTCTCGCGGCCACGGTGCAGCAGCCAGCGCGGGGACTCCGGGAAACCGATGCGGACGATGACGGTGACGATCGCCGGGAGGATGCTCGTCGCGAGCACCCACCGCCAGCTGAGGTGCCCGAGGTCGACGAGCGCGTACCCGACCACGACCGCGGCGAGGTACCCGGCGTACCAACACACGAGCAGCCCGGACAGGCGCCGTCCCCGGCTCTTCGCGGGGGCGAACTCGGCCAGCATCGCTGCGCCGATCGAGTACTCGGCGCCGATCGCGATCCCGAGCGCGATGCGGACGGCGAGGAGCTGCCAGGCGTCGGTCACGAAGGCCTGCAGCAGGCCGAGGACGACGAACGCGATGATGTCGACCGTGAACACGGTCTTCCGTCCGAACCGGTCGGTCAGGAGGCCCGTCAGTGGCGCCCCGATGAAGATGCCGATGAGGGACGACGCACCGATGAGGCCCGCCTCCAGGGCGTTCACGTGGAGGGCCGTCGAGATGAGCGGCAGGACGACGCTGATGAGGCCGAGGTCGAAACCGTCCAGGCCCTCCCCCCAGGCGCAGGCGAACGTCATGCGCGCGAGGAATCCCTTCCGGCGCTGCTCGGGGGTCCGTGTGGTGGTGCTCATGATCGCTCCTCGTCCGCCGGTCGGTGCACTCCCGCCCGGTACCCAGCGCATCGTACGGATTGGTCGACGAACGGTCTCTCAGGTTCCGCCAAGGGCGTCCGAGGTGTGGGATGGAGGCACCTGGACGTCCGACCGAGGAGGAGCCGATGCCCCGACGCCGCGGACCGCGAGCCGAGTTGGCCGCCGCGCGCGACGACCTCTCGCCGGTGCTGCTCGACGGGGACGCGGGAGAGGTCGTCGCAGCGCTCGAGGCGTTCGCACACCGGATCGAGCTGCCGATCATCCGCCCGGACCGCCGCGACGAGCTGCCCGACGACGTGCGCTGCCCGGTTGCCGTCCTCGCCGTGCGGAACAGCGGGCGGCGTTCGTCGCTCCGCCGCGCCATCGACGTCCTCCGCGCGGTCGAGGCGCACCTGACGCCCGACGCCGTCGTCGTCGCGGTGTCGACGAGCAGCGCCGCGCGTTCGGCGCCCGCGCGGCTGCAGCGGCAGCTGTCGGCCGAGATCCTCTACCAGGTGCGTGCCGCCGTGTCGCCCGCGGCGCCGCGGTCGGGGCGGTCGTTCCGCCTCCGGCTCGGACTGTCGGCGCTCGGCGCCGTGGGCGTACAGGTGTTCCGCATCGCGCTGTCGGGCTGACCCGCGCCGCGGCTCGTCCGCCGGCTCGGTCTCACCGTGCCGGCGCGTACCGGACCCAGTCGACGACCATCTGGGCCGTCCGCGGCGTGCTCGGTGTCGGGTGCGGCACCGACCCGCCGATCGCGAGGCTGAGGATGAGGTCGAACTGTCCGTCGAACACCCACTTCAGGGCGCTGGGCGCGGTCGCCTCGGTGATGTCCGTGCCGACGACACCGTCCACGCTGATGACGACGTGCCCCGGCGACCGGGTGACCGAGTACGTGTGGAACCCCTTGCTCATCGCCCGGGTGTGCATGAGGATCCCGCCGGCCTGCACGTTGTGGTCCGGGTCGTCCTCGCCCGGGCCGTGCAGGAAGTGCGAGGTGCGATGCGTGTCGATCGGGGCCTCGACGACGTCGATCTCGCCGCACTCCGGCCAGCCGACCGTGTCGACGTCGGAGCCGAGCATCCAGAACGCCGGCACGAGCGACCCGCCCTGCGGGACCTGGATCCGCGCGGAGACCGTGCCGTACCCGAAGGACGACTTGCCGTGGGTCGTCAGGCGGGCGGAGGTGTACGGGGGACCGCCGTCGGGGCCGATGTCCGCCGTGATGACGAGGTGGCCGTGGCCGTCGAGCACCCCGTTCGACGCCGTGTAGGTCTGCAGCTCGTGGTTGCCCCACCCGCCCGCGCCGGTCTGGGCGCTCCAGTGGGCCGGGTCCGGGGCGGCACCCGCGGGTCCGTCGAACTCGTCGAACGACCCGGGCGTGGGGACGGCCTCGTCCTGGGACGGCGCGGGCTCCCCGGTGGCCGTCGCGGTGGCCGTGCTGGCTGCGGTGGACGAGCGGGCGTCGAACGTCGGCAGGGACTGCGCGCCACTCCGCGCGGGCGCGCACGCCGCGAGCACGAGCGCGAGGGACAGTGCGACGCCGACGGCGAGCGCCGGCCGGCGGGTGCGTCGGTGGTACGCGTGCGTTCGGGTCCGGTCGGCGCGCTCGGGCACGCCGTGGTCCCAGGGCGTTCGGGGCGCCCTGTCGTTCGAGTCCACGGAGACTCCAGGTCAGATGGCGGGTCGGGATCTGCGCGGCGGGTACAGCGCGACGGCCCAGCCGTTCGGGTCCTGTGAGGCTACCGCCGCCCCCGGTCGGCCCGACACCCCGCGGACGGGGGGTACCGGCAGCACCCGGAGTGAGGTCGTCGTCGAGGCGCCCCTGACCGGGGCGCGTCGCGCACCGGGACCGCGGCGTAGCGTCGACGGACGATGACCACGCCGACGTCCACGGAGCCCCTGACCGTCCGGACCACGGGCGGCGCCGTCCGCGGCGTCGAGCGGGACGGGATCCGCCGTTGGCTCGGCGTGCCGTACGCCGAGCCGCCGGTCGGGGAGCTCCGGTGGCGAGCGCCGCGCCGCGTCAGGCCGTGGGAGGGTGTCCGACCCGCCGTCGCGCCCGGCCCGGCCGGTCCGCAGCGCCCGCACCCCTACACGGGCGGCATCGCTCGGCGGTTCCCGCAGTCCGAGAACTGCCTGTACGTCACCGTCACCAGTCCGACCGACGCGGACGGCCTGCCCGTGCTCGTGTTCGTGCACGGCGGCGCCTACCGGTCCGGCTCGGGCGGGACACCCGACTACGACGGCGGCGCCCTCGCCCGGCTCGGCGTCGTCCTCGTGACCGTCTCGTACCGGCTCGGCGTGTTCGGCAGCATGGACCTCCGCGTGCTCGGCGGCGACGGTGTGACCTTCGACGCGAACTGCACCCTGCGCGACCAGATCGCCGCCCTCGAGTGGGTCGCCGAGAACGTCGCCGGCTTCGGTGGGGACCCGGCCCGGATCACCGTGTTCGGCGAGTCCTCCGGCGGGAACTCGGTGACGACCCTGTTGGCCGCGCCGTCCGCCCGGCCGGTGCTCGCCGGGGCGATCGCGCAGAGCGCACACCCGATGACCGCGCACTCGCCCGAGAACAAGGCGGAGCACGCGCGCATGCTCGCGCGACGACTCGGACTCGACCCGGCCCACGCCGGGCGGGCGATGCGAGCGATGCCGGTGTCGCGCCTCCAGACCGTGGCCGAGGAAGTCGACGACGCGGTGACCCGGGAGTCCCCGCTCGTCGCCGTCATGTCGCCGACGATCGACGGCGACGTCCTGCCGGAACACCCGCTCGCCGCCGCCCGGGCCGGGCGGACGGCGCCGGTGCCACTCGTGATCGGCACGAACCACGACGAGGCGTCGCTGTTCAAGCACGCGCGGACCCCGATCCTGCCGAACACGCGGGAGCGCGTCGAACGACTCGTGGGCGGCACGGACCCGGAAGCCTGGCAGCGCATCCGACGGCTGTACGCCGACGACGCGGACCGGCCTCGCCGCGACTGGGTGGCCGCCGGCGGGGACGGCGTGTTCCACGTGCCGTCGATCGACATGGCCGAGGCGCACGCCGCCGCAGGCAACCCCACCTGGATGTACCGGTTCGACCACGCGTCGCCGCTCATGCGGCTCGTCGGGCTCGGCGCCGCGCACGGCACCGAACTGCCCTACCTGTTCGGCACCTTCCGCACACCGCTCGGGAGGATCGTGGCCGGCACCGACACGCCCGCGACCCGACGGCGGATCCACGAGGTCCTCGCCGGCTCCTGGACCGCGTTCGCGCGCGACGGCGTGCCGTCCCACCGGGGCTGGTCCTGGCCGCGGTACACCGCCGAGGACCGGGCGACGCTCTGCATCGACCGGGTGAGCCACGTCGAGCGAGACCCCGACCGTGCCGTGCGTGCGGCCTGGAGCGGCGTGCACTACGAGTTCTGAGCGCCGTCCGACCCCGCGGAGCACGATGGTGCACATGGCCACCACCGACCCGGCGCGCACTGCGTTCGACGCACCGATCGACCCGGACTACGACGACGTCCCCCGACCGCACGCGCACCACCGCCACGGCTGGTGGTGGAAGACCCTGCTCGTCGGGCTGGCGCTCTGGCTCATCACGATCGTCGTGACCGTGTTCACGCGGAACACGAACCTCGTGCCGACGATCATCCTGCTCGGCAGCTTCCTCGTGCCGTTCACCGTCGTGCTGTTCGTCATCGAGCGGGTCACGGGGACGGTCAGCACGATGCAGCTCATCGTCGCGTTCTTCGTCGGCGGCATCCTCGGCGTGCTCGGGGCATCCGTGCTCGAGGCGAACCTGCACCAGAACGTGTTCCTGTACATCGCCGTCGGGTTCGTCGAGGAGTTCGTCAAGGGCGTGCTCCTGCTCTTCGTCGGATGGCGGGTCCGGCCGAAGACCGCGCGCCAGGGAGCGCTGCTCGGCGCCACCGTCGGTGCCGGGTTCGCCGCGTTCGAGTCCGCTGGGTACGCGTTCAACGCGGCGATCACCCAGCAGGGCATCGACCTGTTCTCGCTGCTCCAGACCGAGGTCATCCGCGCCGTGCTCTCGCCGGTCGGTCACGTGCTCTGGACCGCGATCCTCGGGGCGGTCATCTTCGGCCTCGCCCACGGCAGCCAGCGCATCCGCTGGTCGTGGCTCGTGCTCGTGGCGTACGTCGGCGTGGCCCTGCTGCACGGGTTGTGGGACTCGACGAGCGAGATCGCGGCGCTCATCGCGCTGCTCGTCACCGGCAACGCGCGCATGGAACTCATGTACGGCACGCTCCCGCCCGGGTCCGCCGGTGCGGTGTCGGCGCTGACGAACGTGCTCTACCTGATCGGGATCGCGATCGTGTCGGTCGTCGGCGTCATCGTGCTCGTGACGGTGCTGGTGCACTACCGCCGCCGGTACCCGCGGCCGAACCGACCGGCTGCCGGGCCCGGTCCCGAGGCCGCCTTCGGTGCCGCCCACCAGCAGGGCGGCGCCGTCGACCAGCGTGGCGATGACGACGGGTGGGGGAGCACGCCGCCGCCGCACGTCCTCCGCTGACGCGCCCGACCAGCGACGGCACTGGTCCTACACTGACCGCATGCCGCCCGCGCAAGACGCCGACCCGGACGTGCTCGCCTGGGCCGGCGCTGCCGTCCGCCGGTACGCGGCGGCCACGAACCTGCTCGTCGCCGGACGCCGGTTCCGCGTCGTGGGCCCCGGCCCCGACGCGTCGACACTCCGCGCCGTGCTCACCGCGATGGGCGCCCGACACGCGCCGGAGGGGCCGGTCGACCAGCTCTGGTGCACCGGCGACCCCGCCGAGAGCACCGCGGCCGTCGACGCGCACGGCGCCCCGCCCCGCGGCCGCACGCTCGTCGTGATCGACGCGGGTCGTCACGTCCCCGCGGTCGACGAGGACGCCTTCGGCCCGGTCGTCGTCGCGCGCCCCGGCGTGCTCGCGGTCCCGCACCACGCCGACGGTGTGTTCCTGGTGAGCACCGGACGGGAGCCGGAGCGTGACGCGCTCGCCGCGGAGCGCATCCGGTGGGCCGGCCGGCACATGCCGGTGAGCAGGGCGCTCGCCGCCCAGCTCCGCGCCGACCGCGCGCTCGCCGGGGTCCGCGTCGGCGTCGCGATGGTGCTCGAGCCGAAGACGGCGGTCCTGTCGTTGCTCCTGCAGGACGCGGGTGCCGACGTCGTCGTCTACGCGCACGCGGACGAGACCGACGACGCCGTGGCGGCCGCGCTCCGCGACGCCGGCCTCGTCGTGTTCGCGTCGAGCACGGTCGACCTCGCGGGGCAGCGGCGGCTCGCCCTCGAGATGCTCGACCGCGAGCCGCAGATCCTGCTCGACGACGGCGCCCACGTCATCCGGCTCCTCCACGAGGCCCGGCCCGAACTCCTGCCCGGCATGGTCGGCGCGGCCGAGGAGACCACGAGCGGCCTGCGCCCCCTCCGGACCATGGCGGAACAGGGTGCGCTGCGGCTGCCGGTCGTCGCGGTGAACGACGCGCGCGCCAAGACGCTGTTCGACAACCGGTACGGGACCGGGCAGTCCACGGTCTTCGCGGTGTTCGATCTGCTCGACGCCGTCACCGCGCGCGATGCCGTGGCGCGGCTGCCGGCCGCGGGAGGCACGGCAGCCGTGATCGGGTACGGTCCGGTCGGCGAGGGGGTCGCCCAGGTCCTGACGGCGCTCGGGCTGCGCGTCGTCGTCGCCGAGACCGATCCCGTGCGGGCACTGCAGGCCGTGTTCGCGGGGTACGACGTCGCGCCCGTCAGGACCGCCGTCGCCGGTGCCGACCTCGTGATGTCGGCCACGGGCGTGCGGGACACGGTGTCGCTCGACGTGCTGCGGGCGTGCGCACCCGACGCGGTCGTCGCGGTGGCGGGCGGGATCGACCAGGAGGTCGCGACCGACGATGCTCGCGCCGCCGGCAGCGTCCGCACGACCATCGCTCCTCGCCTCGAACGGATGACCGTGCCGGACACCGAGCGCGCGGTGCTCCTCGTCGACGGGGGCGGGTGCGTGAACGTCACGGCGGCCGAGGGCAACCCGATCGAGATCATGGACCTGTCCTTCGCGGTGCAGCTCGCCGCGGTGCGGATGCTGCTCGAGCACGGTGCGGAGCTGCCCGTCGGCGTGCACCCGATCGACCCCGCCGCGGACGCCCGCATCGCTGCGGCGGCACTGGCCGATCTCGGACTCGCCGTCGACTCGCCTCGCGGACCCGACCCCGACGGGGGCGCGCAGGGGCGGCCCTCCGACGTCCGCACCACGCGGTTCGGAGCCCCACCGTGAGCGCGTCGGTCACCGTGCACTCGGCGCACGTCGTCGTGCCGATGACCGCGCCACCGATCCTGGACGGTGCCGTCGCCGTCCGGGGCGACCGCATCCTCCACGTCGGCGAACGCGCCTGGGTCGTCGACCAGCTCGCCGCCCGTGGCCTGCCGTACACGGAGCGCCGCTGGCGCGGCGCACTCCTGCCCGGTCTCGTCAACGCGCACTCGCACCTCCAGTACACCGGCATGGCCGCGGTCGGCGCCGGCCGGTACCGGGGGTTCGAGGACTGGGCGGCGGCGTTCACCGCCGACTACGGCGGGCGCGAGCACGACTGGAGTGCCGACGCGGCCGAGGGCGCCGCGCAGTCCATCCGGGCCGGCGTCACGAGCATCGCGGACATCATCACCGACCTCGAGGCGGTGTCCGTCCTCGCCGACGCGGGGCTCGGGGGTATCGCGTACTGGGAGGTCATGGACTGGGAGAACGCCGCCTGGCAGGAGCGGGGGCGTGACCAGGTCCTCGGCGAACTCGAGCACATCCCGGAGCACCCGGGTGCCGGTCTGTCGCCGCACGCGCCGTACTCGCTCGACGTGGGTCCGTTGCTCGACCTGCCCGACATCGTGCGTCAGCGGGGACTCCGGTTGCACCTGCACCTGGGCGAGTCGGCGTTCGAGGCGGAACGCCGCGCCCTCGAACCCGTGCCGGGCCTCGCCGGCGTCGTCGGACTCGGCCGGGGCGCCGACTGGCACCAGGCGAACGTGCCGTCGTTCCGGGCGCTCCGCGCACTCGGCTTCGGCGCGAGCGCCACGACGTTCGTCGACCGGCTCGGGGTGCTCGGGCCGGACTGTCACATCGCCCACGGCGTGTACATGACCGCCGCCGATCGGGCGCTGCTCCGCGCGCGCGGGACCGCCGTCGCCCTCTGCCCGCGGTCGAACGCCGTCATCGGACTCGACCCGCCGCCCGTCGCCGACTACCTGCGCGAGGGCAGCGCGATCGCGGTCGGCACGGACTCGCTGTCGTCGTCGCCCTCCCTCGACCTCATGGCGGACGTCGCGGCCCTGCACCGCATCGCGCGGAACCAGGGGTACGGCGCCCGCGACCTGCACGAGCGGTTGCTCGCGGCGGCGACCCTCGGCGGCGCGCACGCGATGGGCCTCGACGTCGGGCCGGACCGCGTCGGCCACCTCGCCGTCGGCGCACGGGCCGACCTCGCGGTGTTCGACGTCGACGCCCGGACCGTCGCGGACGCCCTCGCGGAACTCGCGGAGGACGGCGCCGGCCGGGCGAGGGCCACCGTCATCCGCGGTATGGTCCGCGCCGTCGAAGGGACCGTGCTCACCGCCACCCACGTCCCCGAGAGGACCCCGTGAACGACACCCCGCCCCGCCCCGGCATGGTCGCCCGCCGCACCGTCGCCGGTGACCTCGTCGAGTGGCTCGACGTCCCGCCGCGCGCCCGCGCCCTCGGCATGGAACCGCACCCCGAGGGCGGCTGGTACGTCCGCACCTGGACGTCGCCCGCCGTGGTGACGACGCCCGCGGGGGAGCGACCGGCCGCGACGCTCATCCACTTCCTCCTGCCGCCGGGGGAGGCGTCGGCGTGGCACCGGGTGACCTCGGACGAGATCTGGATGTGGCACGGACCGGACGCCGTCGTCCTCGAACTCGGCGGCAGCGGTGACGCCCCGGAGCCCGGCGCGCGGATCACCCTCGGACCGGACGCCGGCCGCGACCGTGTGAACGACGCGCAGGCGTTCGTCCGCGGGGGCGTGTGGCAGCGGACCCTGCCCGGCGAGGGCGAGGTGCTCGTCAGCTGCCTGGTGTCGCCGGGATTCGCGTTCGAGGACTTCACCCTGGCAACCTGACCGCGGCCGGCCGTCGGCCTGCCGGCCGTCGGCCTGCCGGCCGTCGGCCTGCCGGCCGCCTTTCATCCGCCGAGATCGCACTCGTTGCCGCTTCGAGACCCTCCTGAGCGGCAACGAGTGCGATCTCGGCGGCGGGGAGGGTGCAGCCGGCCCCGCGACGTGGTGGAGTGGTGGGATGAGCACGACCTCATGGCTGGAGATCGACCAGCAGGATGCCCGCCCCGACGCCGCCACCCTGGAACGGTCCCGCGCCGGGCTCGCCTTCCGGCTCCGGGAACCGACCGACCCCGCGATCGAGGCTGTCCTCGCCGCGTTCCGATCGGTGATCGTGCGCGGTTCCGTGTTCGGGGCCGCGTTCGACGTGACGGGTGACGACGAGACGACCGCCTGGTACCTCTGCCGCAACCGGGTGGACGAGTACGGGCTCGTGGAGGCGCTCCTCACGTCGCCCGCGATGGCGGCCGCGCTCCCCGGCATCGACCAGGACGTCCGGTTCGACGCCGACACGTTCGAGGAGCGTGCGGCCGTGGAACTCGACGGCATGATCGCGAGCGCCCTCATCTGGGGCGGGTCGTCGGCCTCGTTCAAGGGTCGCGCCGCCGAGGCGAAGCGCATCGGCCGGGCCTTCAGCGACGCCCTCGTGGGGGATCGGTACGAGGACTTCCGCATCGACGACTCGTTCCAGGCGTGGAGTGGGTGGTTCGACGACGTCGCCTGGGACTTCACGTGGGTCATCACGGACCGGCGGCAGAAGGTCATGACGGTGGTGTTCGTCACGGACGACGACGCCGAGTCCGATCCGCCGAGCGCCGGCTGACGACCGCGGGACGGAACGGCGCGTCATCAACTCGCGCCGGGCCTCCCGGCCCCGTACGATCCGCAGCACACCCCGCTCGCGACCGCCCCGGAGGCAGCCCGTGTCCCCTCGACGCCGACCCCGCACCCCTCGCACACTCGTGGCGGTCGCCGCCGCGGTCGTCGCGCTCACCCTCGCGGCCTGCAGCGCCGGCGGCTCCGGCTCCGGCAGCCGGACCGTGACGGCCGGCAAGCTGACGATCGCCACCGGCCAGCCCGCGTACTCGCCCTGGGTCGAGGGGAACAAGCCGCAGTCCGGCAAGGGGTTCGAGGCGGCCGTCGCGTACGCCGTCGCGCAGGAGATGGGCTACGCGAAGGACGACGTGGTCTGGAAGCGGAGCACCTTCGACAGCGCCATCGCCCCCGGTGCCAAGGACTGGGACGTGAACATCCAGCAGTTCAGCATCACGGCGAAGCGGAAGCAGGCGGTCGACTTCTCGGCGCCGTACTACACGACCACGCAGGCGGTCGTGACGACGTCGGGGTCGAAGGCGGCCGACGCCACGAGCGTCAGCGCGCTCACGGGCCTCAAGGTCGGCGTCGCCACCGGCACCACGAGCTACGACGTCGCGAAGGACGCCCTCGGGCAGCCGCAGGTGTTCAACTCGAACGACGACGCCGTCCTCGCGCTCAAGAGCGGACAGATCGACGCCGTCGTCACCGACCTGCCCACCGCGTTCTACGTCGCGTCCGCGGAACTGAAGAAGGGCAAGGTCGTCGGTCAGTTCCCCGCCTCGTCGGGCACGGGTGACCAGTTCGGCATCGTCCTGCCGAAGGGCTCGGCGCTGACGCCGAAGGTGAGCGGGGCGATCCGCGCGCTCAAGGCCGACGGCACGCTGCAGCACATCACGACCAAGTGGCTGTCGACCGCGGTCGACGTGCCCGTCCTGCACTGATCGGGACGCGGTCCGTGACCACCACCCCGACCACCGTCGTCGCGGCGCCGAGCGAGATCGAGGTCGAGCGGCGGCTGTACCGGCGCCAGCGGGGCCGCCGCTCGGTGGCGGTGAGCATCGTCTCGTCGCTCGTGGTGGTCGCGCTCGTCTGGGTCGGCGTCGTCAACACCCCCGGATGGGCGGCGGTGCAGCAGTCGTTCTTCGACCCGGAGACGGCGGTCTCGGCCTTCCCCGACATCCTGCTCGGGCTGTGGCTCAACGTCCGGATCCTGTTCTTCGCGTCGATCGGCGTCGCCGTGTTCGCGACGCTCCTGGCCGTCGTCCGAGGGCTCCGGAGCCCCGTGGCCTTCCCGCTCCGGCTGCTCGCCACCGGGTACACGGACCTCTTCCGGGGCCTGCCGCTCATCATCGTGCTGTACCTGGTCGGCTACGGCGTGCCGGGGCTCGGTGTCTTCCCGCGGTTCCCCGCCGAGGTCTGGGGCACCATCGCGATCATCCTGACCTACTCGTCGTACGTCGCCGAGGTGCTCCGCGCCGGCATGGAGGCCGTGCACCCGTCCCAGCGCCTGGCCGCGCGGTCGCTCGGCCTGTCGCATGCGCAGACGCTCCGGCTCGTCGTCCTGCCGCAGGGGCTGCGGAAGGTCACCCCGGCGCTCATGAACGACTTCGTGTCGATGCAGAAGGACGTCGGGCTCGTGTCGATCCTCGGCGCGGTGGACGCCGTGCGGGCCGCGAACATCGCACAGGCCGAGTCGTACGACTTCACGCCGTACTTCGTCGCGGGGCTCCTGTTCGTGCTCATCAGCCTGCCGCTCATCCGGCTCACCGACGCGCTCGCGCTGCGCCAGCAGCGGCGTGAGCAGAGCGGTGGTGCGGTGTGACCGCGGACGCGACGAGCGCGCCGGACACCAGCCGCTCCTCCCGGCCCGGTCGGTCCGGTTCGCCGGTCGGTCGGGAGGCCGGGCACCCGTCCGCCGCGGACGCGCCGGTCCTCGAGCTCCGCGGTCTCCGCAAGACCTTCGGGGACACGGCGGTCCTGCGCGGCATCGACCTGGCCGTCGACCGGCACGACGTCGTCGTGGTCATCGGCGCCTCGGGATCCGGTAAGTCGACCCTGCTGCGGACGGTGAACCTGCTCGAGCCGATCGACGACGGCCAGATCCTGCTGCAGGGGCAGGACATCTCCGATCCCCGTGTCGACGTCGACGCCACCCGCGGACGCATCGGTGTCGTGTTCCAGCAGTTCAACCTGTTCCCGCACATGACCGTGCTCGACAACGTCACGATCGCGGCCCGCCGTGTCCACCGGATCCCGCGCGCCGAGGCCGAGACGACCGCGCGCCGGCTGCTCGACCGCATCGGCCTCGGGGCGTTCGCGGGGGCGTACCCGGACCGGCTCTCGGGCGGACAGCAGCAGCGCGTCGCCATCGTGCGCGCGATCGCCACCGACCCCGAGCTGCTCCTGCTCGACGAGGTCACGAGCGCCCTCGACCCGCAGCTCGTCGGCGAGGTGCTCGACCTCGTGCGCGACCTGAAGCAGGGCGGCTCGACGATCCTCATGACGACGCACGAGATGTCGTTCGCCCGCCGGGTCGCCGACCGCGTGGTGTTCCTGCACGAGGGGGCCGTCGCCGAGCAGGGGTCGCCCGACGCCGTGCTCGGGGATCCGCAGCACCCCGCGCTCCGGGCGTTCCTGGCGCGCGTGCAGCGCTGACCCGGTGCGCGGGCCGCCGGATCCCCTCACAGACCCCTCCGCGAGATCGCAGTCGTTGCCGTTCTGGAAGGGTCCGAAACGGCAACGACTGCGATCTCGCCGAAGTGGGGGGGCGGCGGTCAGGCGGCCGGGGCCGGGGCCGGGGCCGCGTCCGGGAGGACCGCCTGCGTCGTGAGCGCCGGCTCCGCCTCCGGGGTGGGCGCCCCGCGGCGGAGCACCCCGCTCGGCAGGAAGAGGGCCAGCACCGCCGCCAGGAGCACCACGCCGGCGCCCACGACCACGGCGGGCTGGGCGGCCGACACGTACCCCGTCGGAGTGAGCTGGCCGCCCGCGCCCGTGAACACCGCGGTGAGGACGGCGATCCCGAGCGCGATCCCGATCTCGCGGAGCGTCGAGTTCGTGCCGGACGCCTTGGCGTGGTCCTCCGGGGGCATGCTCGCCAGGACCGCCGTGGACAGCGGCGCGAACACCAGGCCCATGCCGACACCCGCCAGCAGGAAGCCCGGCAACAGCACGCCGTAGCCGACGTCCGCCGACATCGTCAGTGCGATCTCGAACAGGCCTGCCGACAGGAGCACGAGCCCGCCGACGATGAGCGCACGGGTCCCGACGCGCGGTGCGATGAACCCCGTGAGCGGTGCGATGACCATGGGCGCGAGGGTCCAGGGCATCGTGGCGACCCCGGCCTGCAGCGGGGTGTTCCCCTGCACGATCTGCAGGAACTGGATGAGGATGAACACCGCGCCGAAGGTGCCGAAGCTGAACGCGGTCGCGACGGCGTTCGCGAGCGTGAAGCCCCGGTCCCGGAACAGTCGCAAGGGGAGGAGCGGTGCGCTCGTGCGGGCCTCCCGGACGATGAAGGCGGCGAGGAGCGCGGCGCCGGCGACCAGGGCGCCGACGACCTGCCCACTGCCCCAGCCTGCGTCGTTGCCACGGACGACCCCGAACACGATGCCGAGCACGCCGAGCCCGGCGAGGAGCACACCGATGACGTCGGCGCGGAGTCTCGCGCCGAGTGCGTTCGGGAGCGCGGCGAGCGCGAGCGGGACGGCGATGACGCCGACCGGCACGTTGAGCCAGAAGATCGCCTGCCAGTTCCAGCCCTCGACGACGGCGCCGCCGATGAGCGGGCCGAGCGCGACGCCCAGGCCGGACACGCCGCCCCACACGCCGATCGCGACGGAGCGTGCGCGGTCGGGCACACTGCCGACGAGCAGGGTGAGCGAGAGCGGCATGATCGCGGCAGCACCGGCGCCTTCGAGCGCTCGGGCGGCGATGAGCGAAATGGGGTCCCCGCTCACGGCGCACAGCGCGGAGGCGACCGTGAAGATCGCGATGCCGACCACGAACACGTGTCGACGGCCGAAGCGGTCCCCGATGCCGACGGCGAGCAGCATGAGGGCGGCGAACGCCAGGGTGTAGGCGTTCGTGATCCACTGCAGGTCCTCGACCGAGGCGCCGAGGTCCTCGTGGATGACGGGGAGCGCGCTCGTGACCACGAGGTTGTCGAGCGTGGCCATGAACATCGGGAGCGAGGCGGCGAGGATCGCCAGCCAGACCGGGATGCGACGGGTGGGTGGAGCTGAAGCGGTCATCGTTGCCTCCGCGGATCGGGTGCGGCCGGGAGGCCCGACACCAGTTGTAATCGGATGATCACAAACCGTAGTAATCGATTGATACCATGTCAAGCGTGAGTCCCGCATCGTCCCCGACCGCTGCTGCGTCCGCTGGATCCGCCGCATCCCCCGCGACCCGGATGCCCGCGGCGGAGCGTCGCGTCCTCATCCTCGACATCGCGCGCAGCGTGTTCGGGCGACGCGGGTACCACGGCACGACGACCGACCAGATCGCCAGCGCCGCGAGCATCAGCCAGCCCTACGTCGTGCGGATGTTCGGTACGAAGGAGAAGCTGTTCCTCGAGGTCCTCGCCGACACGCTCGACACCCTCATGGCGGCGTTCCGGACCGCCCTCGACGGCGCGGTCGCCCGCGGCGAGGACGAGCAGGGCACGGCACGGGCGGTGGGCAACGCGTACCTCGACCTCGCTGCCACGCGCGGGTTCCACACGCTGCTGCTCCAGGCGTTCGTGTCGGGAGCCGATCCCGCGATCGGCGCCGCGGCACGAGCCGGGTTCCTCGAGATCTACCGGTTCCTCGTGCACGACGCGGGGTTCACGCCCGAGCGCGTGCACGAGTTCCTCGGCAGCGGCATGCTGTTCAGCGTCCTGCTCGGGATCGAGATGCCCGGCCTGTACGACACGGACGACGACGCCGCGGCGCTCATGCAGGCGAGCTTCGGCGACAAGTGCGCCGCCATCGTGGACGCCGCGCGCAGCCAGACGGACTGACCCGGCCCGGCCGGCCCGGCCGGCCCGGCCCTCCTCCGCGAGATCGCAGTCGTTGCCGTTCTGACCAGACTCAGAGCGGCAACGACTGCGATCTCACCGGATGGCGGGGGTGGCCGGACGGGTCAGGGGGCCAGCAGGACCTTGCCGATCGTGGCGCCCTCCGCGACCAGGCGGTGCGCGTCGGCGGCCTGCGCCATGGGCAGCACGGTGTCGACGACGGGCGCGACCCGACCACGCTCGACGAACGGCCAGACCTCGCGACGGACCGCGGCGACGATCTCGGCCTTCTCCTCGGCCGGACGAGCACGGAGCGTCGTCGCGGTGACGCTGGCGCGCTTCCGCATGAGGAGCCCGAGGTCGAGTGGGGCGTCCGGGGCCGAGCCCGTGCTGCCGATGACGACGAGATGGCCGTTCACCGCGAGCGCTTCGAGGTTCCGCTGCAGGTAGGTCGGCCCGACGATGTCGAGCACGACGTCGACCCCGGCGCCGTCGGTCTGCTCCTGCACGACGGTGACGAAGTCCTCGTCGCGGTGGTTGATGACGACGTCGGCGCCGAACCGCCGGGCTGCCTCGAGCTTCGGCGTGCTGCCCGCGGTCGCGAACACGCGGGCGCCGAGGGCGTGCGCCCACTGGATGGCGTGTGACCCCATGCCGCTGCCGCCGCCGTGCACGAGGAGCGATTGCCCCGGGCGCAGTCCCGCGACCATCCCGACGTTCGAGTACACCGTGCACGCGGCTTCGGGCAGACCCGCGGCCGCGACGAGGTCGAGGTCGTCGGGGACCGGGAGCACTTGCGCGGCGGGGACGGCCACGAGCTCGGCGTACCCACCGCCGCTCAGCAGCGCGCAGACCCGGTCGCCCACGTGCCAGTCGCTGACGCCCTCGCCGACCGCGGCGATCGTGCCGGAGCACTCGAGCCCCAGGATCGGCGAGGCACCCTGCGGCACCGGGTAGTGCCCCCGTCGCTGGAGCAGATCCGCGTTGTTGATGCCGGCGGCGGCGACGGCGATCAGGACCTCACCCGGACCGGCGACGGCGTCGGGGACGTCGGACCAGACGAGGACGGCCTCGTCGCCGGGAGCGTCGAACGTGATGGCGTGCATGCGGTCGACGCTACGCCGGGCTCCTCAGCCCTCCGTGCCGGTGTCGTCCCGGGGCGCGGCCACCCGTTTCGACTGGGTCGAGCCGCGCTGCCGGAGCCACACGGTGGCCACGATCATGACCGAGATCACCATGAACTCCGATTGCCAGTTCTGCATCGACTCGAACCAGAACTGGCTCGTGGCGAGGTAGCCCCACCCGGAGACGACGGCACCGCCGTGCTCGCGTTGGTCCTCGTTGTAGGCCGCAGCGCCGCCGAGGACGTGCCCCACGACGCTGCCGACGAACAGCAGCGCGAAGAGGATGAGCAGCGAGTTCTCGTAGAACACGAGTACCAGGCCCCCGCGCCGGACCGGCCAGGGGACACGGGCGTCGTCCCGGTGCTCCCGCGGGTCGTCGTCCTGCTCGGCCGTCTCGTCCAGGGGCTTCGACTCGCTCGACCCCCGCTGGAACAGGAACGACGTCAGCACGACGTACGACCCCATCTGGAGGAACTCGCTCTCCCAGTTCTCGAACGTCGCCTCGACGAAGTCCCCGCTCCGCAGGAACGCGCCGAGGGACTCCGCCGCCTGGCCGTGCTCGAGTGCATCGGCGTTCGCGACGTGCCAGCCACTGAACACCATGCCCGCGAAGAAGACGAGGAACGCGATCAGGTTGACGAGCAGCAGCCCGTTCCGTCGCGCCCACGTCCACTCCTGCGGCCGGTCACGCAGGAAGGCGCTCATGTCGTCCGCCGGGTTCCCGCGCGCCGACCGCGGAGCACGATCACGCCGCGGGTGCCTGCGCGGCGTCGAGGCGCTCGATCTGCTCGGGCCGCAGCTTGACGTCGGCCGCCCGCACGGAATCGAGGATCGACTGCGGTCGTGACGCACCCGGGATCGGGATGACGACGTCGCTCTTCTGCAGCTCCCACGCCAGCGCGATCACCTGCGGGGAGACCTCGTGCTCGCGCGCGACGATCGAAAAGGCCTCGTGGATGGCCCCGAGGTCACCGGCCGACGTGATGCCGCCGAGCGGAGCCCACGGCAGGAACGTGATGCCGAGCTCGTCGCACAGGACGAGTTCGACCTCGCTCGTGCGGAACGCCGGCGAGTACTGGTTCTGCACGGACACGAGCCGCCCGTCGAGGATCTCGTTCGCCTGTCGGATCTGGTCGACGTCGGCGTTCGAGATGCCCGCCATGCGGATGACGCCCTCGTCGAGCAGGTCGACCAGGGCACCGATCGAGTCGGCGTAGGGCACGGCCGGGTCGGGCCGGTGGAACTGGTAGAGGTCGATGGCCTCGACGCCGAGGCGCTTCGCCGATGCCTTGGCGGCCTCCTTGAGGTAGGCCGGGTCGCCGTTCTGGGTCCACCGCTCGTCCGGCCCGGGGCGCAGGTGTCCGCCCTTCGTGGCGATGACGACGTGCGACGTGTCCCCGCCGTACTCCGCGATGGCCTTGGCGATGAGCGATTCGTTGTGCCCGACCTCGTCGTGGCCGCCCAGGTGGTAGGCGTCCGCCGTGTCGATGAGGGTCACCCCGGCCTCGAGCGCGGCGTGGATGGTCGCGATCGCGCGGCGTTCGTCCGGTCGCCCCTCGATGGACATGGGCATGCCGCCCAGACCGATGGCGCTGACGTCGGTGTCTCCGATGGTCCGTTGTTTCATGGCTCCAGCATGCGCCGCACGCACCGAGCCGGTTCCCCGCGAGGCCTCCCTGTGGATGTCGACAGCTTCCCGGCCCCGGTGGAGGGATCAGCGGTCAGCGGGAACGCGGCCGGCGACGAGCAGACCTTCAGCGCCCCGCGGCGTACGCCTGCTCGCCCCGCGGGTTCGCGGCGGCCGACAGGACACCGGTCCGCGGGTCGCGGCCGACGCTCGAGAGGCGACCGAGGGTCCAACCGCCGGCGCGCGTGACGACGTGTCCCCGGGCCTCCAGGCCGGCGATGACGTCGTCCCCGATCCGGTCCTCGACGACGATCCCCGCGGGCTCCCACGTGCGCGGCCAGAACGACCCCGGGAACGAGGTCGTGTGCAGCGCCGGGGCGTCGATCGCCTGCTGCGGCGACCAGCCGCCGACGATCGTCCGGAGCAGGTAGAGCAGCTGCCACTGGTCCTGCTGGTCACCGCCGGGGGAGCCGAGCGCGACGACGGGCTCGCCGTCGCGGAGCACGAGCGTCGGGGTGAGCGTCGTGCGCGGACGCAGCCCGGGGCGGAGCGTCGAGGCGGTGCCCTCCTCGAGCCAGGTCATCTGCAACCGCGTGCCGAGGCAGAAGCCGAGCTCGGGGATCGTCGGCGAGGACTGGAGCCATCCGCCGGACGGGGTGGCCGACACGATGTTGCCCCAGCGGTCGACGACGTCGATGTGGCACGTGTCGCCGCGCGTCTGGCCGTCGGGGCCGACGTGCGGTTCCGCGCCGGCGAACGAGTCGACGGTGGGTTCCCCGACGCCCTCGGGGCGCTCGTCGAGCGCCGGCGGCAGGTACTCGGTGCGGAGCGGGGGCATGACGCCGGCCGGCACGCCGGCGTCGCCCGGGCGGATCTCGGCGGAGGCCCGGTCACCGATGAGCGCGCGTCGCTCGGCTGCGTAGGCCGCGGACAGGAGCCGCTCGAGCGGCACGTCGTGGTCGCCGTAGTACGCCTCGCGGTCGGCGAGGGCGAGCTTCTGCGCCTCGACGATGGTGTGCGCGCCCTCCACCGTCGACGGGTCGAGCAGGGCGTCGTCGAGCGGTTCGAGGATGGCGAGGGTCTGCAGCAGTGCGGGCCCCTGCCCCCAGGCGCCGGTCTTCGCGATGGTGTGGCCGCGGAACTCGAGCGTCACCGCGGGCTCGTACGTGGCCCGGAACCCGGCCATGTCCGCAGCCGTGATGACGCCCGCGTGGTCGGTGCCCGACGAGTGCCGGTGCGGCGTCCGGACGAACCGCTCGACGGCCTCGGCGACGAACCCCGACGCCCAGGCGTCCCGGGCCGCGTCAATCCGTGCCGACCGGTCCGCCGAGCCCTCTCCGGCGGCGACGAGCCGCGCGAGCACGTCTGCGTACGCGGTGTTCCGGACGACCTCGCCGGCGACGGGGATCCGGCCCTCGGGCATCCAGCGCTCGGCGGAGGACGGCCAGTGCTCCGTGAACAGGTCGGCGACGCGGCCGATCGTGTCCGCGACGCGAGCGGCGACCGGGTGGCCGTCGCGCGCGTACCCGATGGCGTAGGCCAGGACGTCGGCGAGGTCCCACGTGCCGTGGTCCCGGAGGAGCAGCAGCCACGCGTCGACGGCGGCGGGCACGGCGGCCGCGAGGGCGCCCGACCCCGGCACGAGTTCCAGACCCTCGCCGCGGTAGTGCTCGACGGTCGCACCGGCGGGAGCCGGGCCCTGCCCCATGAGCACGACGGGCGTGGGGTCCGCCGCGGTGGCGAACACCGCGGTCATGTCGCCGCCCGGGCCGTTGAGGTGCGGCTCGACGACGTGGAGCACGAAGGCCCCGGCGACGGCCGCGTCGAACGCGTTGCCCCCGCGCTCGAGTACCGACTGCGCCGAGGCCGTGGCCAGCCAGTGCGTCGAGGCGCTCATGCCGTGCGTGCCCTGCAGGTCGGGGCGGGTCATGGTCGTGGGTGGGGTCGTGTAGGTCACGAGGTCCTTCCTGGTCATGCGGGCCGCTCGGTCGGTTCGAACCGTGCCGCGTTCGTGTCGGCGACGATGCCGGTGTCCCCGCCCGAGCGCGCCTCGTGCAGCCGCGACCCCGTGCGTACTCCGTGCAGCTGGTGCGGACCGGGGCCGGAGCGGGCGGCGCCGTCCCCGGGGTTGACGAGGGCGCAGCGAGTCAGCGACAGACAGCCGCACCCGATGCAGCCGTCGAGGTCGTCGCGGAGGGCCTCGAGCTCGCGGATCCGGGTGTCGACCGCGTCGGCCCATCGTCGTGAGAGCGCCGTCCACTCCGCCGGGTTCGGGGCACGGTCTGCGGGCAGGGCGTCGAACGCCTCGCGGATCTCGGCGAGGGACAGACCGGCTCGCTGCCCGGCGGCGAGGACCGCGAGCCGACGGAGCGTGTGGCGCGGGAACAGTCGCTGGTTGCCGGCCGTCCGTTCCGCCGTCACGAGACCGCGTTCCTCGTAGTACCGGATGGCCGACGGGGCGATCCCCGACCGGCGCGACAGCTCGCCGATGGTCAGCAGGTCGGTCGCGGTCGGCACGCGTTCATCGTCGCACCGATCCGGCCCCTCGCGGTCCTGGGGGTTGTCAGGTCCCGCTCCCGCCGGGCCACGGAGAGTCACCGGCCGGGGTCGTGCCGCCGAGGTCGCCGAGTGCCGACGCGGACAGGACCCCGCCGCCGACGACGCATCCGATGGCCACCACGAAGCCGATCGCGGCGATCCACCACGAGCTCCGCCGGCGGATCCAGGCCCACACCGCCAGGACGAGCGCCGCGACCCCGACGACGAACGCACCGCCGGCCGCGAGCGCGCCGCCGCCGACGAGCGCTCCGGTCGAGCACCCGCTCGCGGGGTGGCATCGCGGTGCCGATGCCAGGACCGCGACGAGCGCGATCACGGCGGTCACGATGGTCATGACGCCGGTCGCGGCCAGCAACAGGACCGTCACCACCCGGTCGGCGATGCGCCCGACCGGTGGGATGAGCGAGGTGCCGCCCTGCTCCCACGCGATCCGGGCCTCCCGTTCGGCCTGCGTCTCCATGTGCGGCCGGGAGGCCCGGCTGCCGTCCGGCGCGCCGCCGTCCGTCCCCCCGGTCATCGGGGTTCCACCCCGAAGGCCTGCGCGAGGCGTTCGATCTTCTGTGCGCGCCCGAGCCGGGGCAGGTCGCTGCCGTCCCGGACCACGCGGTCGCGCGCCTCGAAGTCGTCGAGGAAGTCGCGGGCCCAGGCGACGTCGGCCGGCGTGGGCGAGATGACCTCGTTGATCACGGGCAGCTGGTCGGTGTCGAGGCACAGCTTGCCGGTGAGGCCGAGCGCCACCGCGACCTGCGCCTGCTCCCGGAGGATCGGGTGACTCGTGCCGACCGTCGGGCCGTCGATGGGGCCGGGCAGGTCCCCGACGCGTGACGCGACCACGAGCCGGGATCGCGGGTAGGCCATGGCCAGGGTGTCGGCGGAGGTACCGGTGTCGCGGCGGTAGTCACCGCTCCCGAACGCCAGGCGGAACGCGCCCTTCGCGCGGGCGATCGCCGTGGACTCCTCGATCCCGAGGGCCGACTCGACGAGCGCGACCACGGGGTGGGTGCCCCCGAGGCGGTGCCAGGTGTCGGTGACCTGTTCCGCGGCCTCCGTCTTGGCGAGGACCACGCCCCGCAATCCGGGCAGGCCGCGGAGCGCCTCGACGTCGTCCGCCCAGAACGGCGTCGTGACGTCGTTGATGCGCACCCATGCCGATCCGCCGCCCGCGAGCCACGCGGCGACGGTGGCGCGGGCCTCCGGCTTGCGCTTCGGGTCGACTGCGTCCTCGATGTCGAGCACGACCTGATCGGCCCGGGACCGCGCGGCGCGGTCGAAGCCGTGCTCGGCGGTCGCGGCGACCAGGAGCCAGGACCGGCTGATCTCGGCCGGGACGGCACGGCGTTCGGAGGTGGAGGTGCGCGGACGGTCGTCGATGGCCATGCGTCGTTGGTACCACACCCACCCCCGCGCGCCAGGGGCCGCGGAGGGCTGCGTGTGGAGGTCCGCGTGATCACGCTCGGATGTGTCGAAATCGGCGTTCATTGACCGTCGGGGCTCGGCGGGCCGCCTACAGTATCGGTGTGTGGCGTGTCGACAGGACTGCAGAGCGCGAGGACGACGTGGATGACGACGTCCGCGCCGATGACCTGCGCGCGCCCGAGCAGGTGACGAGCCCACAGCAGCTGAGCCTCGGGGACCCGCGACTCACGGCAGGGAACGCGGCCGAGCCCGTGTGGGACGCCTGGCGCGAGCAGCTCTCCGGTGTCGGTGGCACGTCCCCGCTCATCCACTTCTCGGATCACCCCCGGGCTCGCATCGAGCTCAGCACGACGCACCCGGGTGGCCTGGCACAGTTCATCACCGGCAAGACGACCCTGCTGTCGAGCCTCATCCGCGACGAGGTCGCGTTCCGCGCCGCCCGCATCGCCGCGGGGTTCGTCGAGGAGAAGGGGACCGAGCTCGCCACGGTGCGCGGGATCGACGCGGTCGAGCTCGGCATCGGCATGGTGGACTGGCGGCACGCCGACGTCGACCACCGCGGGCCGGTCCTCCTCCGGCCGCTCGCCATCCGCCGCCACGGGCGTGACTTCGAGGTCCGACTGCTCGGCCAGCCCGTCCTCAACCCGGCGCTCGCCGACGCCCTGCGCGACCAGTTCGGGATCGTGCTCGACGCGGAGGCCTTCGTCGCGCTCGCCCAGCAGGACGGCTCGTTCACGCCGAACCCGGTCATCGACCGCCTCCGCGGCCTCACCGCGCACCTGCCGCACTTCAGCGTCCACCCGCGCCTCGTCGTGTCGACGTTCGCCGAGGTCGCGTCGAGCATGGTCGAGGACACCCGCGACCTCTCGCACCCGGTGCTCGACGCCCTCGCCGGCAACCCGAGCGCCAAGTGGCAGGTCGAGCAGTCCTACCGGCCGGTCGAGCAGACGCCGTCCGACGAGCGCAGCCCCGAGACCGACACGCTCCTGCTCGACGCCGACGACGAGCAGGAGAACGTGATCGCGCAGATCACGGCGGGCAACTCCATCGTGGTCAAGACCCTGCCCGGCACGGGTGGCACCCAGACCATCGTCAACGCCCTCGGTGGCCTCGTCGCCGCGAACAAGCGCGTGCTCGTCGTCAGCCCGCGGCGCGCGACCCTGCGCGGCATCGCCAGCCGGTTCGTCGAGGTCCAGCTGCCCGGCGTCGCCGTCACCCCCGCGACCCTCCGGCGCGACCTCATCCGCGCGATCGGCCGCAACGAGAAGTCGACGAAGCCGAACCTCCGCGAGGTCGACGACGCGCTCGTCCGACTCCGCAAGGTCCTGCTCGACTACCGCGGCGCACTCGGCCGCGTCGACCCGGCGTTCGGTGTCTCCGTGCTCGACTGTCTGGTCGAGCTGTCCCGCCTGTCGCTCCTCCCGGTCCCGCCCGCCACGACCGCGCGCCTGTCGCGGTCGTCCGTGGAGGCCATGGTCGACGGTCGCGCGCGCGTCGCCGAGACGATGGTGAGTGCCGCGAACCTCGGCGAGTTCAAGTACGGGCCGGACGACTCGCCCTGGTACGGCGCCCGGTTCGCGTCCAGCGCCGCCGCGCACAAGGCGCACCAGACCGCGCAGGGCCTGCACGCCACCGAGCTGCCGACGCTGCTGCAGCGCGCGAACGACCTCATCGGCTCGACCCACATGCGGCCGTTCACGACGATCGGCGAACTCGGCGTGTACCTGCGGCTCCTCACCGAGATCCGCGACACCCTCGACCGCTTCCTGCCCGTCGTGTTCGATCGCTCCGTGTCCGAGCTCGTCGCGGCGACGGCCCCGCGTGGTGAGGGTGCCCCGATGTCGGCGACGAACCGCCGCCGCCTCAAGAAGCTCGCCCGCGAGTACGTCCGTCCGGGCGTGCACGTGTCCGACCTGCACGAGGCCCTGACGCGGGTCCAGCAGCAGCGGGTCCTGTGGCAGCGGTACGTGGCGGCCGGCGTCGCCCCGGAGATCCCCACCGGCATCGCCGACGTCCAGGTGCTCTACTCGAACGTCGCCGAGGACCTCGCGCGTCTCGACGAGCCGCTCGGCAACACGTCCCGTGAGCGGCAGCTCGCCAACCTGCCGATCGACCAGCTCGTCGCGGACATCGGCGAGCTCGCGGCCGAGAGCGACGTCCTGCACAACCTGCAGGAGCGCACCGAGCTCATGACGACCCTGCGCGACCTGCAGCTCGAGCCGCTCATCACCGACCTGGCGAACCGCCACGTGCCCGAGTCCCAGGTGCCGGCCGAGCTCGAGCTCGCGTGGTGGCAGTCCTGCCTCGAGATGTTGCTCGAGGGCGACCGCGCCCTGCTCGGGGCGAACACCGACATGCTCGACCGCGTCGAGGCGGACTTCCGGCTCGTCGACGACGCCCACGCCGCCGGGGTGTCCCAGGGCCTGGCGTGGCAGCTCGCCGAGAACTGGAAGGTCGGCCTGGTCGACTGGCCGGACGAGGCCGCGCAGCTCAAGGCGCAGCTCCGGCAGCCCGCGATCACGTCGCGACTGCTGCAGGACTCCGCACCGCACCTGTCCCGCGCCATCGCACCCGTGTGGCTCGCGTCGCCGTACGAGGTCCCGCAGATCGCGGACACGATGCCGTTCGACACCGTGATCCTCGTCGACGCCGGTGCCGTGACGATCGCCGAGACCGTCGGGGCGATCCGCCGCGCCAAGCAGACCGTGGTCTTCGGCGACCCGGTCACCCAGACGCCGTCCCCGTTCCGTATCGCGGTCGACCCGGACCACCGGGCGCTCCGCGTCGACGAGCAGACGCTCGACTCGCTGCACGCCGACTCCGCGCTGGCGAAGCTCTCGACGCTCCTGCCGACCCTGTCGCTCACGCGCTCGTACCGCGCCGGCGGCGAGGACCTCGCGGAGCTCGTGAACCGGCGCTTCTACGGGGGCCGCATCGAGTCCCTGCCGTGGGCGGGTTCGTTCCTCGGCCACGGCTCGATCGCGATCGACTACGTCGCCGAGGGCAAGGCCGTGCCGGACCCCGAGTCCGGCGCCGTCGAGAGCGTCGACGCCGAGGTCGACCGTGTCGTGCGGCTCGTCCTCGACCACGCCAAGAACCGGCCGACCGAGTCGCTCATGGTCATCACGGCGTCCGCCAAGCACGCCGTTCGTGTCGAGCAGGCCGTCCTCGCCGCCGTGCAGGGCCACAAGGACCTCACCGAGTTCGTGATCGGCGACCGCCCCGAGCCGTTCATGGTGGCGACGCTCGAGCAGTCCGTCGCCCAGAGCCGCGACCGCGTCGTGTTCTCGATCGGCTACGGCCGCACGCCCCACGGCCGCGTCCTCCGCGACTTCGGTCCGCTCGGCAAGCCCGGCGGCGAACGCCTGCTCGCCGTCGCGATGACCCGCGCCCGCCGGTCGATGATCATCGTCACGTGCTTCCAGCCGTCCGACATCGAGGCCGAGCGCATGGGTCACGGCACCGTCGCGCTCGCCGAGATCCTCGCGGAGGTCCGGGCCCGCACGAGCATGGAGTACGTGCCCGACGACAGCGACCCGCTGCTCGTCGACCTCGCCCGCCGGCTCGAGATGCGCGGCATCCCCGTGGCGCTCGGACACCGCGGCAAGCTCGGCCTCGTCGCCGCGCACGGCGGGGTCTGCGTGACGATCGAGACCGACGCGTCGCTCGCCAAGGGCTCCCTGCGCGAGTCGCTGCGCCTCCGGCCCGAGGTGCTCCGACGGCTCGGCTGGCACTACGTGCGCGTCCACGCCTTCCAGCTCTTCTCCGACCCGGACCGCGTCGCCACGACCGTCGCCCAGGTGCTCGGCGTGGACCGTGGTGCGACGCAGGAGATCGCGATCCCGCCGGTCCCGGCCCGGCAGTGACCGCGGGCTGGCCAGCGGCCGCCGGCTGGTCCCGATGACCGGGAGGCGCGCCTCCCGACCGGCCGGACCGGTCACCCCAGGGACGGAACAGCTCCGCGGGAGCTGGGCGGCCCACGCCGACGTCCGTTCCGCCACGGGGGCGGAGGCCGTCGCCGCTGGCCCCGCGGGCGACTCGTCCGCCGTTGGTCCCGCGGGCGACTCGTCCGCCGTTGGTCCCGCGGGCGACCCATCCGCCGGGCGGACGACGGGCGCACAGGACCGCACGTCTGACGGCGCCACGGCCACTCGTGACCGACGGCCGGGAGGCCCCACTCGCCGCCGCCGGGTCACGACCGCTCCGGCGCCGGGGACGGACCCGAACCCCGCGCCCGAGCCGGAGCGGCACGGCGCGGGGGAGAACGACGCGCGGCTGCTGGGCGATCGGCCGCCGCACTGGGGCTGAGGCGGCCCTCCCGCCTCCCGTGAGCCCTGCCGCCTCCCTGTTCCGCCCTCGCACGGCCCCCGTCGGACCGGGACGACGTTCAACGCGTCGCCCGACAACGGTCGTGTCGGCGGCGGAAGTCGGGGGATGGAACTGTGCGGCTCAGGTACCCAGGGGCGACGCGTCGATCGGGGAAGCGTGGCAGCGCTCGGCAGCGCGAGGTCAGCGAGGAGACTGCCGTCCGTGCGGTGCCGACGTCAGCGAGCGGGGACGGCGTCGCCGCGGCGCTTCCGCACCATGGCAGCGGCGTACTGTGCGCCGGCGAGCACGTGCCCGACCGTGCCGAGGACGATGCACACGAGGGCGACGACGCGCACCCACGTGAGGTGTTCGGCGACCGACGTCGACGAGAACAGCAGCACGGGCAGCCCGACGAACAGCAGCGCCGAGCGGATCTTGCCCGTCCAGGTCACGTCGAGGTCTGGCGACCCGCGGAACAACGCGCTCGACATCGCGACGAGCACCAGGTCCACGACCACCACCACGGCGACGACGACCCACGGCAAGAGCCCGACGAGGACCAGCGACAACACGATCGCGACGATCGACAAGCGGTCCGCCACGGGATCCAGCGCCTTGCCGAGTGCGGACTCCTGGTGGAATCGGCGGGCGATGAAGCCGTCCGCCCAGTCGGTGACCCCGAGTCCGACCAGCGACACGAGGCCCCACCCGGGGTGTCCCGCGACGACCAGTCCGACGTACACGGGGATGAGGACGAACCGGACGAGCGTCAGCAGGTTCGGCCAGGTCTGCCAGTCCGGACGGGCTCGCCTCCCACTGGTGTCCGCCATGGCGTCGGGCCTCTCGTTCGCCGTCGTGGCGAACCCGCCGGTCGCCCATCCACTCAGGATAGCGGCGGTGCCTCCGGCGCCTGAGTGGCGAGCGATCGGCCGGGTCTCAGAGCTTCGTCGTGCCGCTGATGCCCGGTCCCGTGGGCGCGTCGGTGGGGGCGACGTGCGCGCCCGCGGCCTGACCGGTGATCCCCTGCTGCTGTCGGAGCAGGTCGCGGATCTCGAGGAGGACCTCGACATCGGTCGGCGGGACGTCCGCCGGCGGCTGCTCGACGTCGTTCTCGACGCGCTTGAACGCGAGCTTCCTCAGGCGGTTGACCGGCAGCACGAGCGCGAAGTAGACGACCGCGGCCACGATGACGAACTGGATCACGGCACCGAGCACGGAACCGAAGTGGAGCTCGGCGTGCGCCCCGCCGACTCCGGGGATCGTGAGGACCCAGGTGTGCTCGAGGCTCGACGCGTTGAACAGCGCCCCGACCGCCGGGTTGATCACCGCCGTGACGATCGTGTTGACGATCGCGGTGAACGCGGCGCCGATGACGACGGCGACTGCGAGGTCGATGACGTTGCCGCGGAGCAGGAACTCCCTGAAGCCCTTCACGGGACCCCCTCGTGTCCAGGTGTCGGCCCGCGCCACGGGGACCGGCCGGGCGTCCAGTCGACCGGCACGGATCACGCTACCGACGGAGCACGACTCAGGCCGCGCTGGAGCTCCCGGATGAGGACGACGACGGTGAGGACGAGCCTGTGGAGGACGAACCGGATGAACTCGACGAGGTCGAACCGGATGAACTCGACGAGGTCGAACTCGACGACGACGACTCGCTCGGCGTCGATCCGCCACCGGACTCGGACTTCGTCCCCGACGCCCCGGACGACGACCGGGAGTCCGTGCGGTAGAAGCCGGACCCGTTGAACTTCACTCCGACGGGGCTGAACACCTTGCGGAGCACGCCGCCGCAGGTCGGGCACTCGGTCAGGGCGGCGTCCGAGAAGGACTGCTTGACGTCGAAGGCGGTACCGCACTCGGTGCAGCGGTAGGAGTAGGTGGGCACGTCAGCTCCGGAAGGTGAGGATGCGCGATGGGGTGATGATGCCGTCGACGGGCTGGTCGTGGCGCTCGCGAGGGACCTCGTCCACGTACTCCGCGTCGAACACCACAGCATAGACGGGCGGACGCTTGGCCATGGATCCGAGGGTCTTGTCGTAGTAGCCGCGCCCCCAGCCCATCCGCATGCCGGCTCGGTCCACGGCGGCCGCGGGCGCGAGGATGACGTCGACGTCGTTGATCGCGATCGGCGAGAGCACCTCGCCGACGACCTCGGGGACGCCCGCCAGACCCTGGTGCTCGGTCTCGCCGTCACCCACGGCCCAGTCCAGCAGGCCGTCGTCCCGGGCGATCGGGAACAGCGTGCGGATGCCCGCGTCGAACGCCCAGTTGAGGAACGGGCGGACGTTGGGCTCGTCGGACGACGGGAGGTAGGCCGACAGCGAGGAGATCGCCCGCTCCTCCACGAAGCGCTGGAGCGTGGCGGTGAGGTCCGTGGTGAACGCGCTCCGCTCCGACGCGGTGTGCATGCGGCGACGTTGCCGCAGCTCGGCACGGAGGGCTCGTTTGGCGTTCCCGATGTCGCTCTCGGCGCTCATGGCCACGAGCTTAACGGCTCGTCCCCGCGTGGCCATGTGTCCTCCACGCGGTCCCCCGTCCGTTAACGCCCGCGTCATGGGGGCAGCGGATACGCTCGTCGCCATGGGTTTCCAGATTTCCAAAGCAGTGATCCCGGCCGCAGGGCTGGGGACGCGGTTCCTCCCCGCGACCAAGGCGATGCCGAAGGAGATGCTCCCGGTCGTCGACAAGCCCGCGATCCAGTACGTGGTCGAGGAAGCCGTCGACGCGGGCCTCCATGACGTCCTCATGATCACCGGTCGCAACAAGAACGCGCTCGAGAACCACTTCGACCACGTGTCGGAGCTCGAGGAGACCCTCCGCAAGAAGGGCGACCACGACAAGCTCGCCAAGGTGAACCAGTCGACGGACCTCGCCGACATGCACTACGTGCGCCAGGGCGACCCGCTGGGCCTCGGCCACGCCGTGCTCCGCGCCAAGATGCACGTCGGCCGCGAGCCGTTCGCCGTGCTCCTCGGCGACGACATCATCGACGCTCGTGATCCGCTGCTCAAGCGCATGATCGAGGTGCAGGACGAGAAGAACGCGACCGTCGTCGCCCTGCTCGAGGTCCCGGCGTCCCAGACCCACATGTACGGCATCGCGACCGTCGAGGAGACCGACGAGGACGACGTCGTCAAGATCACCGGTCTCGTCGAGAAGCCCGCCCAGGGGGAGGCCCCCTCCAACCTCGCGATCATCGGTCGCTACGTGATCCGCCCCGAGGTGTTCGACGTCCTCGAGAAGCAGGAGCCGGGCAAGGGCGGCGAGATCCAGCTCACGGACGCGCTCATGAAGATGGCCGGCGCCGAGGAGTGGACGGGTGGCGTGTACGGCGTCGTGTTCCGTGGACGCCGGTACGACACGGGTGACAAACTCGACTACATCAAGGCGATCGTCCAGCTCGCCTCCGACCGCGACGACCTCGGCCCCGAGCTCAAGGAATGGCTCAAGGAGTTCAACGCGGGCGAGTAGCCGTCCCGTCCGGGACACCCGAACCAGGAACGCGATCCCCCGATGACGACCATCCCCACCCTGACGCACGGTCGGATCACCATCCGCCCGCTGCGCCTCCGTGACACCCGTGACCTCGACATGGCCCTGTCGATGAACCGGAGCTGGTTGCGGACCTGGGAGGCCACGAACCCGTCGGGACTCGTGTCGGCGGACGTCCGGGGGAGCATCCGGGCCCTGCAGGCGAACGCGCGTGCAGGGCTCGGCCTGCCCTTCGCCATGGAGCTCGACGGCCGGTTCGTCGGACAGCTCAACGTGTCGGGCATCAGCTACGGCTCGCTCGCCAGTGCGTCGATCGGTTACTGGGTGGTCGAGAGCGCCGCGGGGCACAACGTGACCCCGACCGCCGTCGCGCTCGCGACCGACCACTGCTTCCGTTCCGTCGGGATCCACCGGGTGGAGATCTGCATCCGTCCGGAGAACGCGCCCTCGCTCCGGGTCGTCGAGAAGCTCGGGTTCCGGTACGAGGGGCTGCGACGCCGGTACATCCACATCAACGGTGACTGGCGCGACCACTTCTGCTTCGCGCTCGTGGCCGAGGAGGTCCGCGAGGGCGTCCTCGACCGCTGGGTGCGCGGCGCCGTGCCCGCAGGTCAGGGCAGCGTGCCCGACCAGGCCCGCGAGGAGGCCGCGATGCCGATCGCGACCTCGCGCCGCGGCTGAACTCGTCCTCCACAACCCGAATCCGGCGCGACTCGCTCAACACGCGACGCGCAATGACCGATCGGCGCGCGGCCCGCCCATACCGTGTTCCCCGTGAGCATCGGGTCCTGGAGCGGAGGCATCGTCCTCCTCATCGCGGCGGTGCTGTGGCTCGTCTACCTCATGCCCTCGTGGCACGCGCGTCGGCAGTACCTCGCCACGGAGCGCAACGCGGTGCGTCTGCAGCAGACGCTCCGGATCCTCGCACAGACCGCCGAACTCCCGGACGAGGTCCGCATCGAGATGAACGCCCGATCCCTGGCAGAGGCCCAGCGTGTGGCCGCGAGCGAAGAAGCCCGCCGCCGCGCCATCGTCCGAGCACACGAGGCCGCACGCCAGCGTGAGATCACGCGACGCCTGGCGGAGCAGGAGCCCGAGCTCGAGCGGGTCGCCGCGTCGCCGGCGCTGACTGCCCGCCGCATGCGTCGTTCTCGACTGGGGGCGACGCTCATCGGCTTCGTCGGGCTCGTGGTCACCGTGGTGACGCTCGTCGCCGCACCGGCGATGTGGCTCATGGCGCTCGCCGCCGCGCTCGTGGTCGTGGGGGCGGTGGCGGTCCTCGCGCAGCTCGCCGCCGTCGGCCGTGCCCGGATGCGCCGTGCCGCCGGGGTCGCCGCGGCGACCCGGGCACCCGCACCGCGCGCCCGGTCCGCACGGACACGGAACGCCGCTCCGATCGACACCGCCGTTGGCACAGCGGAGACCGCACCGGCCGCCGAGGACCGGAGCTGGACGCCCGTGGAGGTCCCCAAGCCGCTCTACGTGTCGCGACCCGACGTGGAGCGCGCCCGTGCGGAAGCCCGCCAGGCAGCCGAGGAGTCGTCGGCGGCGCTCGCCGCACGCCTCCGCGAGCGTGTCGCCGAGGCCGCTGCGGCCGCGGACGCGGAAGCAGCGCGACGCCGAGCAGAGGCAGCTGCCGTGGCCGCGGGCGCGACCGACCCCGACCTCGCTCGGGTCACGCCGATCCGATCCGATGTCGAGGCCGCTGCGGCCGCGCTCGCCGAGCACGACCAGGCGACGCCGACGACCCTGGCCGAGCGGATGGGGCTGCGCGCTCCCGCCGCGGACGGGCCCGCTGGTGGACCACAGCCGGGAGGCCCGACCGCCGCCACCCGGACCGCGGACGACCGTCGGCCGGAACCGGCTGCACCGTCGGCACCGCCGAGCAAGTACGCGGGTATGGGGATCATCGACGAGGACTCGTGGGAGCGCACGGACCTCGACGCGGTCCTCCGGCGCCGCCGCGCGGTCTGAACGCGGTCGCCCAGCCGGACCGATGTCGTGCCGGGCTCGATTTCGGATCGAGCCTGCTGCGGTGCTAGTCTTGCTGGGCACTCGGGGCTATGGCGCAGTTGGTAGCGCGTCTCGTTCGCAATGAGAAGGTCAGGGGTTCGAATCCCCTTAGCTCCACCGAGAACCGCACGGCGAGAGGCCCGGGTCCACCAGGATCCGGGCCTCTCGCCGTCTCGGCGGGTGGTCGTTCTGCACCTGTCGTCTCGGCATGCTCGTTCTGCGCTGCGGGCGATGGTGGTGGTGCGCAGCGGCCTCTGGCACCATGGGCGCACCGCGACGGGGCGCACGCCGCTCCACAGCCAGCACGCGAGGAGCGACGATGCCCACCGCACTCAACCCCTACATCGGTTTCCGTGACGAGGCCCGCCAGGCGATGGAGTTCTACCGCGACGTCTTCGGCGGCGACCTGACGCTGTCGACGTTCGGCGAGATGCACGCGAGTGAGGACCCGACCGAGCAGGACAAGGTGATGCACAGCGTCCTGGTGACCCCGCACGGCCTCCTGCTCATGGCCTCGGACACGCCGAACGGCATGGAGGCCCCGACAGGGTCCCGCATCAGCATCTCGCTGAGCGGCGACGACGGGCAGGAGATCCACGGCTACTGGGACGGTCTGGCCGACGGGGCGACGATCATCGCGCCGTTGACCGCCGCCCCGTGGGGCGACGAGTTCGGGATGCTGAGCGACCGCTTCGGCGTCACCTGGCTGGTGAACGTCACCGGTTCGCGGTCCTGAGCGGCGCCGGTCGTCTCGGGGTTCCAGATCTCGGGAACGGTGGGCCACCGGCGCATCCTCGGACGTATCGCTTACCCTGTCCGGACGATGACTGCTCCCGCCGCGCTCACCCGACGTTCCCTGTTCTCGCTGGCGGGTGTCGCCGGTGTCGGCCTGGCGCTCGCGGCGTGCACGGCGGACGACCGGTCCTCGGGGTCCGCGACGCACGGACCCACGACGGGCAGCGCGTCGACGGGCGCGGTGCACCCGGTCGCACGGGCGCTGTCGCCGGCGCAGGTGCCCTTGGCCGGCGGGGTGACCGTGACCGTCACGGGGTCCGGGCTGGCGCGGGTCGCGGGCGTGACGGTCGGGGGGCTCGCGGCACGGGACGTCCACGCGACGGACGAGCGGGTGACCTTCACGGCTCCGCACCAGGCCTCCTACGCCCCGGGACACGCGGAGGTGGCGCTGTTCACCCGTGCGGTGGAGCCGGTGCCGTCGGCGAACGTGACGACGTCGGACGGCAACGGCAGCACGAGCAACGACGGCGTGAGCGGGGACACCGCCACGAGCGGCGCGACCTCGACTCCGACGCCCACCGCAGCCACCGCGGGAACGCCCGTCGCCACGACGACGCTGACGTACGCCGCGCTGACCGCCGTCGACCGTCAGCTCCAGTACGCGATGGCGCACTGGTCGAACTACAACCTGGCGGAGTACGGCAACATGAACGCGATCGGCGGCGACTGCGCGAACTTCGTCAGCCAGACGCTCGTCGCCCGCGGGTGGCAGCAGCGCGACGACTGGTACAACCACGACGCCGGGGCCGAGCACTCCGCCACCTGGACCTACTGCCCGTCGCTCGACCCGTGGTTGCAGACGAACGCCGCCGCCTTCGGGCTCACCCGGCGCACGCTGGACGAGCGCGCGAAGGTCGGGGTCGGTGACATCGTCATGTGGGACTGGAACGGCAACGGGTCACCGGACCACACGACGATCGTGTCCGAGGTGTTCCCGCAGGCCGACGGCACGGTGCTCATCAAGTCGGCGAGCCACAACGAGGACGGCCCCTACCGCGACCTCGACGAGATGCTCACCGTGCAGCACCCCGGTGGCACGGCCTGGTTCCACACCTTCGACGCATAGGGGAGCGCTGGCCGCCGAAGCGGGTCGGCGCATCGGCACAGGGGGGCGAACGCGCCGCACCACAACGGGGAGCCGGGTCACGGGAACCCGATGTACCAGATGAGCACGATCGCGATCGCCTGCAGCACCACGCCGACGACGGCGAGCACGACGGTGCGCCGCCGCGTCCGCACGAACAGGTCGGTCCCGAGCACGGGCGCGGCGGGCATGAGCAGCCGCACGAGGCTCTGCTGTGGCAGGAACACCGCGACGAGGTAGACCCCGTACGCGGCCACGAACCCGACCACCTCGGGCCCGAGCGCGCGCGTGCTCCGCCGGACGAGCAGCCACACCGCGGCGGCGATCACGGCGATCACCAGGACGAACCCGCCGTTCCCGAGCCACCGTCCGGCGAGCATGAACCACGGGGTCATCGGCACGAAGTGGACGTGGCCGACGTACCCGGTCCACCAGGCGAGCTCGCTGTCGAGGTAGGTGTCCGGCCGCCCGGTGACCGCGCTCGCGATGAACGGCCAGGCCAGACCGGCCACCGCGACCACGATCCCCGTGGCGGCGAGGCCGAGGCGCGTCGTCCAGGGGACGCGGTGGATCCACCGTCGGGCGGGCAGGCCTCGGGTGCGCGATCGACCGGCCCGGACCTCGATGGCGACGAGGTGCACGGCGACCGCGACGGACAGCGCGAGGGCGCCCGGGCGGGTGAACGCGGCGACCACGCCCAGGGCGGCCACGAGCGGGTACCGACGTTGCACGAGTGCGAGCAACGCGCCCGCGACGAGCAGCAGGGACAGCGCCTCGGCGTAGGGCACCTGCAGCAGGAACCCGAGCGGCCCGAACACGAACAGGGCCGTGGCGCGCCGGGCACGTCGGGACCCGGCGACGGCGCGGACGAGCCGGTAGAGCACGACCGTACCGCCGGCGCCGCTGAACAGGGAGACGACGACGCCCGCACCCCAGAAGGACAGCCCGGTGACGGCCATGACGACACGGACGACGGCGGGGAACACCGGGAGGAACGCCCACGCGTTCGGCTCGACGTGCCCGTGGTGGTCCAGGGGGACGGACCGCGGGTACCCGTGCACCGCGACGGTCTGGTACCACCACGCGTCCCAGGATCCGGAGAACGCCAGCAGACCGTGGGCGCCGCCGTGGCCCTCCGGCTCGTGTCCGGCGGCGGCCCCGACGAGCAGCACGCCGACGAGCAGCACGGTGCTCACCGCACGGGAGCCGACCCACAGCAGGAGCGGGGCGGTCCACCCGCTGTGCCGTCCCTCCAGGGCGATCCGGATCAGGCGGGCGAGCCGCCTGATCCGGAGCAGGCGGGCGAGCCGCCGCGGCCGGGAGGCCCCGCCCACGCCGTGGACGGCCGTGCTGACGGGCGTCGGCAGAGCTGGCACGACCTCGATGATCGCAGAGGCGCGACGGGCGCGCGCGCTCCGACGGGAGGTCACTCGATGGCGGCCTCGCGGGTGAGGACCATGACGTCCATGCGTCCGGTCTGCACGACCTCGCCGTGCTGGTTCCGGAGGGTCACGGTGCGCTCGACGATGCCGGTGCGGCCGGAGCTCGTGCGACGGGTGGACAGGATCTCGACCGTGCAGGTGAGCGTGTCACCGATGAACACGGGCGCGGTGAACCGCCAACCGTCGATGCCGAGGAGCGCGACGGCGGAGCCCTCGAACACGCCGGTGCGGGCGATCAGCCCCAGGCACAGGGACGCGCCGAGCATGCCGTGGACGATGCGCTGGCCGTACCGCGTCTGCTTCGCGAACTCGACATCGGTGTGCACCTGGTTGTTGTCGTTCGTCCACGACGCGAACGACACGACGTCCGCCTCGGTGATCGTGCGACCCGGGGTCACGAAGGTCTGTCCGGCGGCGAGGTCCTCGAGGTAGTGCGGCACGGGGCCAGTGTCCCACGCGGGCTCCGACCTGCCGCGCTGCCCCGGTCCCGGGCCAGCCGGAGCCGACCACGGCCTCCCGGCGCGGACCAGGGAACCGCGCCGGTCCGTCCGGCGTACGCTCCGGCGCATGAGCGACGCAGCCCCGACCACCGCCGCGACGGACCCGACATCGACCTCGGAGCCGCGCGACGACCGCCGGGTCGACGCCCTGACCCACGAGGTCGTGGCCGCCTGGATGGCGGGGCAGCGCTGGTACGCCGCGAAGGGCCTCGACCCCGCGCTCCGGCTCATCGCCGCCCTCGAGGGGGAGGTCGACGGCGTCCGGGTCAGCACGCAGCTCGTCATCGACGACGCCCCGAGCACGCCCGTGCTCTACCAGGTGCCGCTCACCGTGCGGACCGAGCCGGTCGACGCGCTCGACGAGGTCCTCATCGCCACGGACGGCGAACGGTGGCTCTACGACGGGCCGCACGACGCCGCGTACGCACGGTGGCTGCTCGGGACGATCGACGGCGGCGCGACCGTGCACGCCGACGGTGCCAGCGTGGAGGGGCAGCACCTCGCCGACATCGGCGCCGTGACCGCCGTCCGGGTGCTCCGCGGCGAACAGTCGAACACGTCCGTGATCTGCGACGTCGACGGTGGCGGCGGCCAGGTCATCGTCAAGGTGTTCCGGGTCCTGCACCACGGCGACAACCCGGACGTGACCTCCCAGGCCGCGCTCTCGGCAGGTGGCTCGACGCGCGTGCCGAGGTCGTTCGGGGCGCTCCGGGGCACCTGGCCGGACGTCGGGCGGGACGAGGGCACGGCGACGGGGCACCTCGCGTTCGCGCAGGAGTTCCTGCCGGGGCTCGAGGACGCCTGGCGCGTGGCGCTGCAGGCCGCGCAGGACGGCGTGGACTTCACCGAGCAGGCCCACGGTCTCGGGCAGGCGACGGCCGAGGTGCACGCGGTGCTCGCCGAGCAGCTCCCGACGGTCGCGGCCGGCACCGACGAGATCGCCTCGGCGGTCGGGTCGATGCGGCAGCGGCTCGAGGTCGCCTCGGACGAGGTGCCCGCCGTCGCGGAGCACGCCGACGCGATCCGCAGGATCTACGACGCCGCCGAGGGTCTCGAATGGCCCCGGCTCCAGCGCATCCACGGCGACCTCCACCTGGGGCAGGCGGTCTCGTCGCCCGACCGGGGTTGGGTGCTCCTCGACTTCGAGGGCGAGCCGCTCCGGCCGATGCCCGAGCGGTCACGCCCCGACGTCACACTGCGGGACGTCGCGGGCATGCTCCGCTCGTTCGACTACGTCGCTGGCGCCCTGCAGCACGGCGACCACCCGACCGATGCGAGTGGCTGGGCGCACGATGCGCGCCGCGCCTTCGTGGACGGGTACATCGCGGCGGCCGGGACGGACATCCGTGCCCAGCGGACCCTGCTCGATGCGTTCGAGATCGACAAGGCCGTCTACGAGGCCGTGTACGAGGCGCGCAACCGTCCGGACTGGATCGGCATCCCGATCGCGGCCGTCGCCCGGCTCGTCGAGCGGTCCGCGCCGGACGCGGCCTGACGCCGCCCACGGCCTGACGCCGCCCGCGGCCTGACGCGCCGTCTGGCCTGCCGTGCCGCCCGCGGCCGGACCCGCCGCCCGCCGGATCATGCGGGAACGGCGCCCGTGAGCTGACTCGCGGCGAGCGCCAGGGTCATGATGCCGAGCACGGCTGCCGTGAAGGCCATGCTGCGCGCGGCGACGCGCCACACCCCCGTGGCTCGGGGGCGGGCGATGCCCACGATCGCGGCGAGCACCGCGAGCAGGCTGACGATCCCGAACGGGTCGACCACCAGGGCGAGCAGTGCCAGCGCGAGCGAGCCCCAGCCGAACAGGCAGAAGCGCCGCGCGGCGTGCACGCTGAACCGGCCGCCCGGGGTGAGCGCGATCGATCCCGTGCGGGATCCGCACGCCCAGCCGTGCTCGTCGAGGTCCTGCGACGTCACCGAGAAGTGCGGGGCGACGGACTCGGGCGTCGTGGGGGCCAGTGTCCGGTCGGCCAGCGCGGGCGCCTGCGTGGCACTGCCCCACGTGCGACCGTCCCACCACCGCAGACGCGTCGCATCGGCGGGGTCGGGGAACCAGCCAGCAGCCGGCAGTGACACGGGGACGTCTCCTGATCCTGGGAGGGGTGGGACGCGATCGAGCCTACGAAGCGCGTCCCACCCGCCCCAGCCCCAGCACGAGTGTCGGCAGAAGGGGGGACAAACCGGACGGGAGGTACGTTCAGGCCGCGCCCACGGCCTCCCGGTCCCAGCCGAGCTCGGTCCCGACGGCCTTGACGCCGGCGAGCAGGCGCGCGTTGAACTCGACGCCGAGCTGGTTCGGCACCGTCACGAGCACGGTGTCGGCGGCCGCGACGGCCGCGTCCTGGGCGAGCTCGGCGACGAGCTGCTCCGGCTCGCCGATGTACGAGCGTCCGAATCGCGCGAGGCCGCCGTCGAGGTGCCCGACCTGGTCCTGCCCCTCCACCTGCGCCCGGACGCCGAAGTAGTGGCGGGACTCGTCGTCGATGATCGGGATGATGCTCCTCGACACGGAGACGCGCGGTGTGCGCTCCCAGCCGGACTCGGCCCACGCGTCGCGGAACCGCTGGATCTGCTCGGCCTGCAGCTCGTCGAACGGCACGCCGGTGTCCTCGGTCAGGAGGGTGGACGACATGAGGTTCATGCCCTGCTCCGCGGTCCACTCCGCCGTCGCGCGGGTGCCGGCACCCCACCAGATGCGGTCGGGGAGCGTGTCGGACAGCGGGAAGAGGGGCAGCGACCCCTCACGGCCGGTCATCTGCGGGTTCGCGTTCGCCATCGGCTGCCCGGCGATCGCCTGGCGGAAGATCGCGGTGTGCTGCCGGGCCATGTCCGCGTCGGTCTGCCCCGCCGCGGGCGCGTACCCGAACGACTCGTAGCCCGCGAGCGCCGTCTCGGGTGATCCCCGGCTCACGCCGAGCTGCAGGCGGCCGCCGCTGATGAGGTCCGCGGCCGCGGCCTCCTCGGCCATGTAGAGGGGGTTCTCGTACCGCATGTCGATGACGCCGGTGCCGATCTCGATGCGGCTCGTCCGCGCCGCGATGGCGGACAGCAGCGGGAACGGCGCGGCCTGCTGCGGCGCGAAGTGGTGGACGCGGAAGTACGCGCCGTCCACGCCGACCTCCTCGGCCGCGACGGCCAGGTCGATCGCCTGCACGAGAGCCTCGCGGGCGGACCGCACCCGGGACCCCGGCACGTTCTGCCAGTGCCCGAAGGACAGGAACCCGATCTTCTTCGTCATGTGCATGCGAACGCACGGACCCCGGCGAGCATTCCGGCCGGGAGGCACGCTCCGAGCCCGTCCCGCCACTAGCGTCGAGCAGGTGGCCGATGACGCATGGACGGACGACGACGCCCGGGAGGCCCTGCTCG
Source organism: Curtobacterium sp. MCBD17_035 (assembly GCF_003234815.2). Lineage (NCBI taxonomy): Bacteria > Bacillati > Actinomycetota > Actinomycetes > Micrococcales > Microbacteriaceae > Curtobacterium > Curtobacterium sp. MCBD17_035. The sequence goes on along the minus strand of NZ_CP126279.1, from coordinate 2,911,644 downwards.
CCGAGCGGGTCCGCTCACGCCGACTGCTCGGTGCCGTCGAGCGGAGCATGGACGACGTCGCATCTGCGCGGGACGGTGCGAACAGCGACGACGAGCACGACCCCGAGGGCGCCACGCTCGCCTGGGAGCGCGGGTCTCTCGGCGCGGTCCGCGACGACGCCCGCCGACGGCTCGAGCTCGTCGACGCCGCGCTGCATCGTCTCGATGACGGGTCCTACGGACGGTGCCTCGTCGGGGGCGAGCCCATCCCGCAGGCGAGACTCGCCGCCGTCCCCTGGGCGCGGACCTGCGTCGCACACGCGGGCTGAGTCGCACGCGCGGGCGGAGTCGCACGCGCGGGCGGAGTCGCACACGCGGGCGGAGTCGCACGCGCAGGCTGAGTCGCACACGTGGGCTGAGTCGCACGCGGGATGACCGGGCTGCTCCGGTGTCGCTCGTGGCGGGACCGCTCCCGGTGTCCGGTGCCGGGCCTCCCGGTCGTCGCGGGGGGACATCACCAGCCGCACCCCCGGGGTTTCCCAGCCGGGGTTCCTAGCCTCGAGCCATGGACGGCGACCGCGTGCACACCGACGGGGCCGACCCCCGTGCCGCGGACGACGATGGAGCGGCGCGAGCCCCCGGACAGGCGCTCGTCGCGGCGCCGGTACCGCCGAAGCGACATCGGTTCCACTGGTTCCGCGACGTGCGAGCGTGGATCCACGCGCGGCCCCACGTGCACTTCGTCTACCGCGTCCTCGTCGGGATCGTCGGCGGCCTCGTCATCATCATCGGGCTCGCGCTCGTGCCCCTGCCCGGGCCGGGCTGGCTCGTCGTGTTCATCGGTCTGACGATCCTGTCGAGCGAGTTCGCGTTCTTCCACCGCATCTCGACCTGGCTGCGCCGGAAGCTGCACGACTTCTGGGATCGGGTCCGTCGGCACGCGCCGTCCTCGCGGATGCGGGCTGCAGCCGACCGGGGCAAGGCGTCGGTGGACGCGGCGCACGACGACGCCCATCGGTCGATGGGGGCCTCGTCGCGCTGATCGCGCTGCCGCTGCGGCTCCTCCCGCGTTGAGCCGCGCTTCGCCCTGTTGAACCGGGTTGTTCCGCGGTTCAACACGACGGAACGCGGTTCAACCGGGCGTGATCCAGGTCGGGGGTGGCGTCAGACGGTGCGGATCGTCCCCGTCGCGATGCGCTCGACCTCGTCGGCGGCGGCCTGCTCGAGCGCAGCGGTCCGGGGCGACCGGAGCTGGGCCACGAGCGCGACGACCGCCGCGAGCACGACGAACCCGCCGTAGGCGACGCTCACGGGCACGATCCCGACGCTCGGCTCGAACACCCCCGCGACGACGCTCGGTGCACCGAACGCCAGGTAGCTCGCGACGTAGATCGCCGACAGGAGTCCGGCCCGGTGCGCGGGGGACGCCGTGGCGAGCAGCATCCGCAGCCCTGCCTGGAACCCCGCCCCGAAGCCGACGCCCGCGATCACGGCGCCGACGACGACGCCCACGAGCAGGTGCGCGACGACGAACCCGAGCGTGACGACCGGCCCGACGACGAGCGCCACGAGGCCGAGCACGACCGCGTGACGGGCGTCCATGCGCTGGATGACGACCCCCGTCAGCGCACCGGTACCAGCGAACGCCGCGATGAACCCGCCCGCGGCCACGTGGTCCGTCACGCCGAACACCGCCGGCAGGAGGGACGGCACGATGGACAGGAACATCCCGCCGAGCGCCCAGCTCGACACGAGGGCGCCGACGACGCTGCGGAACAGGCGCTTCGACGACGCCGGGATCCCGAGGGTGGGGCGCAGGGACCGGAGCGCGCCGGGCTGCTTGCGGACCCGTTCCGGCACGACGACGAGGGTGGCCGCCGCGAGCGCGAGCAGTGCGCCGAAGACGATGTAGACGAGTTGCTCGGGCAGCGGTGCCCACTCGACGAGCATGCCGCTCGAGAGCGCCCCGACCGCGAGGGCGATGGGCGGGACCGCGCCGTTGAGGACACCGGCGAAGGCGGGATGCCGTTCGAGTGAGTGATCGAGGAGCGCCGCACCGAGGGCCCCGATGAGCACGCCCACGAAGACGCCCTGCACGATGCGGGCGACGATGAGCATCGCGACCCCGTTCGCGAGCACGAACAGCACCATCGCGGCGACGACACCGAGCGCACCGACCGCGAGCACGGGCTTCCGGCCGACGTGGTCCGACAGCGCGCCGGCGGTCAACAGGCTGACGAGGAGCCCGGCCACGTAGATCGCGAACACCCCGGTGAGCATGATCGGGCTCAGGTGCCACTCGGCCGCGTACACGGGGTAGATCGGCGAGGGGATGGCCGACGACGCGACGGAGATGAACATCATCGCCGCGACGATCCAGAAGGCGACGACCGAGCGTCGCGGCTGGGTGGACACGGCCTGTCCGTGGTCGCTCGTGCGCTCCGTCGGTGCCATGCCGTTCCTCCTGGTCCTCGGGCTCGCGCCACGCGGTCGCAGTACGAGCAGACTCGTACTGTACTCCCAGTACGACCGGAGTCGTACTGCCCAGTACTGGGTGGTAACCTTCCGCGCATGTCAGCAGCCGTCGCCGTCGCCCCCACCCCGGCACCGCTCCTGCCGCAGCCGGACCCGGACGCGATCGCGCTGCCGAGCGTGATGGCAGCGCTCTCGGACCCCATCCGCCTCACCATCCTGCACCGGTACCTCGTCGACGGCGACGGATCCGAGCAGGCCTGTGGATGGGTGGGGATCGACCGGCCGAAGTCGACGCTGACGCACCACTTCCGGGTCCTGCGCGAGGCCGGCCTGCTCGAGCAGCGTCAGGACGGCCTCGAACGACGCAGCCGCGTCCGGACCGAGGTCATCGCCGCGCGGTTCCCCGGCGTGCTCGACCTCGTCCGCACGTGGCAGGTCCCGCCCGCCGTGCTCCTCGAGGACCTGCCGCCGCTGCCCGCACCGCGCACCGCCGGCGCGCACACCCCGGCTCGCGCGTGACGACGCAGCACGCCCCCGAACTCGCCCCCGCGCCCGCCCGCCGGATCGTCCCCGACGCCGCACTCGCCCGTGCGCTCGCCGAGGACCTGCGCACCGCGGGGTACACCGTCGACGCCGTGGACGCGCTCTGGGGCACGGACGCCGCGGCCGCCCTGCACCGTGGCGACCGCGTCCCCGCGCTCCGGGCCCTGGACGCACGGCGGCGCGCCGGCATGACGACCGGTGCCACGAACGACAGCGCGGACGACCGAGCACCCACCGCCACAGCGCCCGTCGCCACAGCACCCGCCGCCACAGCACCGACCGCCACTGCGCCGACTCCCTCAGCACCAACCGCCACAGCACCGACCGCCACCGCCACGCTCGCCACGTGCTTCGTGCTCGGCGTCGCCGTGCCCCGGACCGACGCCGACGCGGCCCTGCCCACCGCCGGCGTCGAGGCGCTCGCCGCCGCGGGCCTCCTGCGCGTCGTGGGCGACCACGTCGTCCCAGCGGTCGACCTCCGGCCCTACGCCTTCGTCGACGACGCCGGCGCGGGCAGCTGGTGGATCCTGTCCGACCTCGGCGAGGCCGTCCTCGGCGGGCCGCTCGGCGAGGACCACGTGCTCGGCGTCGGCGGTGCCACGATGACCCTGAGCGGCCTCATGGTGCCCGTCCCCGTCCGTCGCGTGCTCGACCTCGGCACGGGCTGCGGGATCCAGGCGATGCACGCGCGTCGCCACGCGGACCAGGTCGTGGCGACCGACATCTCGGAGCGGGCCCTCGCGATCGCGCGGTTCAACGCCGACCTCAACGGGCTCGACGGCATCGAGTTCCGCCTCGGGTCCCTGTTCGAGCCCGTCGCGGGAGAGCGGTTCGACCGCATCGTGTCGAATCCGCCGTTCGTCATCACACCCCGGCGCGACGACGTCCCCTCGTACGAGTACCGCGACGGCGGCATGATCGGCGACGGCCTCGTCGAGACCGTCCTGCGCGGACTCGCCGAGCACCTCGAGCCGGGAGGCACGGCGCAGCTCCTCGGGAACTGGGAGTACCGATGGGGTCGGGACGGGCTCGACCGTGTCCGCGGCTGGTTCGACGACACCGCGTCGGCGCGCGACGTCGACGTCTGGGTCGTCGAGCGCGAGCAGCAGGACCCCGCGCGCTACGCCGAGACCTGGATCCGCGACGGCGGCACGCGACCCGGCACCCCCGCCCACGACCGCCTCGTCGACGCCTGGCTCGACGACTTCGCCGCCCGACACGTCACCGCCGTCGGGTTCGGCTACGTCGTCGTCCGCCGCCCGGACCCCGTGGCGGAGGCGAGCGGCGCGCCGAGCGGCGGGCGGGCCTCCCGGCTGCGGCGCTTCGAACGGATCGCGGACGCGCTCGGCAGCAACCCGACCGGCCTCGGCGCCGCCGTCGCACGGACGCTCGACGCCGTCGCGTGGTCGCGCGGGCACGACGACGAGGCCCTCGGGCGCGCGCACCTCGTGGTCGCCGGTGACGTGACGGAGGAGCGCCACTACTGGCCGGGCAACGACGACCCGACCGTGATCACCCTCGTGCAGGGCGGCGGGTTCGCGCGGCGCGTGGACGCCGACACCGCGCTCGCCGCGTTCGTCGGTGCCTGCGACGGGGACCTGTCGGTGCGGGCGATCGTCGAGGCGATCGCGGACCTCACCGGCGTCGGGGCCGAGGACCTGACCGCCGATCTGCTGCCGCGCGTCCGTGCCCTGCTGCAGGACGGCCTCCTGCGCCCGCCCGCCTGACCTGCTCGGTCCCGCTCGTCCCGCCCCCACCGCCGAGATCGCAGTCGTCGCCGTTCCGACGGTGGTCAGAACGGCGACGAGTGCGATCTCGCGGAACCGGCTCAGCGGCCGTCGCGCCAGCTGTACTGCGGGTCGTAGCCGATGAGCTCGCGGGCCTTGTCCGACGACAGGAGCGAGCTGACGCCGTCGATCGCGCTCTTCCGGGGGATGTCGGGGACGAAGCGCTCGACGAGCTCGATCGTCGGCGTCGTCATGACGGTGTCCGGCGAGGCGATGATGAACGCCTCGAACCCGGTGAGGTCGCTCTCGACTGCCTTGCGAACGGCCTGGGCGCCGTCACGCGAGTCGATGTAGGACCACAGGTTGAAGATCTTCGCCTCGGGCTGCTCGTCCCACGGGTACGCGGGGTAGTCGGTCTCGTCCATGACGTTCGAGAACCGCAGGCCGATCATCTTGAGGGTCGGGTCCCAGCGGGTGAAGTGCCGCGCCATCTCCTCCTCCACGGCCTTGCCCAGCGAGTACGAGGACTGCGGGCGGACGGCGAACTCCTCGTCGACCGGCAGGTACGGCGGCTGGTGCTCGCCCATAGGGATCCCCAGCAGCGTCTCGCTCGACGCCCACACGACGTTCTTGATCCCCGCTGCCTTGGCCGCGTGGAACACGTTGATCGACGCCGTCACGTTGTTCGTGATGAGGGCGACGTCGGGCACGAGGCCCGGCGCCGGGATCGCCGCGAGGTGGACGACGGCGTCGACGGGAGTGTCGTACCGGTCGTCGAGCCCGATGAACGCGCCGAGCACCTGCCCGTAGTCGGTCAGGTCGGTGCGGACGAAGGCGACGCCCTCGGGCTTGTCCGGGGACGGCACCCGGTCGAGCAGGACCACGTCGTAGCCGTGCGCGTCGAACTCGCGCACCACGGCCCTCCCGAGCTTGCCGCTGCCACCGGTCACCACTACGCGCGTCATCGCGCCTCCTCGTCGTCGAGTCCCACCGGGCATGGAGCCCGGTCGCGGCCCCAGGCCGCCCGTCCAATCATGCCCGGTCCTGCGCATTCCGGCTCCACCCAGGGAATCGGCCGCGTGATCTGGCTTTCGATGCGGTCGTATCAGTAACATGCACCTCGGTGGACACGGCTGGTTACCGTGACGCCCGCACCGTACGTGGTCGTTCGGAGCGCGCCGCAGCCTCCTGATCCGGCTGTCGGTGCCCCATCGGCTTCGGTGTGTCGATGCGCCCTCGTGGTCTCCACGAGGGCGCATCGTCGTGTTCGGGCCGCGGAGCGACGGAGAACAGCCAGGATGCGTACTGTTCCGCGATCGGACTGTTGACGGGTGACAAACGCACAGCGCGATGCGATCATGGACGCACCATCCCGTTCGGATCAGGGCCGGGATGGGCGCCTCGGCGGGGGAGGGGTCCTCACCACGCCGCCTCTCCCGCCGAGGTCAACCCCGGCGAGTGGCATTCCCTGATTGCCGGACGGTCCTGGTCCCCGTCGCCGGGTCGGGCGTCCGCGTCGCTCAGGCGGCGGGCGTCCAGCCCAGGTGCGGCGCGATCCGGTCGGCGACGAGCGACAGGATCCGACGATGGGACGCGGCGTCGCCGTTGGCGGGCAGCGTGATCACGAGCTGGTCGGTCGCGGCGACCGCGGGGTCCCCGAGCAGCGCCTCCACGATCCGCTCCGGTTCGCCGGCCAGCACCTTGCTGAACCGGAACGGCGGGGTGCCGGAGCGCGGTCGACCCTCGTCGTCCATGCCCGCTGCGTAGCTCTCGATGAACTCGCGGTGCGTGGCGGCGTCGGCCTCGGTCTCGAACGGCACGACGATCCGACCGATCGCGACCCGGCCGGTCCGACCCGGGTGCGCCTCCGCCAGGCGTTCGCGGTACGCGACGATCTGCGCGGCCTGGGCGTCCGCGAACGGCGCCCCGGTGTCCTCGGTGTTGAGCGTCGACAGATGGAGGTCGAGCCCCCGCTCCGCGGTGCGCACCGCCGTGCCCGTGCTGCCGCCGCCCCACCACACGCGATCGAGCAGACCGGCGCTGTGCGGCTCGACGACCAGGTCCTTGCCCGCCGGGATGCTCTCGTACCCGCCGCCGCTCGTGCCGAGGGCGTCGCCGCGGAGGGCCTCGAGGAGCCGCGCCGCGCGGGCCTCCGCTTCCTCGCGGAACGGACGGTCGACCGCGCCGAACAGCGGATCGAGCACCGGCCCGGACTGCGGGATCCCCGTGCTGATGCCGAGCTCGACGCGGCCACCGCTCAGGAGGTCCACGGTGGCGACGTCCTCGGCGAGCCGGATGGGGTCCTCGTACCGCATGCCGAGCACGGCGGTGCCGAAGCCGATGCGACGGGTGCGTTGTGCCGCCGCCGCGAAGAGCGTCATCGGGCTCGTCAGGAACGGCTCGAAGTGCCGGCCGCGGACCCAGCCCGTGGCGTATCCGAGTCCCTCGGCGTGCTCGAACAGCTGCAGGCCGTCCTCGAGCGCGGCGGCCGCCCCTGCGGGCCCGCCGTGGTTCGGGACGAAGGACAGGAACCCGAGTTCGCGCAGCACGGACCCGAGCCTAACCCGTCCGGTCGTTGCGTTCGCATGGAAATACGCGCGATCGGTTCGGCCGGACCACACCCCGGTCGACGACGCTCGTGACGCTGGTGGCCGCCCGCCCCAGGCCGGATGCGGGAGGATCGACCCACCATGACCGACGTCACCGCCCCGGCACCCCTGCTCACCGCGCTCCCGCCGGCCGGTGACCCCGACGCCGTCTACGCCGCCTTCGCCGAGTGGGCCGAGTCCACCGGCCGTCCGCTCTACCCCGCGCAGGACGAAGCGCTCATCGAACTCGTCTCCGGCGCGAACGTCGTGCTGAGCACCCCCACCGGGACCGGCAAGTCGCTCGTCGCCGCCGGCGCGCACTTCGCCGCGCTCGCCGAGGGCAAGCGGTCGTACTACACCGCCCCGATCAAGGCGCTCGTGTCCGAGAAGTTCTTCCAGCTCGTCGACCTGTTCGGCCCCGAGAACGTCGGCATGGTCACGGGCGACTCCTCGGTGAACGCCGACGCCCCGATCATCTGCTGCACCGCCGAGATCCTCGCGAACACCGCGCTCCGGCAGGGCCCCGACGCCGACGTCGACGTCGTCGTGATGGACGAGTTCCACTTCTACGGCGAGCCCGACCGCGGCTGGGCGTGGCAGGTCCCGCTGCTCGTCCTGCACCGTGCGCAGTTCCTGCTCATGTCCGCCACGCTCGGCGACATCGAGGCGATCGCCGAGGACCTGTCCCGGAGGACCGGCCGCGTCACCGCGCGCGTCACCGGGGTGTCCCGCCCGGTCCCGCTCGACTACGAGTACGTCATGACGCCCGTGCAGGAGACCGTCGAGGCGCTCCTGTCGGACGGCAAGGCGCCCGTCTACATCGTGCACTTCGCCCAGGCCGCGGCGCTCGAACGCGCCCAGTCCCTGACGAGCATCACGGTCGCCTCGCGCGAACGCCGTGACGAGATCGCCGCCGCCATCGGCGGCTTCCGGTTCAGCGCCGGGTTCGGCCAGACCCTGTCCCGCCTCATCCGCGCCGGCATCGGGGTGCACCACGCGGGGATGCTCCCGAAGTACCGGCGGCTCGTCGAACAGCTCGCGCAGCGGGGCCTCCTGCCCGTCATCTGCGGCACCGACACCCTGGGCGTCGGCATCAACGTGCCCATCCGGTCCGTGCTGTTCACCGGCCTGACGAAGTTCGACGGCACGAAGATGCGACAACTCAGCGCGCGGGAGTTCCACCAGATCGCCGGTCGCGCGGGACGAGCCGGGTACGACACCGAGGGCACGGTCGTCGCCGAGGCGCCCGAGCACGACATCGAGAACGCACGTGCCCTCGCCAAGGCCGGTGACGACCCGAAGAAGAAGAACAAGGTCAAGCGCAAGAAGGCCCCCGACGGGTTCGTGTCCTGGGGTGAGGCGTCGTTCCAGCGGCTCATCGCCGCCGAGCCCGAACCGCTCGCGTCCCGGATGCGCATCACGCATGCGATGGTGCTCGCGGTGGTCGGTCGCGGTGGCGACGTGTTCGGCGCCGTGCGCGACCTCGTGTTCGCGAACCACGAGCCTCCTGCCCGTCAGTTCGCGCTCGCGCGCCGCGCGCTCACGATCGCGCGGACGCTGCTCACCGCTGGTGTCATCGAGCGGGTCCCGGCCGGGAGGCCCGGGGAGCCCCCGACGGTCCGGCTCACCGTCGATCTGCAGCCGAACTTCGCCCTGAACCAGCCCCTGTCGCCGTTCGCGCTCGCCGCGTTCGAGCTGCTCGACCCCGAGTCGCCGACGTACGCCCTCGACATGGTGTCCATCGTCGAGTCCACGCTCGACGACCCGCGTGCGATCCTCGGCGCCCAGCAGTTCAAGGAACGCGGCGAGGCCGTCGCCGCCATGAAGCGTGACGGCATCGAGTACGAGGAGCGCATGGAGCTCCTCGAGGACGTCACCCACCCGCGGCCGCTCGCGGAGCTCCTCGAAGCCGCGTACGAGGCGTACGGCCGGGAACAGCCGTGGGTGCTCGACTTCGCCCTGTCCCCGAAGTCCGTCGTCCGCGACATGTTCGAACGCGCCATGACCTTCGGCGACTACGTCCGCTTCTACGGCCTCTCGCGCTCCGAGGGGCTCGTCCTCCGGTACCTCTCCGACGCCTACCGCGCGCTGCGGCAGACGATCCCGACCGAGATGCGGACAGACGAGCTCACCGACATCGTGGAGTGGCTCGGCGAACTCGTGCGGCAGGTGGACTCCTCGCTCGTCGACGAATGGGAGGCCATGGTCGCCCCGCACCTCGTCGGGGACGCGCCCGAAGCGGAGATCGCCCCGCCCGCGCCGAACCGCTTGACGACGAACACCCGGGCATTCCGGGTGCTCGTGCGGAACGAACTGTTCCGGCGGGTGCAGCTCGCCGCGCTCGACGACGCCGAGGCCCTGGGGGAGCTCGACGCCGCCGCCGGCCACGACTGGCGTGCCTGGGACGCCGTGCTCGAGGAGTACTACGCGGAGCACGACAGCATCGGCACCGACGCCGACGCGCGGTCCATGCGGTACCTCGTGCTCGACGAAGCCGGGCCCGGGCGGACCTGGCGGGCGCGGCAGATCTTCGCCGACCCCGAGGGCGACAACGACTTCGGGATCGTCGCGACCGTCGACCTCGACGCGTCGGACGAGGCCGGGGAGGCTGTGGTCCGCGTCACCGAGATCGGCCGGTTCGACGGCTGGACCGAGGTCGACGTCGACTGAGGTCCGTCCGGCGGTCAGCCCTGCGAGGGGGAGACCGCCTCCGACCGGCCGTTCGGGTCGAGGTTGAGCAGGTCGCCTTCGTCGAGCCAGTCCCGCTCGTGGAACCCGCTCTGCGGATTGAGCCACCGCAGTTGCGCGAGCGTGATCCCGAGGCGCTTCGCCACGGTCACCGCGCGGTCCCCGTGCGCGACGAAGTACTGCACCGGCTTGCCCGTGGCGTCCCGGACGATCGTGCCGTAGGCGTACGGGACCGCCGCTGCGATCGTGCCGATGTGGAACCCGGGGTACGGGGACGGCACGTGCCAGGTCAGGGGCGCGGCGGCGAGGACGTGGTTCGCCCACGACGGGATCGTGTTCGCGGCCGCCTCGGCGTCGGTGTTCACGGGGACGAGCACCACGCTCCGGAGGAAGCTCGGGTCGTTCCCGGCCTCGGACAGGTCGTCCACGGTCGGCGGTTGTCCACCGGCGCCCCACTGGACCAGACCGATCGACGCGAGGTCGTAGCCGTCCCCCTGGTGCGCCACGCTCGGGCGGAACTCGAGCGACATCGGCTGGGACACCGTCGTCCGGAACCCCGAGAGCTCGGCGGTGAACGTGCCGTCACCGTCCGAGACCACGCGCACGTGTGCGGATGTGTCGCCGCTGGGCGACGTGACGTCCGTCTCGGCGACCACCGTGCCGCGCGGGAGGGACGCGGGCTCGTGCTCGTCCACCGTGGTGTCGGGAGCCGTCGTCGTGCCTGCCGCTGGCTGTGACGGGTTCGCCGACGCGTGCGGACCGTGCGCGTGTGGACCGTGCGGGTGCGGTCCTGGCGCTGCACCGTGAGCGGCACCGAACACACTGCAGCCGGCGAGCGCGAACGCCGCCAGCGCCGTGACGGCAACGCCGCCGATCGCACGAGTCCCCATGGCTCCCCCCGTCAGCCGGAGCCTAACGGCTCGCGCGCGACCGGGACAACCGGCGAACGGAGGGCGCATCGCGGTCCTGACGCGGAGGGGCGGATCGCGGTCCGTCGTCCCGGTGGCGAGGCCGCCCCGGGTCGCCCCTCAGAAGAGCGTCGCGGGCGGCGTGGCCTCGGGTAACGGGGCGGGGTCGGTGACCTCGACCCCGGGCCACCCCGGCCCGTGCGGGACCTCGGACCTGCGCTGGTAGGCGGTCGCCGCGGCTCGGGCGCGAGTGTCGGCGGCCTCGTTCATCTCGTGGCCCACGTGCCCCCGGACCCACTCGAACGTGACCTTCCGGCCCTGCAGTTCGGCGTCGAGCTCCTTGATGATCTCGACGTTGAGCACCGGCTTGCCGTCGGCCTTGCGCCAGCCCTTGCGCTTCCAGCCGGCGAGCCACTCGGTGCAGGCCTTGATGGCGTACTGGCTGTCGCACAGGATGTGCAGCGGCTCGCCCGTGGCCTTGGTGGCACGCAGCAGCTGGAGCACGGCGGTCAGTTCGCCCTGGTTGTTCGTGGCGCTCGGCCATCCGCCCGCGGCCCACCGGTCGTCGTCCACGTACCAGGCCCAGCCGGCGGGGCCGGGGTTGCCGAGGGCGGAGCCGTCAGCGGCGGCGACGATCGTCACGGGACCTCCAGGTGCTAGCGAGTGCCGGACCACGGTACCCGACCTCGGCGGTGTGCCCCGGGCCTCCCGGCCGACCTGTGGATGACGATCAGGCGGGGCCGCGCTCGGCGGTCCGCAGCGCGGCCACGAGCGCATCACCGTCCGCGACGTCCCAGAACGCGAGCTCCTGCGGGCCGAACAGGCCGTCGAGCCCGGTGTTCCGGTAGACCTGGGCGTTCACCGCTCGGTTGCCGAACGTGCCTCCGGCGACGACGCTCGTCCACTCGACGCTGCAGTGCCTCCGGTCGCGGGACCACGACGTGGTGTGCTCCGTGCGACGGACCGGGGTCTCACGCTTCCGGCCCGCAGCCGTGACCAGCACTCGACGGTCCGTGATCGCGTATGCCGTGACCCGCTTGCGGTGCCACTTGACGACGAACCGTCCGAGCAGCATGTGCAGTCCCACCAGGGCGAAGACCCCGCCGAAGAGGACGAAGAACCACGGGGCGCCGGACGACACCGCCGTTGCGAGCCAGAACGTGACGAACGCGCACCACATGATGCTGAAGGGCACGAGGAACGCATCGCGCCCGGTGAACAGGACCGACGGGTCGCCGCGACCGCTCCAGAGCAGGCGCTCGCCGGGCTCGAGCTCGCGCGTCACCTGGTCGCGGGCACTCGGATCATCGCGAGGATCGGTCACGAAGGCGACGCTACGGGTCCGGGGGACGGCCTGCCCGCGGGAAGAGTGAGCGCTCAGGCGACGCGGTCCGGGTGCGACCCGATGCGCTCCCCGTTCTCGAGTGCCGCGATCGCCGCCATGTCGTCGTCGTCGAGCCCGAAGCGTCCGACGTCGATGTTCGACGCGATCCGCGCCGGCGTGACGGACTTCGGCAGGACCACGACCTCCTGCTGCAGGTTCCACCGCACGAGCACCTGCGCGACGGACACGTCGTGCTTGGCCGCGATGCGCGCCAAGGTCGGTTCGTCCACCAGGCGTCCGCGGCCGAGGGGCGACCAGGCCTCCGTGACGATCCCGTGCCGCGCGTGGAAGGTCATGAGCTCCGTCTGCGGCAGCCACGGGTGCCGCTCGACCTGGTTCACCGCCGGGAGCACGTCCGTCTCGTCGAGGAGCCGCTGCAGGTGCTCGACCTGGAAGTTCGAGACGCCGATCGAGGTCGCCCGCCCCTCGGTCCGGATCCGCTCGAGCGCTCGCCAGGTGTCGACGTAGCGGTCGTTCGCCGCCGCCGGCCAGTGGATGAGGTACAGGTCCACCCGATCGAGCTCCAACCGGTCGAGCGATGCGTCGAACGCCCGCATCGTCGCGTCGAACCCCTGGTTCGTGTTCCACACCTTCGTCGTGACGAACACCTCGTCGCGGTCGACCTCTCCGGTCCGGAGGGCCCGGCCGACCCCGGCTTCGTTGCCGTACATCTCGGCCGTGTCGACGTGCCGGTAGCCGACGTGCAGGGCCTCGCGCACGGCACGCTCGGCCTCGTCGTCGGAGACCTTGTACACGCCGAGACCGACGGCGGGGATGGTGTTGCCGTCGAGCAGGGCGACGGTGGGGACGGTTGCGGGATCGACCATGGTGTCCATGCTGCCCCGCGGCCGCTTGCGCTGGTTCCCCTGGTGCCCCTGGCCTCCTGCTGGTGCCGCTGGTGCCCTTGGCTTCCCGCTGGTTTTCGACATCCCCGCTGTCGGACGCCGCCCGCGACGTCGGTTCATGCGGGCGCGCAGATGCTCGTGGATACGACGACATCCCCCCTGTCCGACGACGCCCGCGGTGTCGAGGACAGGCGGGCCGGCGGGGAGTGGGGCCAGCGGGTGGCCCGGGCAGGCCGCGTGCGGGCGGGCTCAGGTCGTGGGCAGGTCGACCGGCTCGGTGTCCGGGATAGGCGACGCGTCCCGCCCACGGAGGTCGGGCAACCACCGCCGGGCGAACAGCGGCACGAGCACCCCGACGAAGGCCGTGACCGCGCCGACCGCCAAGCCGCCGACGGCACCGTGCGCGTCGATGAGGAAGCCGGCCACCGCGGACCCGAGCGCGGCGCCGATGAGCTGCCCGGTCCCCATCCAGCCGTAGGCCTCGGCCGTGTCGCTGAACTTGACGGTCGACGACACCGAGCCGAACATGACCGCGAGTGCGGGGGCGATGCCGCCGCCGGCGATGAGCAGGGTCAGGCACAGCCACCAGAAACTCGGGTGGACCGTCGTGAGGACGAGCCCCACGAAGACGATGACCATCCGGATCCACAGTCCGTTCGGCGCGATCGGACGGTGCCCGAACGCCAGCCCACCGCCGAGCGACCCGATCGCGAACAGGGCCAGCACGATGCCCGCGTTCGGGCTGCCGTCACCGAACGCGCTCGTCACGCCGGCCTCCACCGCCGCGCACGCGCCGATGAGCAGGAACCCGGTGAACGTGGCGACGAGCACCGACGGGCGACGGAGCACCGTGCCGAACGCGCGCTTCGAGCGGGGGATGCGCACGCGGCCGACCTCGGGGGACGCGATGAACCAGATGCCGCCGACGACGAGGAACGCGGTGGCGATCACGATCGCGAGCACGGTGCTGATCTGCGTCGCGACGAACGTCGTGATGACGGGGCCGGCCACCCAGATGAGCTCCTGCGCCGACGCGTCGAGCGAGAACAGCGGGGTCAGCTGCCCCGACGTCACCATCTTCGGGTAGATCGTCCGCACCGCCGGTTGCACGGGCGGCACGGCGAGACCGCCGACGAACCCGACGAGCATGTACAGGGGAACGGGCATGAGGACGAACGCGACGGCGGCCATGCTCACCGCACAGACCGAGGTCGTGAGGATGAGCACCGGCCGCATCCCCCACTGGCCCATCCACCGGCTGGTGAGCGGACCGGCGATCGCCTGTCCGATGCTCGAGGCCGCCAGGACGAGCCCAGCGGCGCCGTAGGAGTGCGCCACGCGCTCGACGTGGAGCAGGTACGCGAGCGACAGCATCCCGAAGGGGAACCGGGCGGTCAGCTGTGCCGCGATGACGCGGCCGACCCCCGGAGTCCGCAGCAGGTTCCCGTACGCGCTCACCGTCCTCAGTGTACGGACGCGACGGTGCCGGCCGGGAGGGTCGACACGGGCCGTGGAGAGCGGCCCGCCGTCCACAGATGGCCGGTCGCGCACCTCCCGGGGGCGACGACCGGCGGGGCCTCGGACGGTCGTCGGTTGCCACGTCGGAGCCTCCGTCCGCCACCTCCACAACGGGGGAGGGGGCATTGCCCAGGACCCGACGCGCGACACGCCGAACCGCGAATCCCACACCCTGTGGAACACGCCCTCCACCGTTGTGCACAGATGTCGGTGGCCGGGCGGAGACTGGCGGAAATCCGGGCCTCCGAGGGGCTCCACCGGAATGCCCCACCTGTGGGGACTGTTGTGGAGAACTACACGGGTGTAACACTTCCTCTTGTGGTCGACTCCGGTGTCGGACACAAGATGTAGTATCGACCAGCCGGGACAGTCCGGCCCCTCACGGGGCCGGAACGCCCCTCACCGGGGCCATCACGGACCGGCCGCCCGGACCAGGATCCGGGCCCACACGCACCAGTAGCAGCACACCGAGAACCACCGCCGGACAGCCCGTCCGGGACACCACCTCTGGGGAGATCATGGCCGTCACCGTCTACACCAAGCCGTCCTGCGTCCAGTGCACGGCGACGTACCGCGCGCTCGACAACAAGGGCATCGAGTACGAGGTCCACGACGTCTCCTCCGACCCCGCCGCGCTCGAGCACGTCAAGAGCCTCGGTTACCTCCAGGCGCCGGTCGTCGTGACCGACGACGACCACTGGTCCGGCTTCCGTCCCGACAAGATCGCCGGCCTCGTCGCCGAGATCGGCTGACCCACCGCACCCACCTGCAGGGCACCGCGCCCGCTCCTCGCCCGTCCACTCGTCGGAGGCGCGTCATGAGCCAGCTCGTGTACTTCTCGAGCGTCTCGGGCAACACGGCGCGGTTCGTCGACAAGCTCGGACGCCCGGCCGTCCGCATCCCGCTGTTCGCCAAGGAGCCCCCGCTCCGCGTCGACGAGCCGTACGTGCTCGTCCTACCGACGTACGGCGGTGGCAACGGGCGCGGCGCGGTGCCCAAGCAGGTCATCTCCTTCCTCAACGACGAACACAACCGGTCGTTGATCCGCGGCGTCATCGTCGGCGGGAACACCAACTTCGGCGACGCCTACGGACTCGCCGGCGACATCGTGGCCGCCAAGTGCCACGTGCCCGTGCTCTATCGATTCGAACTCTTCGGGACCCCTGACGACGTGCAGGCGGTCAACTCAGGATTGGATGCATTTTGGACGCAGCAGTTGCAGACGTCGATCTGACGTCGCCCGCGACGGGGATGGACTACCACGCCCTGAACGCCATGCTCAACCTCTACGGTCCGAGCGGCGAGATCCAGTTCGACAAGGACCGCGAGGCCGCCAAGCAGTACTTCCTGCAGCACGTCAACCAGAACACGGTCTTCTTCCACAACCTCAAGGAGCGTCTCGACTACCTGGTCGAGAACGACTACTACGAGCAGGCCGTGATCGACCAGTACTCGCTCGAGTTCATCCAGCGGCTCAACGACCTCGCCTACTCCAAGAAGTTCCGGTTCCAGACCTTCCTCGGGGCGTTCAAGTACTACACGAGCTACACGCTCAAGACCTTCGATGGCAAGCGGTACCTCGAGCGCTTCGAGGACCGCGTCGTCATGACCGCGCTCGGGCTCGCCCACGGTGACGAGGACCTCGCGGTGAACCTCGTCGAGGAGATCATCGGCGGCCGGTTCCAGCCGGCGACCCCGACGTTCCTCAACACCGGCAAGGCCCAGCGCGGCGAACTCGTCTCCTGCTTCCTCCTCCGCATCGAGGACAACATGGAGTCGATCTCGCGCGGCATCAACTCCGCTCTCCAGCTGTCCAAGCGCGGCGGCGGTGTCGCCCTGCTGCTCTCGAACATCCGCGAGGCCGGCGCACCGATCAAGCAGATCGAGAACCAGTCGTCCGGGATCATCCCCGTGATGAAGCTCCTCGAGGACTCGTTCTCGTACGCGAACCAGCTCGGTGCCCGTCAGGGTGCGGGCGCGGTGTACCTGTCGGCGCACCACCCCGACATCATGCGGTTCCTCGACACCAAGCGCGAGAACGCCGACGAGAAGATCCGCATCAAGACGCTGTCGCTCGGTGTCGTCGTGCCGGACATCACCTTCGAGCTCGCCAAGAACAACGAGGACATGTACCTGTTCTCGCCCTACGACGTCGAGCGCGTCTACGGCATCCCGTTCGGCGACGTTCCGATGACCGAGAAGTACCGCGAGATGGTCGACGACCCGCGGATCAAGAAGACCAAGATCAAGGCGCGCGACTTCTTCCAGACGATCGCCGAGATCCAGTTCGAGTCGGGCTACCCGTACATCGTGTTCGAGGACACGGTGAACAAGGCCAACCCGATCAAGGGCCGGATCAACATGTCGAACCTGTGCTCGGAGATCCTCCAGGTCAACACCCCGACGACCTACAACGAGGACCTGTCGTACAACACGATCGGTAAGGACATCTCCTGCAACCTCGGGTCGCTCAACATCGCGCTGACGATGGACTCGCCCGACTTCGGCAAGACCATCGAGACCGCGATCCGTGGCCTCACCGCCGTGTCGCAGCAGTCGCACATCCGCTCGGTCCGCTCGATCGAGGACGGCAATGACAAGTCGCACGCGATCGGCCTCGGGCAGATGAACCTGCACGGCTACCTCGCCCGTGAGCGCGTCCACTACGGCAGCGAGGAGGGCATCGACTTCACGAACATCTACTTCTACACAGTGCTGTACCACGCACTGCGGGCGTCGAACACGATCGCGATCGAGCAGGGCACCGCGTTCGAGGGCTTCGCCGACTCGAAGTACGCGTCGGGCGAGTTCTTCGACAAGTACACCGAGCAGGCGTGGGTCCCCGCGACCGCTCGGGTGCAGGCGCTGTTCGACGACGCCGGCATCCACATCCCGACCCAGGCCGACTGGGCCGCGCTCAAGGCCTCGGTCCAGGAGCACGGCATCTACAACCAGAACCTGCAGGCGGTGCCGCCGACGGGATCGATTTCGTACATCAACCACTCGACGTCGTCGATCCACCCGATCGCGTCGAAGATCGAGATCCGCAAGGAAGGCAAGCTCGGCCGCGTCTACTACCCGGCGCCGTTCATGACGAACGACAACCTGGAGTACTACACGGACGCGTACGAGATCGGCCCCGAGAAGATCATCGACACGTACGCGGCGGCGACGCAGCACGTGGACCAGGGTCTGTCGCTCACGCTGTTCTTCAAGGACACCGCGACCACCCGCGACATCAACAAGGCGCAGATCTACGCGTGGCGCAAGGGGATCAAGACGATCTACTACATCCGCCTCCGTCAGCTCGCGCTCGAGGGCACCGAGGTCGAGGGCTGCGTCAGCTGCATGCTGTAGCCGCCGGTCGCTGATCGCGACCACCTCCGGTCTGGAGGGACGGTGCCAGCCCGCACCGTCCCTCCAGACCGGCTCCCACCAACCACATCCCATCCGCGCATCCCCACAACCCCCGAACGAGGAACCCACGTTGGTCGAGAAGCTGAAGCTCATCGATTCGGTCCAGGCCATCAACTGGAACCGCATCCAGGACGACAAGGACGTCGAGGTCTGGAACCGCCTCGTCAACAACTTCTGGCTGCCCGAGAAGGTGCCGCTGTCGAACGACGTGCAGTCGTGGAACACGCTCACGCCCGAGGAGCAGACGCTGACCATGCGCGTGTTCACCGGCCTGACGCTGCTCGACACCATCCAGGGCACGGTCGGCGCGGTCTCGCTGATCCCCGATGCGCTCACCCCGCACGAGGAAGCCGTCTACACGAACATCGCGTTCATGGAGTCGGTGCACGCCAAGAGCTACTCGTCGATCTTCTCGACCCTCGCGTCGACGCCCGAGATCGACGAGGCCTTCCGCTGGTCGGTGGAGAACCCGAACCTGCAGAAGAAGGCGTCCATCGTGATGGACTACTACAAGGGCGACGAGCCGCTCAAGCGCAAGGTCGCGTCGACCCTGCTCGAGTCGTTCCTGTTCTACTCGGGCTTCTACCTGCCGATGCACTGGTCGTCGCGCGCGAAGCTGACGAACACGGCCGACCTGGTCCGCCTGATCATCCGGGACGAGGCCGTGCACGGGTACTACATCGGCTACAAGTTCCAGAAGGGGCTCGAGCTCGTCACCGAGGCCGAGCGGCAGGACCTGAAGGACTACACGTTCTCGCTGCTCTACGAGCTCTACGACAACGAGGCGCAGTACACGCAGGACCTCTACGACGGCGTCGGCCTGACCGAGGACGTCAAGAAGTTCCTGCACTACAACGCCAACAAGGCGCTCATGAACCTGGGCTACGAGCCGATGTTCCCGAAGAACATCACCGACGTGAACCCGGCCATCCTCTCGGCCCTGTCGCCGAACGCCGACGAGAACCACGACTTCTTCTCGGGGTCGGGTTCGTCGTACGTCATCGGCAAGGCCGTGAACACCGAGGACGAGGACTGGGACTTCTGATCCCGAGCGCTCGCTGATCCGGCGGCGTCAGTGTTGACCCGCCCCCTCCTAGTTGGCCTTTGTGTCCGAGTAGTTGGCCACGTGTCTCGGCGGTTGGCCACGTCGGTTTGTAGTTGGCCAAATTCTCTGTGTGAGCGGTTCTGACCACCGTTCGGGCTTGGGACTGCTGCAGGTTTCGTTGACTCGTTGGTTTAGGCCGCGAGTGCGACCGATGGGTTGATGATTGCTTCGTACTCGATCGGGGTCAACTTCCCGAGGCCCCGCTGCCGGCGTTTCCGGTGGTACGTGCCCTCGATCCAGGTCACGATCGCGATTCGGAGTTCTTCACGCGTAGCCCACGTGTGTCGGCTCAGGACGTTTTTCTGTAGGAGCGCGAGCCGCCAACCACCGGTAGTAGGGCTGCTGGGCAAGCTTGAGAACCCGGCATGTCGCCGCGACGGAGATCCCGTCAGCAGCGAGCTCGCTCACGAGCGGGTAGAGCCTCTTCCCGGCAGGTTCGCCTGCGACACATACGCCGCCGCCCGGCGCAGCACCTCGACTTCTTGCTTGAGGAGCCGGTTCCGGCGCCGCAGCTCACGGACCTCCTCCGACTCAGCGCGGGTGATCCAGGGTCGATTCCCGTCGTCGACGGCGGCACGGCGCAGCCACTTCGTCAACGTCATCTGGTGAACACCGAAGTCGGCGGCGATCTGGTCGATCGTCGCTGCCGGCTCACGGTTCCGAGCAACGCGCACGACATCGTCGCGGAACTCCTGCGTGTAGGGCTTGGGCACGAGTGCATCCTTCCAGGCCCACCAGCGGGGCAAGCGAGATCAGATGTCACCTCTCCCTGTAGCAGTCCTCCCCGCAGAAACAATCGAGAACGTAAAGGCGTTCTTCTGGCCGTGCGTGGACTCTGGCCGTGCGTGGACTCGGTGGCGCTCGGCGGCGCAAGGGGCCCAGCCCTGCACGGTCAGAGGCAGAGCAAGAGCCATGGCGTCCGAGCGGAGGATGGCATCGGCGGCGCACGAAGCCTGGGCTGAATGGCGACCTTTCGATTCTTCGGTGAGCTTCCGTCACCTGAATTACTTTGGCTGACACACTGCTGGTGCACTGCACCCAGGAAAGGACCACACACGGTGGCGTACGTCGAGTATCCGATTGAACACATGGACCTCAGGTCGTTGCACCTGGATGTCAGCAACTTCCGGTTCGCCGCGGATCAGCCGTCGGAGACGGCAGCGCTAAACTACCTGTGGACCGAGGACGACGCTGCGGGTGTCGCGGACCTCATCCTTCGCGACGGATACGTCGACAACGAGCAGCCGCTGGTTGTATTCGAGGACGGGAAATACGTCGTCGTGGAAGGCAACCGGCGTGTGTCGGCGCTGATGGCGCTCGCGGACCCGTCGCTTGCGCCGGCGCATCAGGAAGACATCGAACGGATGCTCCGTCGTTTCGCCATCGAGGCGGAGAACCTTCCGCAGTCCATCCGGGTGATGGTGCTGCCGGATCGTCCAGCGGTGGCGAAGATCCTGGCTCGGTTACACATCGGGCAGTCCAAGCGCGGTTGGAGCCCGGATGAGCAGGCGAAGTTCGTCATGGCGCAGCTCACCGACCAGATCACCGTCGAGGAGCTCGCGGCGCAGCTGCCCGGCATTGAAAATGTTGGACGGCTTGTGCGCATGGGGACGGTTCGGGCGAAGCTTCGAGCGACGACGTTCGATGATCCGGCGGTCACGAAGTACGCGCACGGGTCTCGGCTGCGGATGTCGTCGTTCGAATACGCGTACCGGCAGGCGGGAATCCGGGAACTGATCGGTCTGACGTTCAACGACCAGTCGCGCGTGGCGTCGTGGGCGAGCACACCGGCGGAACGGGCGGCGTTGGAACGTCTTCTGGTTGGGTTCAAGAACGGGGAGGTGAACACCCGTCGTGGCTTGAAGCCGGGAACCGATGCGTATGCGTACCTCCTCGACGCGATGCGAACCGCCGGCGAACCGGACACCACGTGCGATGCCGATGTCACTGGGAAGCGGCAGGGACCTGTCCAGGACGGCTCCGCTGGCGCGGCGGGAGCAAGTCCGTCCGTCCCTGTCGAGGGCTCCGCGCCTGACGCTGCGTCCGCTGCAGGTGGAGCGTCGCAGGCGGCAGGTGCGGGAGTTGGCACGGAAGCGGCCGCGGGAAGCGGTGAGACTGACCAGTCCCCGGCGCCAAAGGCGGACGCAGGCGTCGCCACCGTTGGAGACGGTGGCGCGGGCGAGTTGAAGGGCTCGGACACGGACGGCGACACTCGGCGTGCGCCGAACGACCCGTCCACAAGAGTGCATCTTAACCTCGCCGGGATCGACTACGCCGGTCAGCCGTTGACGATGCTACGTCGGCTTCGTGAGCTGAGCCGGATCCACGTGTACGACTTTCCGGCCGCAGCAACGATGCTCATCAGGTCTGTTCTGGAAGCGGCGATCAAGGAACACTACGGCCGGTCGAACGGCATCGACGTCACCGGTGAACTGGGACGAGTGATGGGGCGGGTGCGGAACGACTATCAAGGCAACGGTCAACTCGCCAACGCCATCAGCGCCATCTCCCAGAAAAGCTCGGACGCGGCGAACGTGCCCGGCACCGAGCGCTGGTTCAACATGGTCTCCCACAGCGTGAACGTTGACGTCAACGGACGCCAGGTGCACGAGGCGTGGCTTGTGGTCCTGCCGTTGGTTCGCTTTTTGCTGCACGAAACCCGGACCCGGTGAGTGCGCGGACCCGCACGCACAGCGTCGCCTGCGGTTGGTCCCCTGACGCCACTGCGAGTGCGTATGCGAGGGGGCGTTGCACGGGTTGCGTGGCGGGGAGCGAATACCGTATCTCGTCCGACCGTAGGCCTAAACCGCAGCAAACCGAACCAACCTCGTGGGAGTAAGGTGCCGTTTGCTTGCGGACTCGGATTGCAGTGTGCGGATGCCGGTGACCTGCATTGGCAGTTCCGTGCTCGTGAGTGCTGTCGTTGACCCGCGATGTGGACGACGCGGAGCCCGGGCTTCGCAGCGTCGAGGACGTGCTCCGGTTCCGGCTGAACACGGACGTCCGGCCTCTGGAAGCGGTCGTCCTCAGGTGACGGCGTGGTGACGCAGAGGCTCAGATCAGGCGAGTTTCGCGGCGACCGCGGTCACCCGGCGCAGGGCGGCGTGGACACTGCTGGAAGTGATCATCAGCTCAGATGCCTTCCCTGGGTGTCGTGCGGAGTAGTTCAGTTCGTATCGCCGGACATGGAAATCGCGGTACAGGTTGATGATCAGCGGTGCGACGTCGTACGTCATCAGCCAGTGCGCGTCGGAGGTGTTGCTGGCAACCGCTGCGAGGTCCGCGTGATCCCGCGCGTCGAATGCGTTGAGGTACAGGCGGGAGCCTGCACCCACGTACGGCGGGTCGATGTACATGAACGCGTTCGGGTCGTCGCCGTAGTCGCGGATCACGGTCCGCCCGTCGTGGTCGGTGACGGTGATCTGATCGCGGCGGGCGTTGAGTGCGGTGATGCGGTCGGCGAGGGCGGCTTTGTTAAACCTTGCGTCGATCTTGTAGGTGCCGGTTTGCTCTAACCCACCGATGACGCCGCCGGTGAGCACTCCGGATCGGTTCGTGCGGTTCAGGTAGAAGAACGCGAACCCGAGCTGCAGCAGGTTGCCGGTGTCTCGCTGTCGGTAGATGTCACGTTGCCGCAGCCACTCCGGGACGGTCAGCGGAGTCAGTTGCAGCATGCGCAGGAACTCGTCGGCGTCGTTGACGATGCTGTGCCAGAAGGCATGCACCGCCGGGTCGAAGTCGTTGACGACCAGATGCTCAACCAGGCCCTCGCGCAGCAACGCGACGCCGGCGCCCGCACCCCCGGCATAAGGTTCGACGTATGTGGCGTCGGTGAGTCCGAGCTCTCGGATGATGTCGGCGAACACGCCCGCAAGGGACGCTTTCCCACCCGGGTACCGCAGCGGCGACAGCGTGCCGTATCGGCGACTGGCGGCGATCGCCAGGGGTGTGTCCACTGTCTTGTCCTTCCGTACCCGTTGAGCTGTGACGCCTGCTCACCCTACGGGGTTGGACGGCGGCGCTGTTGACGGCCCGCTGCGTCACGCGAACCTGCTGAGCAGCCGTGAACTAGGTTCACCGAGAATGACCTGTTCGCGTCTGCCGGGAATCGCCGCGCAAGCTCTGCAGAAGCTCCTCATCGGTGTTCTTGCCGTCGACCCAACGGGTGACGTGACGACTGAATCCGTTCCGACTGTCGCGACCGGCGCGTTCACCGTTCTTACGGCAGCCCAGAAGAGGCCGTACGTCGGTGGCCTGGCGTCGTCGCTCAGGTCGGCAGCTTGGTCGTGTCGGCAGAGTGGTGCAGCGGCGGCGTCCACCGCAATCACTGCAATCGGTGCGCCGGTGGTCGTCGCGATACGGCAGCTAATCGCGGCAGGTGTGCTGCTCCCGGTCGCCCGCCCCCGGCTTTGTGATTTCACGGCTCGTCAGATCGGTATCGGGGTCGTCCTCGGACTCGCCACGACGATGACGAACCTCGGCCCTTACCCCGCGATTGGTCGTCTCGGGTTGGCGTTGGCCACGCTCGAGTTCCTCGGCCCGCTCACGGTCGCCATCGCCGGTTCACGGACGGCGAAGGAGTACGCCGCGGCTGCGCTTGCATCGGTCGGTGTGCTCGTGCTGGTCCACTCATCGGGTCCAACAGACTGATTCAGCATCGGATGCGCGGTCAACGCTGCAGGATCATGGGCTGCCAACATTCTGTTGAATCGGCAGATCGGTGCGCAGCTCCCGGGGTTCGCCGGCGCGGTGTTGTCGGCGACCGTCGGCGCCATCATCGCGGTGCCGGCTCTGGTGGTGTTCGCTGCGACCGGTGCGCTGGATCGGACCGGCAACGTTCTCGCCGTCGTCGCCGGGGTGCTCTGCCCAGTCGTTCCAACGGTCGCTGACATGTTCGCGTTCCGCCGCGTCCCGACGAAACCGTTCGGCATTGTCGCGAGCATCAATCCCGTGGCGGCACCTGCTGTCGCCGTCGTGGCGCTGGGTGAGTTCCCTTCCGCAGCTGAATGCGCGGGAATCGGCGGCATTGTCGTCGCGAACATCGCAGCCACCGCGCCGGGGTCGCTGCTGTCAGGTCAGGGCCGGGGGAGTGACACGGTGTAGTTCTTGCGACGGTTAGGGAGACGGGGTAGCCGTGATTGTCGACGCGGACACGGCCCGCCAAACCGAACCGTCCCACCGCCAGCCGTTCCGGGTGCCACGATGGACGATCCACAGGTTGGTGACCGGTCCGGAGAGTTGCGGTGCGCGCGTTGGGAGATTGAACTCCGGTTCTGCGTCCTCGACTCGGTGAAGGAACGCGCGTGTGACGGCGAAGGACGTTTCCGAGTCGACCCACACGAACAGGTGAGTTGATGCCGCGTTCGTGTCTGCGAGCTTGTCGAAGTTGTCGGCTCGAGCGTTCAGGTCTTTCTCCACCGCTGACAGTGCCGCGTCGCTGCTGGATGCGACCCCTCCGCCGCCGGCAGTCCACAGCACCGTATGATCATGGACCGTACGCGGGCAGATTCCTGTCGGCGACGCAGCCAGTTCAACACCCTGTCGAATAAGCTCGGCCACTGCGTCTCGGACGGAGGCGGCGTCGTTCCGAAACCCGTACGCGGATTGTCGGCGTACATACCGGAGGCCCGCGGACGATAGGACCACCAGATGCGGGAGAACACGTTCGGACACTCCCTTCAGCGGCGCGTGCCGTTCGTTCACTGACACCAACCAGCATTCGTTGAGGTCCGCAGATGATGACCTGCTTCCGATGAGTTCAAGGAGCGGTCCCCGAGCCGCCTTCGCTGCACGGTCCGTCACGGTCGTCACCTCGAGCGCGACGGAACCGTCCACGCTTCGATAATCCGCTCCGCCATAGCGGTCGGCATGCGCGAGTCGCACGCCGGTGATCGCGGTCACCACCTGCTGGGCGTCTGCTTCGTCGTCACGTTCCGGGTTTCCCGCCATGTAGTCCAGTCTGCCTGCGCGATGCCGCAGCGGCGGTTGCGTCGGCATGACAAGAGGTGAGACGCTGTCATCAGCAGTGGAAGGGCCACGGTGTTGGACGATGACGAGCGCGGATGGGCTGATATCGACGGCGCCCTCTGCCGGGACCATATTCTCGACGCGTTCCTCGCTGACGCGGCAGGACCACCGACAGCGGTTGACTGCATCGTATGCGGGACGTACAGAGCCTGCAGGTTCGGCACCGTTCGCCGTTGAGTGGAATGAGATCCTGCCTCCATTCATGGCGGCGTTCTGGCGCGAGTACACCCGGTCAGCGGACGCGCCGTACTACGAGCACGAAACAGTCGGTCTGGAATCAACGGACTGGGCTGTGGGATACATGACGCAGAACGCCTTCACCCATCTTGAACAGATCATCCCGGCGATCACGGAAGCTATCACCGACGACGCGGTCGGCACAGTTGGCGCCCTGATGACATCAGACCATCTCGACCATGCCTGGGCGACGTTCTCACACACCGTCCGACACGAAACACGGTTCGTGTTCACTGGTGCTGAGGGACCTGCCGCATTAGTGCGGGAGTTCCTGGACCTCGTCGGCAGTTACGCAACCGATGTTGGCGGGCTCATCACCGAACTGCCGACCATGACCGAAATGTACCGGGCGCGGACCGTGAACGGCAAAGTCTTCCCAGGGCGCACAGATCTGCCCATTGATGCTGCATCGTTGGGACCGGCACCGGCTCGCAGCGCCGGCGCGAACCGTATGTCGCCGGCGGGCATCGCCATGTTCTACGGCGCAGCCGATGAAGCGACGGCGCTGAACGAAACGGCGGCGTTCACCGTCGCCGAGCATGCCGTCGTCGGGGTGTTCCACCCGGCGAGGCCGCTGCGGATGCTGAACCTCCGAGCCGCCGCGACCGAACATGACATCTCCCCGTTCGATGAAGACCGGTTGGCGCTTCGTGGGCTGCTGATGTTCTTCAGCGAGTTCCAACGACACATCAGTTCACCGATCACACCTGATGGCCGTCAGCACATCGACTACGTTCCGACGCAGATCCTCGCCGAGTACTTCCGTCGAGCAGTGACGCCGCGACTCGACGGCATCATCTTCGCAAGTTCCCACACCGGTGAGTCGAACTACGTCGTGTTCGCCACCGATGAGAACGTCGTCGATGACGACACGGTCGCCGCGGAGGCGGCCACCGACGGCTTGTTCGACGTCCCCATCGAGCCGGAGACGCTGCTGATCCTTGACCGGCGAAGTCTGGTGCTACGCCAGCTGCACCACACCGTCTCCGGGACACCGGTCGCCACCCTCGGGTACGGCCGATGGATTGCGACTCCGCCGGCGGAGCAGTGAGGTTCATCGCCGTCGAATCTCGAAGAGCAGCCCGCGTCGAATGAATCGGTTTACCCGCTGCTGCCGTCGTCCTTGTCGATGGGGCGGGCGGCCCGCCTTCGGCCTGCGACGCGGCGGCGTCCGTCGCCGGGGCCCGATGCCGGTGCGGGAGTGGCGATGAGAACCGACGCACGCAGCCGCTTCTGAAGGCGCGAGCGTGAAAAGGGTGTGCGCTTGCGTGCTCCGTGCTGCTGGTGAGCGCGCCGGTGTCGGCAGCCGACGATAGAACACTGTCTGTGCCTGGGATTTCTGCCCGACGCCGACCGCCGCTACTGCGGACGGTAATCGATGAAGACGCTGCCGTCGGATTTCATCCCGGTCGGCGTGGACGAACGGTCTGGCTTGGCAGTCGTGGTTCGTCGCTCCTTGTCGCTGCAGCCGTAATCGTCGGCATCAGCGCAATCATCTTCGCTGCGGTCGCGACTAACGAATTCGCCACCTCGCTTGCCGCGTTCTTCGTCACCGGTGCGGTGGTGGTCATCTCCGCCGCGGTCCTCCCGAACGCACGGCACGTCGAGCTCGACGGGCTCGGCCACGACGGCCCGTGGAACCACGGCGGACCCGAGCGGGTCGCCGCTGTGGTGTCGACGTTCCTGACGTCCGTGTGAACGGCGACGCCCGCCGGCGCCATGCGCCGCGGCCAGGACGCCCTGAGGGTCGAGCGCGGGCACCCGCGACGCGCCCGCGGGTGTCAGCCCTGGTCCGTGTGGGGGTTCGTCAGCGCGCGCACACCCGCGAGGAAGATGTCCACACCGGCGAGGAACTGCTCCTGGTCGTCGTGATCTCCGAGACGCGCGGCGATGTCCTGAACGAGGGCGTCGTCATCCTCGTCCGCCCATCGGGCTGCGAGTTCGTCGAGGTACCGCTGCCGCGCAGTCATGTCCTCCGCCTGCCCGGGCCCTGCTGCGTACTGGGCTGCGGCGCCGAGGACGTAGCGATCTCCTGGTCGGCGCCGACGGCACCTGGTCCAGAGTCCGGCACCTCGTCTCGGACCAGCGGAGCCGAGGCCGCCGCCGCACATGAGACCGTGGATCTGGTGTTCGGCACTGGGGCTCCCCACGCACTGGCATCGCTGTTCGCTGGCGGCGACCCGGTCGGTGACGACGTGACGCAGTCGCGGTGAAGCGTCACGGCGCCCCCATCGGCGCCCGGACTCACGGCCGCGGCGGGAGCGCCCGGATGACGTCGAGCCCGGGGGAGAGCTCGACGTCGCCCACGGCGAACGGCACGAGCACCGTGTCACCCGCGGCGAGCGGGAGCGTGCCTGACCCGGACGCCATCGTCCCGCTGCCGCCGACGACCACGACGACCGCGAACGCCGCCGGCAGACCCACGGGCTCCGACGTGCGGATCCGTTCGGCGCGGAAGAACGGGTCCGCGGCGGGCGGGAACACGGAGGCGGTGGTGTCGTCCGGTGCGGCGGGATCGCCGACCAGCCGGGCGACGTCCTCCGCGGTCCACGCGCGACGGTCGAGCGCCTGGAGCGATTCGTGCAGGTCGTTCCCCATGAGCGCCGTGGACGCGTCCAGTCCCGGGTAGCCGTCGTACTCGAGCAGGATCGACAGGTCCGCCGGCTGCTGCAGCTCCACCAGCGTGATGCCGGGGCCGATCGCGTGCGGCACCCCCGCGGGCACGAGCAACACGGACCCGGGGTGCAGCGGCACGCGGTGCATCGCGGCGAGCATCGCGCCGGCGTCCTGCTCCGCGAACCAGGCTGTGGCGTCGGCCTCGGAGACCTCGCGCGTGAACCCGAGGGACGCGTAGCCGTCGACGCCGTCCGCCACGGCGAGCACGATCCACGCCTCGGTCTTGCCGCGGGGCTCGCCGAGGTGGGTGCGGGCGTGGTCGTCGTCCGGGTGGAAGTGCACGAACAGGCGCTCCGCCGTGTCGAGCAGCTTGACGAGGAGCATGGTCTCGGCACCGAACCGGGCGACGTGCTCCGGGCCGAGGAACCCCTGGGGGTCGGCCCGGACGGCGTCGCGGAGCGTCAGTCCCGGCGCGAGTTCGGTGAGGCCCACGTGGTCGGACCCGTGCACGGTCGTGACCGAGGCCACGAAGTCCTCGGGTGTGTACGGGTCCACCTCGGACTCGGGGAGGCCGCGGAAGCGCGCGATGCCGGCGCCGCCCCGGTAGGGCCGGGCGGGCGGCTGGTTCGCGGCGAGGCGGATGGGGGCAGCGGACCAGTCGGCTCGTGCAGCGTCGTCCGCTGCGTCGTGCGGCTCGGGTCGATCAGGCAAGGTGCACCACCGCGTAGAGGTCGAGGGTCGGGATGGTCACACGCGCGACGCCCTCGGCGAGGTGCACGGGCGCGGTCTCGGGGGCGAGGCCCGGCCGGTGGACGGTCGCGGTCGTGATCGCGCGATCCGTGCGGACGCCGATCTCGAAGTCGAGCCGGCGCTGGACGGCGTCGTCGGCCTCCTGGTAGTCGAAGTTGACGACGTGGACGGCGAGCGTGTCGTCGGGCAGATGGTGGACGTTGACGGCCATCGCCTCATCGAACTCGCCGAGGACGTCCTGCGGTACCAGGTCGGGGATCGCGCGCACGTCGTCGAGGTGGGTCGTCCCGGCGTGGGTGAGCAGGGCCTCCCGGTCGGCCGCCGGCAACTCGGTGCCGTAGGCGCCGTTGACCACGACGCGTCCACCCTGGCCGAGGTAGGCGAGGAGCGCCTCGTGCTGGCGGGCGCTCATGTTCCACGCGTCCGGTACGACGACGGTCGCGTACGGGGCGAAGGTCGCTGCCACCGTGTCGTCCTGGCGGAGGCCCTCGTCCGGCAGGACGATCGCGTCGAAGGTGCGGCCGGACCGGCTGAGGCACTCGATGGTCTCCCAGTACGAGGAGGCGCGTGCGTCGACCGCCTCGACGGGCTCGAACCAGCGGCCGTCGTCGCTGAACATGTCCGAGTCCATCATCGCCCGCATGACACTGGGGACGGAGTAGACGACGGCGGTGCTGTGCACGGAGACGTTCGACGTGACGGCGTCGAGACCGACGAGCGCCTGACCGGTCTCGACCGCCAGGTCCTTCGGCACCCAGTAGGAGTCCTTCACCTCGGTCCCGAGCCACGAGCCGTACGGCAGGGACATGTTCGCGCCCATCGCGTTCGCCTCGAAGATCGACAGGCGGAACAGGTCGTGGGCGCGTCCTCGCTGGATGCGGCGGAGCAGGTCCTCGGTGATGCCGCCGTACGGGTTCTCGACCGCGACGAGCGGACGTCCGCGGCTCATCCCGACGCCGTGGCGGAAGTACCAGGGCTGCTGGTACTTCGTCTCGCGCATCTCGGTGACGAGCACGTCGACGTCGTCGACCATCGCCTCGTAGAACGGCGCGCAGTCGTAGAAGTTGCCGGCGACGCGGACCTGCTTGCCCTGCGACGCCGCGTACTCCTTCACGTACGAGGCGACCTCGTGGAACGTCTCGGTGATCGCGATCTGCAGGAAGCGGCAGTACTCGGCGTACAGCGGGTACGTCTGCGGGGCGGTGCCCGTCCGGTACCCCTGGTCGAGCAGCCACTGCCGGTAGTCGAACGTGGCGAGGTCGACCCCGGCGAGTTCCGTCGGGGGTGTGTCGAGGGTCTGCAGGTACGCCCGGAACCCCTTGACGCAGTCCTTGCAGAAGCAGCCGCCGTAGCGCAGGGCGAGCAGCGGCACGTCGGTCTCGTCGAGCTGCACCCCGGGCGCCCCGGCGTCGATCTGGATGCGGATGACCGCCTTGAGGTACTCGCGCCAGACCGGGTTGTTCCGGTCGGCGAGGTAGCAGGACTGGCCCGTGCCGTCGACCTCCACCCAGTGCGCGTGCAGGGGGCGGCCCTCGAGGTCGCGGGACACGACCTCCTCCCACAGGTCGGTGACCTGCTCGCCGTCGCTGTTCACGAGGCCGTCGGGGAAGTAGTGGCGGAACGGCTTCCAGTCGGCCGGTCCGGTGTTGGTCGAGAACTCGCGGAGGCCCATCGTCGTGCGCGTGCCGACGTCCCGCAGCTGGTTCTGGGCCAGCACGCGACCGTCCTCGACCTCGGCGGGGAACTCCCACGCCTGCGCCTCGAACACGATGCCGAACAGGTCGACGCCGCGCTCCTTCGTGTACGCGATGAACTCCGACTCGTTGACGTACCCGTGCTGGCGGAACCGCTGCGGGATCGGCCCGAACGCCTCGTCCTCCAGGTACGGGAGGCTGATCACGCCGCCGCCGAGACCGGCCCAGACGAGCATCGTCCCACCCATCTCGACGACGTCGTCCGCCATCGTGAGCCGCCGCGGGGGCATGCTCGGGTGGTAGCAGTGCTCGTTCGGGTACCAGCCGTCGAAGTAGATGCCGCGTTCCATGTGTCGCTCTTCCTCCCACAGCGTCGTGGGCACGTGACGGGTCCGACCCGTCGGTCAGCTCCCGATGACGGGAGTGTCCATGAACCGGGCAGCGGCGCTGCGCCGGATGACCACGTCGACCGGGACCACCTGGGACCGCGTGTCGTCGTCGAGTGTGAGCACCATCCGCGCCGCCGACTGGCCCATGCCCCAGGCCGGCTGCGCCGCGACGGTGATCGCCGGGTCGACGAGGCGCGCCCACGGCACGTCGTCGAACATGACCAGCGAGAGGTCCTCGGGCACGCGGAGACCGCGGTCGCGGACCGCGGCCAGCACCGCCTCGCCGAGGATGTTGTTCGAGGCGAGGAGCGCGGTCGGCGGCACCGCTGAGTCGAGGAGGCGGATCGCGCTCGCGTAGGCGGTGTCCCGGGTGAACCGGGTGCGCACGACGAGCTCGTCGATCACGGGGACGCCCGCCTGCTCGTGGGCGAGCCGGTACCCCGCCTCGCGCTGGCTGCCCGTCGTGAGTTGGGAAGGCCCACCGAGGTACCCGATCCGCTCGTGCCCCAGGGCGAGGAGGTACTCCGTCAGTCGGCGGGCGCCCCCGAGGTTGTCCGCCAGGATGGACGGCACGTCGAGGTCGGCCATCGTCCGGTCGGCGAACAGCACGTTGATGCCGATCGCCCGCGCGGTCTCCCACGCGTCGAGGTTGCTCCCCGTGGGGAAGGCGATGATCCCGTCCACGCGTTGCTCGACGAGCAGGTCGATGTACTCCCGCTCGGTCGCCGGGTCCTCGCCGCTCGCGCAGAGGATCACGTGGCGTCCGAGCTCCTTGGCGCTCGCGAGGACCCCCTGGGCGAACTCCCCGTAGAAGTTGTTCGAGATGTCGGTGACGATGAGGCCGATGTTGTTCGTCGTCCGTCGTTTCAGGTCGCGACCGAGCGCGCTCGGACGGTAATGCAGGTCCTTGGCCGCCGCCTCCACCCGCTGGCGCGTGGCCGGGGCGACCGCTCCGACGTTCGAGAAGACCCGCGACACCGTGCCCATGCCGACGCCGGCCGCCTCGGCGACCTCGCGCATCGTGACCTGGCCCCGCTTGGGGCGTTGCGTGCTGTCGGTCATCCGTCGCTCCTCCCTGACGCGGCGCTCGCCGCGTGCCCTGCATAGCGCAGAGCGACAGGGACGACGTCCCGAGCGGGGGCAGCGGCGTTGCGTAGCATCGCGTCCCTCCTCGGGCAGGCAACAGAAAGTGGAACCGTTTCCACATCGAACAGTAGGAGGAATGCGCCGGCGCTGTCAATGGTGGCAGGCTCGGAGGCCCAATTCCGCCATATTTCTTGGCGAGAGGAGTTGACAACCCTCGGCGCGCGTGCGCATTGTTGGAACCGTTACCACTCAGCACCGATGCTGTGAGGGTCCGAGGAGCCGCGATGGCGCGGCCGGAGAGGTCCACATGACTGCACCATCCGCCTCCGTCGCGGAGCACATGCGGGCGAGCGTCCTGCACGCCCCGGGCGACGTCCGTGTCGACACCGTGCCGGTGCCCCGACTCGATCCCGACCAGGTCCTGGTCCGGATCGCCGCCGTCGGCGTCTGCGGCTCGGATGTCCACTACTTCCACGAGGGCCGCATCGGCTCGTTCGTCGTCGAGCAGCCGATGATCCTCGGCCACGAGTCGGCGGGCACGATCGTCGCCGTCGGGGCTGCGGTCTCGCCGGACCGCGTCGGCGAGCGCGTGTCGATCGAGCCGCAGCGCGCCTGCCGACACTGCGACCAGTGCAAGCACGGCCGCTACAACCTCTGCACCTCGATGGAGTTCTACGCGACGCCGCCGATCGACGGCGCGTTCGCGGAGTACGCCGCCATCCAGACCGATTACGCCCATCCGATCCCGGACACGATGTCGATCGAGGCCGCGGCGCTCTGCGAGCCGCTCAGCGTCGGCATCTGGGCCAACCAGAAGGCGCAGACCACGCCCGGGAGCTCGGTGTTCATCGCCGGGGCCGGGCCGATCGGTGTCATCGCCGCGCAGGTCGCCCGCGCGTTCGGCGCGACGCGGATCATCGTCAGCGACCCGGTGGCCGAACGCCGGGAGGTCGCACTCCGCTTCGGCGCGACCGAGGTCGTCGACCCGATGGTCGTCGACGTCGCCACCGCCGACTACGAGGTCGACGCCTTCATCGACGCGTCCGGCGCCGAACCCGCCGTCCGCGCCGGCATCCACGCCGTCGCGCCCGCGGGTCGTGTCGTCCTCGTCGGCATGGGCGCCGACGAGATCCGGCTCCCGGTGTCCCGCATCCAGAACCGCGAGCTCGTCGTCACCGGGGTGTTCCGGTACGCGAACACGTGGCCGATCGCCATCCGGCTCATCGCAGCCGGGCTCGTCGACGTGGACGCACTCGTGACCGGTCGGTTCGGCCTCGACGAGGTCGAGGCCGCGCTCGACGCGGCGACGCGCCCCGACACGCTCAAGGCCGTCGTCGTCCCCTGATCTCCCGTCGCCCGTTTCGTGGCCTCGGCCCGTCCATCCGGACGTCCCCGCAACACACCATCCCGAGACTCCTGAGGAGTACCCCCATGAAGATCCCCGCATCGTCGCGGCCGATCACCCGCGGACGACTGATCCGCCGGACCGCCGCCACCGTCGCCGCGGCAGCCGTCGCGATCTCCCTCGCCGGGTGCAGCGCCGGCGGCAGCGGCTCGTCCAGCAGCGCCATCACGGCCTGGAGCACCACCGCCGACAAGCCGAACATCCAGCCGTCCATCGCGACGTGGAACAAGGCGCACCCCGACCAGAAGATCACCGACTCGTACTTCGGCACGAACGACTTCAAGGACAAGATCCGCACCGCGATCAACTCGCCGCAGGCACCCACGCTCGTCTACAACTGGGGCGGCGGCACGCTCAAGTCGTACGTCAAGGCCGGGCTCGTGAAGGACCTCAGCAGCGACCTTAAGTCGGACACGTCCTTCACCGACAAG
Organism: Curtobacterium sp. MCBD17_035; assembly: GCF_003234815.2. Classification (NCBI taxonomy): domain Bacteria; kingdom Bacillati; phylum Actinomycetota; class Actinomycetes; order Micrococcales; family Microbacteriaceae; genus Curtobacterium; species Curtobacterium sp. MCBD17_035. Next base: position 2,877,832 of record NZ_CP126279.1, on the reverse strand, counting down.
ATCGTCCCCTCGATCGCGGACACCGGCAAGGTGAACGGCAAGACCTACGCGATCCCCGCGAGTTCCACAGCGCCCGTGGTCCTGTACATGAACAAGGACGTGCTGCAGAAGGCCGGCATCAGCGAGGCTCCGGCCACCTGGGACGACCTGCTCAAGGACGTCAAGAAGCTCCGCGCGGCCGGGGTGGCCCCGATCTCACTCGGTGGTCAGAGCAAGTGGCCGTACCTCATGTACATCGAGTACCTCGTCGACCGGATCGGCGGCCCTGCTCCGTTCCAGGCGATCCTCGACAACAAGCCGAACGCCTGGTCCGACCCCGCCGTGATCCAGGCCACGACGATGATCCAGCAGCTCATCAAGGCCGGGGGCTTCGCGGACGGGTTCGCGTCGGTGTCCGCCGACACGAACGCCGACCTCGCGCTCATGGTGACGGGCCGCGCGGGCTTCCTCCTCCAGGGCACGTGGGCCTACTCGGGTATCTCGTCGATCGACCCGAACTTCGTCAAGAGCGGCAAGCTCGAGGTCGCACCGTTCCCCGCGGTCTCCGGCGGCAAGGGCGACCCGAAGGACATCGCGGGCAACCCCTCGGTCTACTGGTCGGTGTCGTCCAAGGCGTCCGCCGCCCAGACGAAGGCCGCGCTCCAGTACGTGACCAAGAGCGTCTGGAACGACTCGTACGTGAACACGATGATCGGGCAGGGGCAGATCCCGCCGGTCACCGGGGTGTCGTCGAAGCTCAAGGGCGACTTCGCCAAGCAGGCGGAGCAGATGATCACGGACGCGCCGCACTTCCAGCAGTCCTGGGACCTCGCGCTCAGCCCCGCCGCCTCGACGGAGTTCTGGACCCAGCTCGACCTGCTCTTCAACCAGTCGGAGACGCCGAAGCAGTTCTCCGACCACATGAACACGACCATCGGCAAGTAGGCATGCGCACACGGAACGGTGGGGCCGTCATCGACGGATCGGCCCCGAGCAGTTGGTTCGTCATCCCCGCACTCGCGATGTTCCTGGCGTTCGCGATCATCCCGCTGGTGATCGCGCTGGGACTCAGCTTCACGAGTTGGGACGGCCTCACCGCTCCCGTGTTCAACGGGATCCGCAACTGGATCACCCAGCTCGGCGATCCACTGACCTACCACGCGCTGTGGCTCACGCTGCAGGTGATCGTGATCTCGTGGGTGATCCAGACGCCGATGAGCATCCTCGTCGGGGTCTTCGTGTCGGGCAAGCAGCGGTACCGCGCCGTCCTCGCCGCGCTGTACTTCCTGCCCCTGATCCTGTCGTCGGCCGCGATCGCGATCGCGTTCAAGGCGCTGCTCGACCCGAACTACGGCGTCGGTCACGCGTTCGGGTTGCCCGCGCTGTCGAAGGACTGGCTCGGCAGCCCCGCCACGGCGCTGTACGTGGTGATCTTCGTCATCGCGTGGCAGTTCATCCCGTTCCACTCGCTGCTGTACCAAGCCGGCGCGCGCCAGATCCCGGCGTCCCTGTACGAGGCGTCGCAGATCGACGGGGCCGGACGGGTCCGCCAGTTCTTCAGCATCACGCTGCCGCAGCTCCGGAACACGATCATCACGTCCTCGACGCTCATGATCGTCGGGTCCCTGACCTACTTCGACATCGTGTACGTCCTCACGCAGGGCGGCCCCGGGTACGCGACCCGGATCCTCCCACTCGACATGTACCTGACCGGCTTCTCCGCCAGCGACCTCGGCGACGCGAGCGTGCTCGCCGTCATCCTCGTCGTCATCGGATTGGTCATCGCGCTCGCACTCACCCGGTTCAGCGGGTTCAACCGCATGACCAGCGAGCAGGAAGGCGCCTGATGGCGATCGCAAGCGTCCGGGACACCGCCGTGGGCGGATCCACCACGACCCGCACGAACGGCGCCGGTCGGCCACGGCGCACACGGGCCAACCGGAACGTCGTCGGCGCGGTCGCGGCCTGGGTCTGGCTCGCCGTCGTGCTCCTGCCGATCTACTACGTCGTGATCACGAGCATCACCGCGCAGGGCTCGTACTACACGCGGAACCCCCTCGCGCCGCCGACGCACCCGACCCTGGCGAGCTACGCGCTCGTGCTGCAGTCCGGCTTCGGCGTCTACTTCGCGAACAGCGTGATCGTCTCGCTCGTCACCGTCGTCGTGACGACCGCCGTCTGCCTGCTCGCGGCCTACGCGATCGTGCGGTCGCGGCGGTGGATCGTCCGGAGCACCTACTCGCTGTTCCTCCTGGGCCTCGCGATCCCGCTGCAGGCGACCGTCATCCCGCTGTTCTTCGTGCTCGGCCGCGTCGGCCTGTACGACACGCTCGCCGCGGTGATCCTGCCGTCGATCGCCTTCGCGATCCCGATCACGGTCCTCATCCTCGTCAACTTCATCCGCGACATCCCGGGGGAGCTGTTCGAGGCGATGCGGGTCGACGGTGCGGGGCAGTGGGCCATCCTGTGGCGCCTCGTGCTCCCGCTGTCGCGGTCGTCCATCGCGACGGTCGCGATCTACGACGCGCTCCAGGTCTGGAACGGGTTCCTGTTGCCCCTCGTGCTGACGCAGAGCGACGACAAGCGCGTCCTGCCGCTCGCGCTGTGGAACTTCCAGGGGCAGTTCAGCATCAACGTGCCGGCGACGCTCGCGGCGGTCGTGCTCTCCGCGCTGCCGATCCTGGTGCTGTACCTGCTCGCGCGGCGGCAGCTCGTCGCCGGGCTCACCATGGGCGCGGGCAAGTGAGCGCGCGCTGACCGCAGTGGCCGCGTCAGGGCGTGGCCTGGTCGAACAGCCTCCCCGTGACCGACGTCGGTTCGATGACCACCGTCGCGATCTTCGGCGTGGGCAGCATCGACCGGAGTCGCCCCGCCGTGCCGTCGTTCGCCTGGGTCGTGTGGGCTGGCCCGCGGACGACGACGCTCCAGGCGGTCCACCCGTCGTGGTGGTCGACCTCGAAGACGAGTTCACGTCGGTCGGCCACGGCGGCGAGGATCGCGTGGCTCGAGGTCGCGAAGACGATCTGGCGGTCGTCGGAGAGGTGGTTGACGGGCAGGATCTCGATGCTCTCGTCGGTGCGGAACGCCACCCGCCCGGTGCTCGCGTCGCGCAGTCGGGTCCAGCACTGGTCCGGATCGAGGACCAGGACGAGCTCCTCGACCGGTGCGGTCGACGCGTGGGCGCCGGGCCGGTCGGAGGTGCGGGTCGGGACGGGCTCGGGGTCGTTCCGGCGCTCGCTCACTCGTTGTCACCACCCGTGGCAGCAGTGGCCGAGACGGTGTCGACACCGACGTTCGCCGAACGGACCGCGGCGGCGTCGTGGTGCGCGTCACCGTCGTCGGTCCAGGTCCAGTCGGCGACCTCGGGGATGTCCTCCCCGTGCTCCCGGGTCCAGGCGCGGGCAGCCATGCGGGCGTCCTGCATGCGCTGACGGAGTCCGGCTGAGCGGGACGCGAGCCCGGGAACGCGGTCGAGCACGTCGATGACGAGGTGGTACCGGTCCATGTCGTTGAGCATGACCATGTCGAAGGGCGTCGTCGTCGTGCCCTCCTCCGTGTAGCCGCGGACGTGCAGGTTGCCGCTGCCATGTCGGCGGTACGTCAGTCGGTGGATGAGCCACGGGTACCCGTGGTAGGCGAAGACGACCGGCTTGTCGGGGGTGAACACGGCGTCGAACTCCGCGTCGGACAGCCCGTGCGGGTGCTCGCCCTCGCTCACCAACCGCATGAGGTCGACGACGTTGACGACCCGGACCCGGAGCGACGGGACCTCGCGGCGGAGGATCGACGCGGCCGCCAGGGTCTCGAGCGTCGGGACGTCGCCCGCGCACGCGAGGACCACGTCGGGCTCCTCGCCGTCGACCTCGGTGCCGGCCCAGTCGAAGATGCCGAGGCCGCGGGTCATGTGCGCGATCGCCTCGTCCATGGGGAGCCAGTTGAACGTCGGCTGCTTGCCCGCCACGACGACGTTCACGTAGTCCACGCTCCGGAGGCAGTGGTCGTACGTCGAGAGCAACGTGTTGGCGTCGAACGGCAGGTACACCCGAACGATGTCTGGCTTCTTGTTGACGACGTGGTCGATGAAACCCGGGTCCTGGTGCGACAGCCCGTTGTGGTCCTGGCGCCACACGTGCGACGACAGCAGATAGTTGAGCGACGCGATCGGCCGCCGCCACGGGATGGTCTTGCTCACCTTGAGCCACTTCGCGTGCTGGTTGAGCATCGAGTCGACGATGTGGATGAAGGCCTCGTAGCTGGTGAACAGTCCGTGCCGTCCGGTCAGCAGGTAGCCCTCGAGCCACCCCTGGCACTGGTGCTCGCTCAGCATCTCCATGACGCGGCCCGCGCGCGCCAGGTGCTCGTCCGACGGCACCACCTCGGCGTCCCACTGCTTGTCGGTCACGTCGAGCACGGCGTTCAGGCGGTTCGACGCGGTCTCGTCGGGGCCGAAGATCCGGAACGTGTCCGGATTCGCGAGGACGACGTCGGCGAGCCACCGACCGAGGACCCGGGTGGACTCGTCGATGGAGCCGCCGTGCGTGGGGACGTCGACCGCGTAGTCGCGGAAGTCGGGCAACACGAGGTCCCGCTTGAGCAGCCCGCCGTTCGCGACGGGGTTGGCGCTCATCCGCCGGTCGCCGGTCGGGGCGAGCGCCGTCGCGAGTGCGACGGGCCGGCCCTCGTCGTCGAACAGCTCCTCGGGCCGGTAGGAGCGGAGCCAGCCCTCGAGTACCTGCAGGTGTTCCTCGGTGTCCCGGGCGCTCGCGAGCGGCACCTGGTGGGCACGCCAGCTGCCCTCGGCGGGCTTGCCGTCGATCTCGGCGGGGCACGTCCAGCCCTTCGGTGTGCGCAGGACGATCATCGGCCAGGCGGGGCGGCCCTCCAGGGTGCCCGCGGCGGCTGCGGCCTTGATCTCGGCGACGTGGTCGAGGACCCGGTCGAGGGTCTCCGCCATCCGGCGGTGGACCGCCCGCGGGTCCTCGCCGTCGAACCCGCCGGACACGACGTAGGGGGTGTGGCCGTACCCGCGCATGAGCGACAGCAGCTCCTCCTCGGGGATCCGGGCGAGCACGGTCGGATTCGCGATCTTGTACCCGTTGAGGTGCAGGATCGGGAGCACGACGCCGTCATGGAGCGGGTCGATGAACTTGTTGGAGTGCCAGCTGGTCGCCAGGGGGCCGGTCTCGGCCTCGCCGTCGCCGACGACCGCGGCGACGAGGAGGTCCGGGTTGTCGAAGGCGGCGCCGTACGCGTGTGACAGGGCGTAGCCGAGTTCCCCGCCCTCGTGGATCGAGCCCGGGGTCTCGGGTGCCGCGTGGCTCGGGATGCCGCCGGGGAAGGAGAACTGACGGAACAGGCGCCGGACGCCGTCCTCGTCCTGCCCGATCCGTGGGTAGACCTCGGTGTAGGTGCCGTCGAGGTAGGCGTTCGCCACCATGCCCGGGCCGCCGTGCCCCGGCCCCGTGACGTACAGCGTGTCGAGATCGCGTTCCTGGATGGCCCGGTTCAGGTGGGCGTAGACGAAGTTGAGTCCGGGGGTGGTTCCCCAGTGACCGAGGAGGCGCGGTTTGACGTCGTCACGGGTGAGCGGCCGTCGGAGCAGCGGGTTGTCGAGCAGGTAGATCTGCCCGACGGAGAGGTAGTTGGCGGTCCGCCACCACGCGTCGAGGCGGTCGATCGTGGGCTCGTCCACCTCCGCTCCGTTGCCGCGCCGGAAGGCGACCTCGGTCGCCGTGGTGTCGGTCCTGCTGATGGTCGTGTCGGTCATGCGTTCTCCTCGATGGGGTCCGGTCGAGTGGCCGCACCACTCGCTGCCGCGGTCGCGACGAGGTCGCGGTGGCGGGTCACGAGCACGGGTGCGGTCAGGTTGATGAGCACGTCGTGGAGCACCGCGCCGACGTACCCGGCCCGCGCCTGGGCCGGATGGCGCGCGCCGATGACGAGGAGCGCGTGCCCCAGCGCGACATCGAGCAGCATGGGCGCCGCTGGACGGGAAGCGGTGCGCGCGGACACCTCGAGGAGCGGGTGGGCGTCCTGGACGCGTCCGCCGGTGGTGCCGAGCGGGGTGCCGTCGTCGCCGGAGCCGTCGGGTTCGAGCGCCCGGACGAGCACGAGTTCCTCCTCACGGTGTTCGGCCTCCCTGGCCGCGGTCTCGCACACGTGCGCCGCCCCTGCACCGCCGCCGACGCCCGCGACGACACCGCGACGGAACCGCAGGTCCGTGTCCGGGACGACGACGACCGAACAGCGCGCGCCAGCCGCGAGGGCGAGTGCCCGCGTGCCGAGCGCCCGGCCGTGCAGGTGACCCGTCTTGTGCGTGCCCACCACGAGGAGGTCCTCGTCCTCGGCTACCCCGAGCAGGGCGGCCACGACGTCGTCCCCGTCGATCCGCAGCAGCGACACCCCGACATCGCGACGGCGGGTGCGAGCACGGGTGACCGCGGCCTCCAGGTCCGGGTCGGAGGGTGGGCCGTCCGGAACCGTGCGGACGTGGGCGAGCACCACGGACCCGTGGTCTCGCGCGGCGCGGTCGAGCGCCCAGTCCAGTGCGCGTCGACTCGGCCGCGAGTCGTCGAACCCGACGATGTACCGCTCACCCATGTGCCGCCTCCTCCTCGATGGTCCGTGCTGCGGCGGACCGGACCCAGAGACCAAGGTCCCGGCTCCCGCGGCTGCGCCGCCCCGTAGGGTGAGGGGGGCGAGCGAGAGGACCGGCGTGGGGCAGGAGCAGGACCGACTCGATTTCCCGAACGCGCCGCGGACGGCACTCGAGCGCACCATCGGCGACCTCGTCGATCGCGCGAACGAGGTCCTCGCGACCCAGGGGCGTCTCCGGCAGCTCCTCCGCGCGAACCGGCTCGTGGTCGAGGAGCTCGACCTGCCCGTCGTGCTCCGGCGCATCGTCGAGGCCGCGGTCGAACTCGCCGGCGCCCGCTACGGCGCGCTCGGGGTGATCGCCCCCGACGGCACCCTCGAGCAGTTCGTCCACGTCGGGATGTCCGACGCGGAGGTCGCCGCGATCGGGGACCTCCCCCGCGGCCGGGGGCTGCTCGGCGCGATCCTGACCACCACGACCCCGACCCGGCTCGAGCACCTCGCAGCGGATCCCCGAGCAACCGGGTTCCCCGAGCACCACCCGCCGATGGAGGCGTTCCTCGGGGTGCCGATCCGCGTGCGGGACGAGCTGTTCGGCAACCTGTACCTGACGCGGGAGTCCGGCGTGTTCAGCGAGGAGGACGAGGAACTCGTGGCCTCCCTGGCCGCCACCGCCGGCGCGGCCATCGACCACGCGCGCCTCTTCGACGAGTCCCGACGCCGCCAGCGGTGGTCGGTGGCGCTCGCCGACGTGACGACCGCGCTGCTGTCGTCCGATGCCGTCGACGGCCTCGGCGTCGTCGTGGACCGCGTCGCCCCGCTGGTCGACGCCGATCTCGCCTGCGTGCTGGTCCCGGACAACACGGGCTTCCGCGTCGACGGCGCCCGCGGGGTCGACGCACACGATCTCGGAGCGGTGATCGAGGACGCCGACGACACGATCGCCGGCCGGTCCATCGAGAGCGGGCACGTCACCACGGGCGACCTCCGCGAGGACTCCGTCGACTGGCCGGACGGACTTCGATGGGCCGCCGCGGTGCCGTTCGCCGCGACGGCCGCCCCGCTCGGAACGCTCCTGCTCGCGCGTCGAGCAGGACGCCCGCCGTTCGCCAGCTCCGAACTCGACCTGGCGTCGGAGTTCGCGGCACAGGCGAGCGTGGCGCTCGAGCTCGCCCGCGGACGGCTCGACCGGCAGGAGCTCCAGCGCATCGAGGACCGGAGTCGGATCGCGCGTGACCTCCACGACCACGTCATCCAGCGACTGTTCGCGGCGGGCCTGACGCTCCAGAGCCTCGAGCCCGCGGTCCCCGCGACCGTCCGTCAGGAGTTCGCGGACCAGATCGACGCCATCGACACCGCGATCGCCGAGATCCGCACGGCGGTGTTCGCGCTGAAGACACCGCCCCGCACGGCCCCGACCACCATCCGGCACCGCGTCCTCGACACGATCGCCGAGGTCACGCCCATGCTCGCCGGGCCGCCGAGCGTCACCTTCGGTGGGCCGGTGGACGCGCTCGTCCCGGACGAACTCGCCGACGACGTCGTCGCGGTCGTCCGGGAATCGCTGACGAACGTCGGGCGCCACGCGCGCGCCTCCACGACCGACGTCCGCGTGCTGCTCGAGGACGACCACCTGACCGTGCTCGTCGAGGACGACGGCCGCGGGCTCGGCCGCCCGGGCCGGGCGAGCGGCACCGCGAACCTCGCCGCACGGGCTGCCGCCCGCGGCGGCCACTACGCGCTCGACGGCCGCGACGGAGGCGGCACCACGATGACCTGGCGGGTCCCGGTGATCGAGGGGGAGGCAGCATGACAATCCGCGTGTTCCTCGTCGACGACCACGAACTCGTCCGGCAGGGCGTGGCGCGGATCATCGACGCGCAGCCCGACCTCGAGGTGGTGGGCGAGGCCGAGACCATCGGCCGGGCCGTCCCGCGTATCGCCGCGACCCGGCCGGACATCGCCGTGCTCGACGTCCGCCTGCCGGACGGCAGCGGCATCGACCTGTGCCGGACGGTGCGCTCGGCCAATCCGGACCTCCCGTGCCTCATGCTCACCGCCTACGACGACGACGAGGCGACGACGGCCGCGGTCCTCGCCGGAGCGAGCGGCTCCGTTCTCAAGGACATCCGTGGCAACAAACTCGTCGAGGCGATCCGCCGTGCCGCCTCGGGTGAGACCCTCTTCCCGGCCGACGCGGGACGGCGCGTGCGCTCCGCGGTCGTCCCCGCGAGCCCCGACCCCGACGCCGGACTCACCCGGCGTGAGCAGCAGATCCTCGACCTCATCGTCGAGGGCCTGACGAACCGGCAGATCGGCGAACGACTCCACATCGCCGAGAAGACCGTGAAGAACAACGTGACCGTCCTGCTCGGCAAGCTGCATCTCGAGAGTCGGACGCAAGCGGCCGTCTACGGCGTCCGGCGCGGCTGATCGTCGCGGGCCTCCCGGTCGTCCCGACGCGGTCGGGACCAAGTGCCCTCCTGCACCAGCCGGTCCTGGCGGGACCCTGGTTCCATGCCCGAGCGCGACGAGGTCCGACGACTCCCCACCGACGAGTGGGAGCGCCTGAAGCGCGACGCGCGCGAGCGCGCGGAGCACCGGCTGGCGGCCCAGCGTCGCGGCGGCAGTGACAGCGGGCAGCACACCGACGGAAGGCAGGAACCGTGAACCGCACCGTACTCGACCGACTCCTCTCCGCGAGCGGCGCGGTCATCGCCCTCGTCCTGCTCCTGGCGGGTGTCCTCATGACCTGGGCGCACGTGTACGTGCACGACCAGGTGCGGGACCAGCTCGTCGCCGAGAAGATCCAGTTCCCGGCGAAGGGCAGCGACGCGCTGAAGAGCAAGGACATCGGTCCGTACCTCAACCGCTACGCCGGACAGCAGCTCGAGACCGGCGCACAGGCGAAAGCCTGGGCCGACCACTACATCGCGGTCCACCTGCGGGAGATGACCGGCGGGAAGACGTACTCCGAACTGTCCGCCGAGGCGCAGGCGCACCCGAAGGACGCCGCACTCGCCGCCGAGGTCGACACCGTGTTCCGCGGCGAGACCCTCCGCGGCCTGCTCCTCAACGCGTACGCGTTCGACACCATGGCCACGCTCGCGCTCATCGGCGCGGTCGTCGCGTACGCCGGCGCCGTCGTGATGGCGGTGCTGGCACTGCTCGGACTCCGTCACGCCCGCCGGTACGCCGACGCCGCGGCGAGGCGCCCATCGGCCGAGGGCCGGGCGGCGGCCGTCTGAGCGGTTGCTGGCTCCGCTGCGTGCCGCATCGAACACCCCTGTCCGCACACAACAGGATGCTGCGGTGCCGGCCGGGCGTCGGAGCTCCGACGCCGTAGCCTCGACCCATGTCTGAGATCGTCCACGTCGTCCTCGTCCAGTGGAGCGGGGACCACGCGTCATCCGAACAGCGTGCCGCGGAGCTCGTCCGGCAGCACCTCCCCGGCATCGACGGGGTGACGTCGGTCGATGCCGGACCCAGCGTGAGCAGCGAAGGGCTCGAGGGGCGGTTCGACTGGATGCTCGTCGTCCGGTTCCGGGACCGCGCCGCGCTCGACGGCTACCTGCCGCACCCCGACCACCAGCCGGTCGCCGCGTTCCTCGGCGGGGCGAGCGCCGACCTGGTCGTGTTCGACATCGAAGCGGGGTCCTGACCCCGGCCGGAGCACCGCACCCGCCGCGCACCGGGACCGCACCGCACCCGCCGCGCACCGGGACCGCACCGCACCCGCCGCGCACCGGGACCGCGCCGCACCCGCCGCGGACCCGGTCCCCATCGCGCCGTGCTCGCCCGGACCGCACCCCACCGACGGAATACCATCCGCCGTATGGTTTCCCGTCCCCTCCCGCCGATCGTGCCCCTGGCCGTCATCGTCGGCATCTCGCCGTTCGCGACGGACATGTACATCCCCGCGCTGCCTGCGCTCGCGAGGGACTTCGGGACCTCCACGAGTGCCGTGCAGGTGTCGCTCACGGCGTTCCTGGTCGCGTTCGCGGTCGGTCAGATCCTCGTGGGACCGCTCAGCGACTCGGTGGGGCGCCGGTCCATCCTCCTGGGCGGGACCGCCCTGTTCGCGGTGGCGTCGTTCGCCTGCGCCGTCGCCCCGGACAACGCCGTGTTCGTGATCGCGCGCGTGGTCGAGGGCCTGGGTGGTGCCGCCGGCGCGGTCGCGGGGCGCGCGGTGGTCACCGACGCCGCGCCTCCTGCCGACCGTCCACGCATCTACGCGGCGCTCGCCGCGATCAACGCCGTCGGACCGGTCGTCGTGCCCCTGGCCGGTGGCGCACTCCTGCTCGTCGGTGACTGGCGGATCATGTTCGTCGCGCTCGGGGTGCTCGGCCTCGTCCTCTTCGCGATCGTGCTCGTCCGCATCCCCGAGACCCTCGCGCCGCAGGACCGGTCGTCGGGAATCGGTCTCGGCGCGAACCTCCGCCGGATGGGGACGTTGCTGGCCATCCCGCGCTTCGACTGGTACCTCGTGTCCTCGTGCGTCGCGACGATCGGCTTCTTCGCCTACATCTCCACGAGCTCGTTCGTGTTCCAGTCCGAGTTCGGGTTCAGCGAGACCGGGTACACCGTCGTCTTCGCCGTCGACGCCAGCTGCATGATCCTCACCACCCTGGCGTTCCGGCGGCTCGTCCGACGCTGCAGCGAGGACGCGCTCCTGACGACGGGACTCGTGGTCGGTGCCCTCGGCGCGGTCGGTGTGCTCGTCAGTGCACTCGCAGGCCTCGGGCCGATCGCGGTCTGGGTCTGCCTGGCGGTGGTGACGGGTGCCTGGGGCTTCGTGATCACCGGGGCCACGACGCGGACGCAGGCCCTCGGCGCGGCCTTGCCCGGTACCGCGGCAGCGCTGCAGGGTGGCATCAGCTTCGGGCTCGGCGGTCTCGGCACACCGCTGGCCGGGTGGTTCGGGGGGACGGCGGTCGCGATGGGGGCCGTGATGGCGACGGGGATCGTCATCGCCGCGGTCGTGCAGGTGGCTGCATCGGCCCGTGCGGAGCATCCGGAACCCGACTGAGCTGACCGCAACGACACCACCGCAAAGGAACCATTGCAAAGAGCACTTTGCAAAGGTATCTTCGGAGTCATGGCGACGAACACCCCCGAGCCCCGCGTCCTGCGGGTCGAGGCCCTCAAGGCCCTCGCGCACCCCGTGCGGACCCGGCTGCTCAACGAGCTCGCCTCGCACGGCCCGGCCACGGCCACCGCGCTCGGTGCCCGGATCGGCGAGTCATCCGGATCGACGAGCTACCACCTGCGCCAGCTCGCCAAGCACGGCATCGTCGAGGAGGCTCCCGAACTCGGCAGCGGCCGTGACCGCTGGTGGCGGCGCTACGCCGGCCCGCTCGAGTTCGGCGACCACGGTAACGACCAGAGCCGGGCGGAACGCACGGCGACCGTGCTCGCGAGCATGAGCTTCCAGGACACGACGGCCGAGTTCATCCGCGACGCCCTCGCGTCGTCGGACGACCTGCCCGAGGCCTGGCGCGAGGTCAGTGACTTCTCGACCGCCTGGCTCCTCATGACCCCGGACGAACTCGCCGAGCTCGACCGGGGGATCAACGACCTCATCGGTCGGTACCTCCGCGCCAACGACCCGGCCTCGCGCCACCCCGACCCGGCTGCGCGTCGGGTGTTCGTCAACTACAACCTGTTCCCCGTCCTCGACGTCCCCAAGGAGTGACCATGAACGCGACCGTGCCCGTCACGTCCGTCCACCCGGTCGAACGAGCCGCCCACCGCATCGGGCTCGGGCTCGTCCACTGGAGCACCGCCCGCGCGGATCGCCGCGCACGCCGTCTCGCACGCGTCGCCGTGACGACCCCCGCACCTCGAGTCCTCCACGAACGCGCTGCCGTCCTGCACCACGCGTCGCTCGACCGGGAGGCCCGGGAGCGGTCCTGGGAGCGGCTCGCCTCGGCGCAGCCCCGGCTGCGCTGACCGCGGACGCCGACGCGGACCAGGACGGCACCGCGGATGCGACCGCGGACGCGGACGCGGCTCGGGCCCGCGCGGCATGATCGATCACGGGGCGGGCCGACCGCCCACCGAGGAGGACGAGCATGACCGACAACCACCCGTTCCGACGCCTGCCCGAGGTGCCCGCGTTCACCGTCACGAGTGACGACGTGCAGGACGGCCAGGAGTTCCGGCCCCCGCAGTGGTCGGGGATGATGGGCGTCCCCGGCGGCGAGGACGTCTCGCCCCAGCTCACGTGGAGTGGCGCTCCCGAGGGCACGAAGAGCTTCGCGGTGACCATGTACGACCCGGACGCCCCGACCATGTCCGGCTTCTGGCACTGGGCCGTGGCGAACATCCCGGCCGACGTGACCACGCTGCCGACCGGAGCGGGGGCTGCGGGCGGGGCGGGCCTCCCGGACGGCGCGATCCAACTGCAGAACGACGCCGGGGCGCCCCAGTTCGTCGGGGCGGCGCCGCCCGCGGGCCACGGTCCGCACCGGTACTTCATCGTCGTGCACGCGCTCGACGTCGCGGACATCGGAGTGCCGGCCGACGCCACGCCCGCCTACCTCGGGTTCACCATGTCGTCGCACATCCTCGGCCGGGCGACGCTCGTGGCGAGCGCGGAGACGCCGGGCGAGGCGTAGGCGCGACCCCGCCGCCGTCTTGGTGGATCCTGGGGGCGGCGGGTCGACCGTCGAGGTGACGGAAGGAGCGGTCCCGTGGGCGTGTGGTGGTCGTCGGTGCACGAGGTGCTGGTCGATCGGCTCACGCTCGGCACCGACGGGGTCCGGGGCCGGGTGTCCGGCCGGCGCGACCAGGACCCGGATCGCCTCGCCTCGCGGCGGTCCGCCGTCCGCATCGGGCTCCAGGTCGCCGTCGTGTCGGCGGCGCTCGTGGCGTCCATCATCCTGCTCGTCGTCGTGTACGTGGTCTGGCAGCTGACCCCGCAGCAGCAGCACGAGTACCACGGCCCCGAGGACGTGCACGTCTACCTCGACACGATCGACCTGACGATCGCGGTGGTCGGCGTCGGCGGGTTCGCGGTCGTGCTCGCCGGGATCGCGACGTGGATCATCGCCCGGCGGGCGGTCCGTCCCATCACGGAGGCGTCGCGGATGCAGCGCACGTTCGTCGCCGACGCGAGCCACGAGCTCCGCACGCCGTTGACCGTGCTCAACGCGCGTGTGCAGCAGCTCGAGCTCCGCATGGACGCGGACGATCCGCGTCACGGGATCGTCGAGGAGCTCCAGGCGGACACCCGCGTGCTCATCGACATCGTCAACGACCTGCTCGAGGTCGCGGCCGGGAGGCCCGGGGAACACCCGATGACACCGCTCGGACCCGAGTTGGCCTGTGCCGCGAACGACATGGGCGTGCTGGCCGACGCGCGGGGTGTGCGCCTCGACGTCGGCGACAGCGACGCGGTCGTGTCCCTCCCGTCGACACAGCTCCGGCGCTGCATCGTCGCGCTCGTCGACAACGCGATCGGGCACACGCCGACGGGCGGGACCGTGACCGTCACGACGGAGCGTGCCGAGCGCTGGGTCGCCATCCGGGTCCGCGACGAGGGCCCGGGGATCACGGGGATCGCCCCGCGGCGGGTCTTCGACCGGTTCGCCCACGGCAACGCGGCCCGTGCGGCCGGCTCGCGGCCGACCGGTACCACCCGGTCGGGCTACGGCATCGGTCTCGCGCTCGTGCGGGACATCGCGGTCCGGGCGGGCGGCGAGGTGCGGGTGGAGCACACGGGCGCGGACGGCACGGTGTTCCTCCTGCGGTTGCCGCTGGCTCAGCGCACGGCCCGGACGTAGCGGACGACCTCGGTGCTCGCCCGGACCCAGGTGCCGTCGACGCGGTAGCCCTCGGGGGCCAGGGCCGCCGAGACGGTGCTCCGCTCGTCGTGGGCCGTGCCCGTCAGCAACCAGACGACCCGTGCGCCGTCCGCGGTCCGGCCGATGTCGGCGATCGGACGCTGCGTCTCCCACAGCCCCGCCGACGCGGAGGCCGGGCGGACGAGCAACGGGTCCCGGAGGCCGCGGAACGCCCTCGGGTACGTCTCGGCGATGATCCGCGACGTCGCGAGGGGGTGTCGATCGACCGGCCCGTAGACGACGGCGTCGACCTGCCCGGCCGGTTCGTGGGCCCGCTCCGAGCGGACGAGCCGGGCGACCTGGTTCCACGCCGAGTCGTCCTTCGCGGTGACCGTCCGCTGCTGGACCCACGTCGGGGCGGTCAGCGCGACCGCGAGGAGGAGGACGCCCGCGGTGACCCGGGCGAAGAACCGGTCCGGGAGCGCGGCGACCGGGAGCGCCATGCACAGCGCCACCGCCGGAGCGCCGAAGGACACGTAGCGCGGGGAGTACAGCGGGTTCGTCACGAGTGACGCGGCGATGAGTCCGACCGTCGGCACCGCGGCCCACGGCAGCGCGACCGCGAGCAGGGATCGGCCGCGCGCGGAGGTCAGCCCGACCGCGATGCCGGCCACCGCCAGCAGCCAGCCGAACACCGTGAACGCGGGGTTGAGTGTGAACCACTGGGTGACCACGACCTCCTCGACCGTGTGGCGGCTGATGTGCTGGATCCAGTCGATCTGCGCCGACTGCGTCGCGGAGGCCCGGGCCAGCGGCACGAGGGCCACGACCGTCACCGCAGCGGCGAGGAGCCAGCAGCGCTGCGCCCGCTGCGCCCCGCGGGTCCGGGCGTTCCGACGCGCCAGCGGGACCGCCGCCGTGACGCCGTGCCCGACCGTCACGAGCACGAGGTAGAGGAACACCGCCCCGCCGAGCAGCGACACCGCGACGTACCCGACCCACCACGGCCAGGAACGGAGGCCCGTGACGCTCCGCCGGTGCGCGGCGAGGAACAGGATGGTCGCCGCCACCGCGAGCAGCGTGCCGAGGGCGAACGAGCGCCCCTCGGTGCCCATCCACGTGACCCGCGGGAGGAGTGCGAAGAGGGCGCCCGCAACCACGCCGGTCCTGAGGTCGGCGAGCATCCGGCCGAGCACGACGAGAAGCGCCGCCGCCGCACCGACCGCGACCGCGGACGGCAGCCGGAGCGTGAACGGAGCGTATCCCGCGACGAGGAACCACAGGTGCATGAGGCCGTAGAAGGTGGCGTGCACGACGTCGACGTGCTGGACCTCGCGCGCGAGCGCCGGCCAGGGACGGGTCGCGGACACCACGGTCGCGGCTTCGTCGTACCAGACGGACGGGACCCAGTCGAACGCGACGGCGATCACCGTGGCGGTGAGCCCGACCACGACCGGCGGCAGCCAGGCGCGGTGGCGAGGGTCGAGTCGGATCGTGCGGGCGTCGATGGACCCGCCACGGAGCGGCACTGTGGACATGAAGACCTCCGGACGTCAGGCTGCGCCGCGCCCTCCAAGGAAGGACCCAGCAAGCCGGACGCCTGCTGGGAGTTCCCTGAGCCCTCTTGGCGCTTTCTGGGCAGCGGATCTCGATGCTGGAGTCATGGACAGCACGCGAACGGGACGAGGCCGGATCCTCGATGTGGTGTTCCTCGTCGGGATCGCCCTGAAGGGCATCGACGGAGCGGCCGAGCTGCTCCTGGGCCTGCCGCTGCTGTTCCTCCGCCCGGCACAGATCAGTGCCGTCGCCCACCTGCTCACCGCGCACGAGCTCGCACAGGACCCGCACGACCTCATCGCGCACCTGATCCTGCACGGTGCCGCGGCACTCGGCGCCGACGCTGCTCTCTACGCCGCCGTCTACCTCGTCGTGCACGGCCTCGTGAAGGTGGTCGTCGTCATCGCGCTGATCCGCGGCTCCGAGCGCGTGCACCCCTGGGCGATCGCTGCGCTCGCCGCGTTCCTGGTCGCCCAGCTCGTCGAGATGGTCGTGCACCCGTCACTCGGGGTCGGGGTGCTCTCGGCGTTCGACGCGGCGATCATCGTGCTCACCTGGCGCGAGTGGCGGCAGCACCGAACCCTCCGTGACGCCCTGTACGGAGCCGTGCCCGCACTCGCACGCCGTCGCACCCGTCGCCGTGCAAGCGGGGTGGAACCCATGGTGCGGGCGCGCTAGCGTCGCTCCATGGGGATCTTCGCGAGGAAGCGCGGCGGGGCTGAGCCGTCGTCGGACCGACCCGCGCGACCGGAGGATCGGCTCGTCGTCAACCGACGGGTGCAGCGGGCCCTGGCCGCGTGGGCCGTCCGGAAGGACGCGCAGACGATCTCGGGGGTGCTCCGTGAGTGCGTGACGGGGGATCTGCTCCTCGACGCGTCGGACTCGACGACCCGCGATCCCGCTCGTCCGTTCCAGGAGGGTGACCAGCTGGCGGTGGGGTTCCAGGTCGACAACGCGGGCAAGCGGCTCCTCGTCGCGTTCACCGACAATGAGCGACTCGCCGAGTACCGCCGTCGGGGTGGGTCGCCCACGCCGCCACGGTCCCTCGTGCAGCCGGCGGCGGCGACGCTCCAGATGGCGGCCACCGCCCCGTACGAGGGCATCGCCATCGACCCCGGTTCCTCGGACACGCTCTGCATCGCCTACGCCGACGAGATCCGCAACGGGCTCACGGAGGACCCGGCCGTGAACGAGCCGCTGAAGACCGCCATCGCCGTCGGTGCTCCGGAGGACGAACTCGTGGCCCTGGCCGCCGCGGCCCCGGTGGTGTTCATCGGGGCGCAGGTGCACCGGGACGAGCGCGGCGAGGTGACCGGTGTGGGTGTCCCGACGATCCGCAGCCCCGAGGGCGAGACGTACTCGCCGGTGTTCACCTCGCCGGCGGAGGTCTGGGCCTGGGCGCCCGACCTCGACGCCCGGCCGACCGGGTTCGCGAACGTCGCGCGCGTGGCGCAGGAGGACGGGCACGCCGGTGTCGTCCTCAACCCCGCCGGCGACCCCGCGCCGCTCCGGCTGCAGGCCTTCGCCGATCGCTTCCCCCTGTCCTGAGGTCCGCCCTCACGTCCGATCCCCGAGGACCTCTGATGGGAGTCGGTAGACCCGGGCGGCGTTGCCGGCGAAGGCAGCGCGCTGCTCCGACGCCGACCAGTCCGTCGTGATCTCGAGGAAGCCCTGGTAGATCTCCTGGTAGGTCGCGACGATGCCGTCGACCGGGAAGTTGCTCGCGAACATGATCCGCGACGGACCGAACACCTCGGCGGCGGTCGTCACGATGCCGCGGTTGTCGGCGACGGTCCACGGCCTGCCTGCCACCCCGAGGCCGGAGATCTTCAGGACGACGTTGTCGTGCCGCGCGATGAGCCGGAGCGCGTCGGCCCACCCGGCGAGCCCGTCGGGAGAACGGTCGGCAGGGAGCCCGGTGTGGTCGATGACGATGGTCGTGTCCTCGTGCTCCGCTGCCAGCCGTGCGGCCTCGGGGAAGTGCCACCACGCGACCTGGAGGTCGAAGGACAACCCGGCGCGGTGCAGGAGTGCGAACCCCGCCTGCCACTGCCGGTCCTCGAGCAGGGTCGGACGAGACGCGGCCTCGCGTGGTGAGGGCGCGCCTCCCGGCTTGTGGCGGACGCCGCGGACCCGCGGCATCGCGGCGAGGCGTTCGATCACCGTGCCGACCTGCGGGTCGTCCAACAGGGCGTGGGCGACGGAGGCGGTGGGGAGGCCGAAGCGCTCCGACACCGCCTGCGTGTACTCCATCTCGCCGATCGGGTCGTCGTCGTCCCACTCGGTCTCCATCGAGACCGAACCGACCAGCTCGAGCGGACCGGCGTCGCGTCGGAGGTCCGGTGGCAGGTAGTCGCGCTTGATCTGCTCGTAGTCGCCGTAGCGGAACGGGATGTGCGCGTCCGGGAGCAGCCACGGCTGTCGGCCGAGCGACGGTTCCCAGACGTGGTGGTGCGCGTCGATCACCGGACCGGAGTAGCGGGCCACGTCCTGCGCCTCCCTACGCGGCCCGGCGCACGGCCAGGGGGCGGTTGAAGTCGATGAACATCGATCCGCCGAGGTACACGATGCCGGCGACGGCGAGGAACACGAACGCGCCGGTGTACCCACCACCGCTCGCGGCGATGGCGTATCCCATGACGACCGGTGCGATCGCCCCACCGAGGCTCGACGCCACGTTCATGACCGAGCCCACCCGTCCGACCTGCGGTTTGGGGGAGAGCCAGGACGGGATCGCCCAGTAGACGCCACCGAACTGGTTGAAGAACACCGCGAGCGCCAGGGCGACCAGTGCCGCGTACCCGCTGTGGGTCAGCGGCAGGGCGAGGATCGACACGACCGTCCCCACGCCGGAGACGGCGAGCACGAGCTTCATCGCTCCGTTGTAGTTCGTGGTGCGGGCGCGGAGACGATCGGTCGACCACCCTGCGACCACCTGACCGAGCACGCCCATGCCGTAGATGAAGAACGTGCCCCACCCGAGGCCCGCCAGACTGAAGTGCAGGGCGGTCGAGAGGTACGAGGGAGACCAGGAGATGATCCCCCACCAGACGGTCGCCCATCCGAGACGTCCGAGCCACATCGACCAGAAGGAGGACGACCGGGCGTAGTCCGCGACACCGGGGAGCGGTCCGGTCTCCGTCTCACGAGCCACGACGTCGTCGCCGTGGATGTGGTCGAGCTCCGCCTCGTTCACCTTCGGGTGCTGCTCCGGGTCGTCGCGGACGTACAGGTAGTACAGCCCGGCGACCGCGACGGTGATCGCCCCGGTGATGATGAACGACCAGCGCCAGCTGCCCGAGAGGCCGATGAGTCCGGTGACGATGAGGCCGCCGACCGCGCTGCCGAACGGACTCGCCGCGTCGATGAACGTCGCGCCGCGGGCGCGTTCCCGTGACGCGAGCCACTTCGAGTTGAGCTTCGAGCCGGCGGGGTAGACGGGCGCCTCGGACATCCCCATGCCGAGCCGCGAGATGACGAGCATGATGCCACCCGTGGCGATACCGCCGAGGACCTGGAACAGACCCCACAGTCCGGCGGCGAACAGGACCACCTTGCGGGCGCCGATCCGGTCGAGCAGCCAGCCACCCGGGATCTGGAACAGCAGGTACGTCCAGAAGAAGGAGCCGAGGACCCAGCCGTTGACGGCGGGTGACAGCTTGAAGTCGTCGCTGATGAACGGCAGCGAGATGGAGAGCGCCGATCGGTCGACGAAGTTGAGGAGGACGAGGATCCAGAGGATCCCGAAGACCCCGAGCCGTACTCGGGAGCGTCGCGGTGTGGTCGTGGTGCTGCTCATGAAGAAGCCTCGTTCCGTGGTACGTCGTCGTCCGTGGGTGTGGCGCTGGTGCAGGGCTCGGTGGCGCTCATGCCTGTCGCCGGGCCGCCACTGCCGCCGCGATGTCGAAGGCGTTCGCCATCGAGGTGGGATCGGCGACGCCCTGGCCGACGATCTCGAACGCGGTGCCGTGTGCGGGCGTGGCGATGCTGACGGGGAGACCGCCCTGGATGGTCACACCCCCGCTGAACCCGAGCAGCTTCATGGCGATCTGTCCCTGGTCGTGGTACATCGTCACGATCCCGTTGAAGTCGCCACGTCGTGCGGCGAGGAAGATGGTGTCCGAGGGGAACGGGCCGCGCACGTCGATGCCGTCCGCGGTCGCTGCCGCCACGGCCGGGGCGATGGCGTCGATCTCCTCGCGCCCGAAGTTCCCGTTCTCGCCCGCGTGGGGGTTGAGGGCGCAGACCCCCAGCCGCGGCTCGATGCCGGCGTCGGTGAGCACCTGGTGCAGCAGACCGATGGTCGCTCGGACGGACTCGGGGGTCACCCGGGCAGCGACCGCGCTGAGGGGGATGTGCGAGGTGACCCGCGCCGTCCACAGATCCTCGAGCACGTTGAGCTCCGACGTCGTGCCGTGGTGGTCCATCTGCTTGGCGAACCACCGCAGCTCGTCTTCTTCCTGCATGCCGGCGAGGTGCAGGCTCGTCTTGTTGAGCGGCGCGAAGACGATCGCGCCCACCCGACCCTCGGCGGCGAGGGCCACGGCGCGCCGGAGCTGGTGCATGGCGCGGTGACCGGCCTCCTCGCTCACGACGCCGGTCGGGATCGGGGTCGGCGGGGCGCTGTGGTCGTCGAGCAGCGTCGCCACCCCCGGCCGCGGTTCGTCCCCGAGCGGAACGGCCGGGAGGCGCGCGTCGGCGAACGCGCGCTCGAACTCGTCGCGGTCGGCGAGGACGTGCACCTCGTTCGCGTCGAGCGTGCCGGGACGGGACAGCACCTTGGCGGCGAGTTCCGGACCGATGCCGGCCGGATCTCCGAGGGTCAGGGCGACACGGGGTCGTTGCTGGGTCATGCTCGCGCTCCTTCTGCGGCGACGGCCGCGATCACACCGACCTGGGCCGGCATCGCCCGTCTCCGCTGGAGTCGCGGGGGCTGACACCTCGTCGTGGTCGTACCGAGTCGGGCCTCGGCATCATGTATCCTATAGGCTACGCGGCAGCCTGAACAGGTGCTCCACGCGGATCCCGTCAGCGCAGCGCGTCGCGGTCCTGGCGGGCGCGCGCCTTCACCGCGAGGATGTGCCGGCGCATGGCGTCGCGAGCGCCGTCGGCATCCCGGCGCCGCATCGCCTCGAGCACCGCGGAGTGCTCGTGCACCGCCGCGTCGGCGTCGGTGACCCCGCGCTCCGAGAACAGCCGGAACCGCTGGACCGTCCCGCCGAACGAGCGGTAGGCGTTCAGCAGGAACACGTTGTCGGCGCCGCGCACGATCAGGTCGTGGAACCGCTCGTCCGCACGCCAGTACGCCCGCACGTCGTGGTGGTCCGGGCCGTGCGGGATCGTCCGGAGCGCGTCGATGCTCGCCGCCAGGGGGTCGAGGGCCGCGTCGGGCATCCGCGTCGTCGCGAAGTAGGTGCTCGACGGCTCGACCACGGCCCGTGCGTCCATCAGGTCGTCGAGCTCGCGATCCGTGTACAGGGGTGCGACCCGGTATCCCCGGAGTGCCTCGCGCCGGACGAGGCCCGTGGACTCGAGCCGCGCGAGCGCCTCGCGGATCGGTGTCTGCGAGACGGCGAGCGACTTCGCCAGTCCGTCGATGTTGAGTTGCTGCTCGGGGCGGAGCTCGCCGTCCATGAGCTGGGCCATGAGGACCTCGTAGACGCCGTCGGCCAGGGATGTCCTCGTCGGTGTCCTCGGCCGGTCGTCCATGTGCGGAGCCTATACGATCACCGCCTCCGGCTCCCCCTGGCGGGCGTCTCCTACATGAGGCCGTCGAGTGCGGCTGCGTCGGCGACGCGCCGGACCGCCACGGCGAGCGACTGGTCGGAACCGACGTTCCCGGGGAACACGACGTACGGCAGACCGGCTGAGGGTCCGTCGGCCGCCACCCAGAGCGAGACCATGCCTGCCAGGAGGGTGCCGATCACGTGGGCGTGCCCGATGTGCAGCGCCTCGGTCGCCAGGTCGTTGGAGGTGATGCCGCCCTTCGCGACGAGGAACGACGGCCGTCGGCGTTCGACGACAGCTCGGACGGTGGCGACGAGGGACTCCGAGGCGACACGGGAGATGCGCAAGCTGTCGTCGGCGTCGACGCCCCGGATGAGCGTGCGACTCGTCATCACGACGACCTCGGTCGTGTCGAGCAGCGACGCCGCGCGCGCCGCTGCCGCCGCGACCACGTCCCGCATCGCCTCGGTCGACTCGAGGCAACGCGCCAGGTCGAGCTCGACGACCGCGGGGTGGTCGGCCGCGAGCAGTCCGTCCAACTGTCGACCGGTCAGTCCGACGTGCGACCCGACCGCGATGAGCCCGTGCCCCTCGGGAGCGTGCGTGAAGGACTCGGCGAGGGTGGCGTCCGCGATGGGACCGTGGACGTCCTGCCCGCAGCGGGCCCGGACGAACGAGGGACCGACGCGGTACACGATGCGCGT
The DNA here is from genome assembly GCF_003234815.2 of Curtobacterium sp. MCBD17_035. Lineage (NCBI taxonomy): Bacteria > Bacillati > Actinomycetota > Actinomycetes > Micrococcales > Microbacteriaceae > Curtobacterium > Curtobacterium sp. MCBD17_035. The sequence continues at coordinate 2,855,484 of NZ_CP126279.1, read as the reverse complement.
GCCGTCGGTCTCGGCGCGGAGCGCACCGAGCGCGACGACGCGGAGGTCGTCCTCGTCGACCGCGTCGGCGACGACGACCCGGGCGTCCCGGCAGGAGCGGAGCGCCGCAGCGACCGTGGCCGCACCGCCGTTCCTGATGTCGTCGATCGTGATGCGGACGACCTCGCCGGCCGGCACACGCCCGTCGGTCTTCTCGGCCACCCAGTCCGGCAGCGAGGACGATCGGTACCCGAAGCTCGCGTCGCGCGCGAACTCGGAGTCGCCCACGGGGATCCAGGCGTCGCCCTGGGCGAGGTAGTGGACGGAGTCGACCGTGATGCGCCCCGCATCCGGGTAGGCGGGGACGAGCAGGACGGCGTCGACCGTGCGGCCGGTGGCGTCCTCGGCCGCCACGAGCACGTCGGTCTCGAGCGGGAAGTGCCCACGCAGCGTCGAGTCGCCGCGACTCAGCAGGACGACGTCCTCCCCGCGCTCCGCGGCGATGCGGGAGACGCGGTCGTGGACCTCGCGGACGACCCGCTCGGCCGCGTCCGGCTCGAGACTCCGTGTGTTCGCGAGGACGAAGAACCCGACGGTGTCCTGGTCGAACGCCCACCGGATGTCGTCATCCGCCCACGCCGTGACGAGGGGGAGATCGGCGATGCTCTGGCTCCCGGTCGGGTCGTCGTCGATCACGACGATCCGGCGGCGCGAGTCCGTGACGGCCGCGCGGAGCGTGTCCACGTCGACGGGTCCGAGGGGATGGGGCAGGTCCAGCAGTGACATCGATCGGTTCCTCCGACCGCCCACCGTAGGCCGTCGGTCCCCGGGGTCCCGCCGACGACGCTCAGGGTGTGCCGATGCGGTACCCCACCCCACGAACGGTGGCGATGAGGTCCCGGTCGGTCTTCCGGCGCACGTAGTGGACGTACGTGTCGACCGTGCCGAGCTGCTCGCCCTTGTCGAACACGGCCGTCAGGATGTGCGCCCGCGAGAACGTGCGCGTCGGCTCCCGGGCCAGCAGGCGGACGAGCGCGGTCTCGCGTTCGGTGAGCCCGATCCTCCCGGCGTACGGCGAGGTGATGGTGCCGGTCTCCGGGTGGAGGGTCCACCCGCCGATCGCGATCGCCTCGCCCTCGGGCGCGTAGTCGCGCGTGAGGGCGCGGAGCCGGGCTCCGAGTTCCGCGAACTCGAACGGCTTGACGAGGTAGTCGTTCGCCCCGGCGTCGAGGCCGGACACGCGGTCGTCGAGCGAACCGAGCGCGGTGAGCATGAGGATCGGCGTGCTGATGCGGCGTCGGCGGATCTCCTCGACCACGGCCACGCCGTCCATGCCCGGCAACCTGCGGTCCACGACCATGACGTCGAAGTACCGCTCGACGGCGGCCGTGACCGCCTGCTCACCGTCGGTCACGAGGGTGACGTCCCAGTCCGCACCGAGCACGTCGGCGACGATCGGACCGAGGCGCGCGTCGTCCTCCACGAGCAGGAGGCGCGGTGCCGGCTCCGTCATGCCCCGATCCTGGCCGTCGGCGTCACCGGCGCACCGCACGCCGCGCCGCACTCCGCTTCCGGAGCACCCCGATGACGACGGGGAGGACCGAGACGACCACCACCACGACCATGAGCGCGTCGATGTTGTGCGCCACGAACGGGATGCCGCCGAGGAGCACCCCGACGACCGTCAACACCGCCACCCAGCCCACGCCGCCGATGGTGTTCCAGACGATGAACCGTCGGTAGTGCATGGCCGCGGCGCCGGCGGCGAGCGGCACGTACGTCCGGACCACGGGGACGAACCGCCCGAGCACGAGCGACAGGCCGCCGTACCGGACGAAGAACGCCTCGGCCTCGCGCAGGCGCGCACGCTTGAGCACCCGCGCGTCCTCGCGGAACAGCCGACGCCCGAACCGACGCCCGAGGACGTAGCCGACCTGGTCGCCCGCGATCGCGGCGAGGGACCCGACGACCGCGACCTGCCACGGGGTGATGCCGAGTGCCGAGGCCAGGATGGTCGCGGTCAGGATGAGCGAGTCGCCCGGGAGGAACGGGAACAGCACCCCCGACTCCACGAACACGAGCACCGCGAGGCCGACGAGCACCCACGGCCCGAACGCATGCAGGATGGAGGCGGCGTCGAACAGGTGGATCGCGAGGGGCACCGGCCCATCCTCCGGGTGCGGCTCCCAGGAACGGCCAAGACCGACGCTCCCTTGGTGGCTTCTTGGACCGGGGGTGTGATCGTCACGGCATGCTGCGGAACAAGGTGCCCGAGATCACCCTGCTGTTCTGGGTGACGAAGATCCTGACGACCGGCATGGGGGAGACCCTGTCGGACTTCCTCGTCGGACACGTCGACCCCGTCGGCGCCGTGCTCGCGACCGCCGTCCTGTTCGCCGCCGCGATCGTGGCCCAGTTCACCGTCCGCCGGTACGTGCCGTGGCTGTACTGGCTCGTCGTCGTGCTCGTCGGCGTGCTCGGGACGATGATCGCCGACTTCACCCACGTCGTCGCCGGCGTCCCGTACCTGGTGTCGACGTCGGTGTTCCTCGTGTTCCTCGTCGCCGTGTTCGTCACGTGGCGGGTCGTCGAGGGCACCGTCGACGTCCACGCGATCGACACCCGCCGCCGTGAGGCCTTCTACTGGGCGGCGGTCGTCGCCACGTTCGCCCTCGGGACCGCCGCTGGCGACCTCGTCGCGTCGCGGTTCCACCTCGGGTACCTGCTCGGCGGGGCGGTGTTCGTCGCGGCGATGTGCGTGCCGATCGCGCTGTACCTCGGGCGGGCGCTCGCCGCCGTGCCCGCCTTCTGGGTCGCGTACGTCCTGACCCGGCCCGTCGGGGCGTCCTTCGCCGACTGGGGCGCCGTGTCGTCCGCGCGCGGCGGTCTCGGGTTCGGCACCGGACCCATCAGCGCGGTGCTCGCCGTGCTCATCGTCGTGTGCGTCGCGGTGCTCAGCGTGCGTCAGAGCCGACGGGCCGACCTCGACACCCGGGAGTGGCCGGCCGACAGCCTCGCGCCGTGACCCGCGTCGGCAGCCACGCACGCTACGGTCCCAGGTCATGACCTGGTCCTCGGACATCGGCCCGAGTCTCCTCGGCGTCGGGGTGCTCGTGGTCGTCGCGACCGTCGTGCTGCTCCTCGTCCGGGCCCCGAGTCCCGTCGCGCCGGCGCTCGCCGTCCTGCGTGGCGCGCTCCAGCTCGCCGTCATCAGCGTCGTCCTGAGCGGGGTCATCCACGACGTCCGGTGGGTCGCGGCCGCCCTGGTCGTGATGTTCACGGTCGCGGTGAGCACGGCCTCCCGACGGCTCGGCCCGCTGCGACGGACGGCGCCGATGGTGGCGTCCGCGATGGGTGCGGGGATCCTGCTGTCCCTCGCCGTCGTGTTCGTGACGGGCGCGATCGCGTTCGACGCGCGGTACGCCCTGGCGATCGGCGGGATCGTCGTCGGCAACGCGATGACCGTCGCCACGCTCGCCGGACGCCGGTTCCTCGAGCTCGTCGACGACCGGTGGGAGGAGGTCGAGGGCTGGCTCGCGCTCGGTGCACCGCCCCGGACGGCCACCCGGGACCTCGCCCGTCGGGCGGTGCACGCGGCGCTCATCCCCTCCACCGACCAGACGCGGACGACCGGACTCGTGACGCTGCCCGGCGCGTTCGTCGGGGCGATCTTCGGCGGGGTCTCACCGGTCGAGGCCGGGCGGTTCCAGATCGTGGTCCTCGCGGCGATCATCGCGACCGGGGCCGTGACCGCGGCGATCGTCGTGCGGTGGCTCGGGCCCGTGCGGACGCGCCCGGCGGCGCCGCGCTGACGCGGTCGCCCGGCGCGGGTCAGCGGAACGCCGACGCCGGGATGACCTGCAGCTGCGAGTCCGCGTACCCGCCGACGTACACGTCGCCGGTCGCCGGGTCCCGATCGAACGACACCGGCTGGCGGACCGTCGGCACCGTCCGCACGAGCTGCGGTGCGCCGTCGGCACGGACGCGGAGCTGCGCGATCTCGTCGGTGTTCGCGAGCGCGGTGTAGATCGTCCCCGTCGCGGCGTCGGCGCGGATCCAGAAGGCGCGGCCGGGGACGGCCGCGCTACCGAGCGCCCGGGGTGTCCCACCGATGTCGTACGTGAGCACCGCGTTGCCGCGCACGTCGCAGACGGCCACCCGGTCCCCGCCGATCGGCACGACGTGGCTCGGGCCCGCGCCGGCGGGCAGGGCGGCGACGAGCCGCAGCGTCGTCGCGTCGTAGACGAACAGCAGGTTCGCCGCGACGTCGACCACCGCGACCCGGTTCCCGACGGCTGTGATGCCACCGGGTTGGACGGGCTGCGTGAAGTGCGCGACCGTCCGTCCGTTCCGCAGGGCCCGGACGCCATGCCCGAACTCCTCGGTGACGAACGTGGTGCTGTTCACCCGCACCGCCTGGTGCGGGTGCCGGCCCGTCCACGCCGAGCTGACGAGGTCGAGTGACGGCAGCGCCAGCGTGTAGAGACGATCGCGGTCCTCCGCGGGGAGCAACAGGGGACCGTCGGGATCGGCGAGGTCGATCATCCGAGACCCCAGGGATGGGCGGTGGCGGGGAGTGGGACGACCCGGCCGGCTGGCGTGACGGGCGGTGGTGGCGCGTCCCCCGGTTCCGCCGCCTTCGTGACCGCGTGGCCCCGGTAGCCGGTGCGGGCGTGCGTGGCTGAAACGGACGGAGCGGTCGACCCCGAACAGGCGGCGAGCACGGCCACGAGTCCGCACGAGACGAGCACCGCCAGCACGGCGCCGGGTCGACGACCACGGCGTCGCGGACGCCGGTCGCGCGAGGGCCCCGGTGTTCGCCCGGACGGTCGGCTCGAGGCGGCGCTCGCGGTGTCCATCGGTCCACCCTGCCCGCCTCGGCCGCACGTCCGCCGAACGAGGGCGGCGGGCCACCGCTGTCCCACGTCGGCCGCACGATCGTCGACCCCGCCCACGTCTGACCACGCGGCCCACGCCGGGAGCCCGACGGGGCCAGACGCACCCGGGCACCGGAGCGCGCTGTACTCGGGGCGGTCCCGCTCCTACCGTGAGGGGCATGACGATCGCGACCACGGTCCTCCCGGCGCTGAACGGGCTGGGCACCGGACTCGCGCTCATCGTCGCCATCGGCGCGCAGAACGCGTTCCTGCTCCGCCTGGCCGTGACCGCACCCCGACGCGTCGTCGCCGCGGCCGTGGGGATCTGCGCGGGGTCCGACGCCGTCCTCATCCTGGCGGGGGTGCTCGGCGTCGGCGCGGTCGTCGAGCGGGCGCCGGTCGCTCTCGTCGTGGTGCGGTTCGTCGGCGCGGCGTTCCTCCTGACCTACGGGGTGCTGGCGGCACGCCGGGCGATCCGGCCGGCGGGGGACGCCCTCGACGTCCGCGCGGTCGGCACCGACGACGGGACCACCGCGGGGACCGCTCGGCGCGCGGTCCTGACGATGTTGGCGTTCACGTGGCTCAACCCCCACGTGTACCTCGACACACTCGTGTTCCTCGGGTCCGTCGCGAACGAGCAGGGCGTCGACGAACGGTGGTGGTGGGTCGGCGGCGCGGTGGCCGCGAGCTGCTGCTGGTTCTCGGCGCTCGGGTTCGGGTCCCGGATGCTCCGCCCGGTGTTCGCCCGACCGGGGGCGTGGCGCGTGTTCGACGCGTGCATCGCGGTCGTGATGGTCGCGTTCGGGGTGCGGTTGCTGCTCGGGGCGTGATCCGGCGCGCGGGCGTCGGACGACGGCTCAGCCGAGCAGCCACCCGTTGTCCGCCGCGATCCGCAGCGCCTCGGTGGCGTTCCGCGCCGCGGTCTTGCCGATCGCAGCGCTGAGGTGGTTCCGCACCGTGCCCTCGGACAGGTGCAGCTCCGCGGCCACGCCCGCGACGGTCGGCGCCGTGCGGAAGGCGATGAGGACCTCCGTCTCGCGTGCGGTCAACGGCGAGGGGCCGGCGGCGAGCGACTCCGCCGCGAGCACCGGATCGACGACGCGGAACCCGGCGGCCACCCGGCGGACGGCGTCGGCGAGCTGTTCCGCGGGCGTGTCCTTGACGACGAACCCCGACGCGCCGGCCTCGAGCGCGCGGCGCAGGTAGCCCGGTCGGCCGAACGTGGTGACGATGAGCGAGCGGCAGGACGGGAGGGCCGTGGCCAGGTCGCGTGCCGCCCGCAGCCCGTCGGCGCCCGGCATCTCGACATCGAGCAGGGCGACGTCCGCGCCCGACGCCCGCGCCGCGTCGACGACCTCGTCCCCGCGGCCGACCTGGGCGACGACGCTGATGTCTGACTCGAGCGACAGCAGGGACGCGAGCGCGCCGCGGACCAGGGCCTGGTCGTCGGCGAGGAGGACCCGGATCGTGGTCGAGCCGGGCATCGCCGCCGACGCCGTCACGCCGGGCGTCTCCGCGGCGCTCACCGACGCCCCCGCCCGACCCGGAGCAGGAACCCGCCGAGGTCGCTCGTCCCGGTGGTCATGGTCGCACCGACCGCGTCCGCACGCTCGCGGAGTCCACGAAGCCCGTTGCCGCCGAGCGGTGCACCGACGGGCGCGACCCCGTCGGCCAGGTCGTCCGACGCACCGGCGCCGTCGTCCTCGACGGTGATCGCGCTGCGGGTCAGGGTGACCCGAGCGCGCGTGGCGGCGGCGTGCCGGACGACGTTCGTCACGCCCTCGCGGAGCACCCACGCGAAGAGTGACCTGCTGTCGGCCACGACGGCGTCGGCGTTCGTTGGGAGGTCGGCGTCGATCCCGGCGGCCTGGAGCGCGGCCCGGGCGGACACGAGCTCGGCGTCGAGGTCGGCCTCGCGGTACCCGCTCACCGCCTGCCGGAGACCCTGCAGGGCCTCGCGGGCGAGCCGTTCGACGTCGGCCATCTCACTGCGCGCGGCGGCGGGGTCGCGGTCCACGAGCCTCCCGGCCAGCTCCGACTTGATCGCGACGACGGTCAGGGAGTGGCCGAGCACGTCGTGGAGGTCGCGGGAGAACCGGGCGCGTTCCTCGACGACGGCGAGGCGGGTGATCTCGTCCTGCGCGACGCCGAGTTCCTGCTCCGCGGCCCGCTGGCGCCCGAAGAAGGTCATCGACGCGCCGATGGACACGGTCACGAGCGGCGCGAACAGCAGGCCGTCGTTCGAGCTCACGTCCCATCCGGCGATGCCGCAGATCACGACCTGCGCGGCAGCGATCGCCAGGATGGCCACCGCGGCCACCCACATCCGCACCGCGACGAACCCGACCAGTGACGCGAGCAGGAACCACGTCCACATGGCGACGGCGCCGAGCGGCACGAGGGGCAGGACGCTCAGCAGGGCGAACGTGCTGAGGACGACGATGCGGCCGGGCAGCCGTCGTCGCCACATGAGCTCCGGCGCGACGAGGTACGCCACGTAGACCACGGCGAGCACGACGCTGTCGACCACGTGCTTGCGGACCGAGCCGCCGTCCGTGAACACCGCGAGGACGAGGAGCACCTGCCACGCCAGCCCGAAGAACGCCCCCGGGTACCAGCGACGACGGGCCGTCCGGAGGTCGCCCTCCGCCATGCCCGGCGCGCCGGACCACGGGAACGACCGGGAGGTGCGGCGCACGTCCTCCGTGCGCCGCACCTGGGTCGTCTGGGTCGCGTCCGTCACGCGATCCAGCGTAGGTCCGGTCACTGCCGTGCGGCGTCGCGCCGGTAGCGCCAGACGACGACCGCGGCGAGACCGAACGCCCAGGCCGCCAGCACCAGGGCGGGTTCGAGCATGCTCCCGTCCGCGCCGGCGCCCATCTGGCCCATCCGGTCGAGCCAGTACGACGGGACCCCGTGCGCGAGGGTGCTCATCCACGACGGCATGATCGACAGCGGGACCCACAGGCCGCCGAGGATCGCGAGCCCCATGAACACGACCATGAACAGCGGCTGTGCGAACGAGGGGCGGGCGAACTGCCCGATGAGGATCGCGATGAGGGCGAACGGCACCACCCCGGCCCACACGCCGACGCCGGCGACGAGCCAGCGGCCGGGTGCGAGGTCGGCGTGCAGCGCGAGCACGGACACGAGCGTCACGACGACGATGCCGAGCGCGGCGATCGCCATCGCGGCGATGACCTTCGACACGAGGAACCCGACCCCGGACAGCGGGGTGATCCGCAGCTGCCGGTTCCACCCGATGGACCGTTCCGTGACGATCGTGAACGCCTGCCCGAGTGCCGCCATCATGGCGCCGTACGACGCCATCTGCAGCGTGGTGACGACGAGCCACGGCAGCTTCGTCGCGGGGTCGACCTGACCGCTGGACCCGTAGGCGGACCCGAACGCCAGGAGCATCACCACGGGCACCGCGATCGTGAACACGAGCGACCGGACGTTGCGGAGCTGCCGCTTGGCCTCGAGGGCGACGTACCGGATCGGCAGGCGACCCCGGGTCCGGAGCGGGACGGGAGCGGTCAGGGCGTCGTCGGTGGGCGAGGTCGCCGCGGTGTCGGTGGCCCGAACCGGCGTGGAGGGGATGGACGTGCTCATGATCGGGCTCCGGTCGTCTCGGCGGACGACGGCTCGTCCGTGGTGCGGGTGAGGGCGAGGAAGGCGTCGTCCATCGTGGACGGCACCACCTCGATGTCGTGCGCGGCGGGGAACGCCGCGAGCAGGGCGCGCAGGGTCGTGTCGGATCGGTCGGTGACGAGCGTGACCGTGCCGTGCCGTTCCTCCAGACCGCTGACGCCGGGCAGACCGCGGAGCGCGTCGTGGTCCGCGGGGCCGACCCCGGTGAACCGGATCGTCCGGGCGGCCGCGATCGCCTTGATCTCGGCGGGGGTGCCGTCGGCGACGATCCGTCCGGCGCGCATGATCACGATCCGGTCGGCGAACGTGTCGGCCTCGTCGAGGTAGTGCGTCGCGAACACGACCGTGCGGCCGGTGTCCGTGAACTCGCGCATGGAGGACCAGAAGGTGTGCCGGGCCTCGACGTCCATCGCCGCGGTCGGCTCGTCGAGCACGAGCAGGTCCGGGTCGGACACCACGGCCACCGCGAACCGGGCACGCTGGAGCTGCCCGCCGGACAGCTTGTTCACGCGGCGGCCCGCGATCTCGGTGCAGCGCGCGCGGCGGAGTGCCTCGTCGACGGACATCGGGGCCCGGTGGGCGCTCGCGACCAGGGCGACGGAGTCCCGGACGGTGAGGTCGGGCAGGAGCGCACCGCCCTGGAGCATCGCACCGACGCGGCCGTCGACGATCGCGTCACGCGCCGCGCCGCCGAAGAGCCGCACGCTGCCCGCCGTCGGGGTGGCGAGCCCGAGCGCGAGGTCCACCGTGGTCGTCTTGCCGGCCCCGTTCGGGCCGAGGAGGGCGACGACCTCGCCCCGGTGGATCGTCAGGTCGACACCGTCGACCGCGGTCACCGCACCGAACCGCTTGTGCAGTCCGGCCAGCTGGATGATCGGCGTTTCGTTCATGCGGCCAGCGTGGCGGAACCGCGGGCGCGGGACGTCTGCGGTCCGTCATGGATCCGGCGTGACATTCGTCATGGTGCGGAGGCGGTCGGGTCGAGGTCGGGGCGGTGTGCATCTCGCACCGGTTCACACCCCGGTAACGACATGTTGCACATGGTCGGCCGGTGTCCGGACTCCTAGCGTTGGCGCAACCCCGCGCCGGCGACGCACTCCGCGTTCCGGGCCCGTCCGACCCGAGGAGCCACAGATGGCCAGCGACACCGCAGCTTCGGCACCACCCGTCTCGTCATCGTCGGCGACGGTCGCCGTCGACGACTACTCCCTCCGCCGTGTGCCGCAGTCCGCCCGCTACGGGTGGTTCCAGGTGGCCGTGCAGCGGTTCGGGCAGATCTCGGCCCTGTCGCAGTTCCTGCTCGGGGCGACGCTCGGCTTCGGCATGAGCTTCTGGGCCGCGTTCTGGGCGATCACGCTCGGCGCGGTGATCCTCGAGATCGTGTCGGTCTTCGTCGGCGTGATCGGGGTCCGCGAAGGCCTCAACACCTCCGTGATCGCGCGGTGGACCGGGTTCGGCAAGGGCGGCTCCGCGCTCGTCGGGCTCGCGATCGGCATGAGCCTCATCGGGTGGTTCGGGATCCAGTCGGGCGTCTCGGCGTCCGGGCTCGTCGCGATCCTGCCGATCCTGCCGGCGTGGGCGTGGTCGCTCGTGTTCGGCCTGCTCGTCACGGCGATCGTGCTCCGCGGGTTCCACTCGATGCAGTGGCTGGCGAACATCACCGTGCCGCTGTTCCTGGTCCTCGTCGGGTGGGCGATCACCGTCGAGCTGAGCAAGCACTCGATCGCGGAGCTCGCCGCCAAGGCCCCGGCCGGTCCGCACATGGGCTTCGTGGCGGGCACGACGCTCGTCGCCGGCGGGTTCATCGTCGGGGCCGTGATCACCCCCGACATGACCCGGTTCAACAAGAGCACCGGCGACGTCGTCAAGCAGACGCTCCTCGGCGTGACGCTCGGCGAGTACGTGATCGGCCTGGCGGGCGTCCTGCTCGCCCACGCGGTCGGGTCCTCGGACATCACGCGCGTGATCACGTCGTCGGTCGGCTGGGTCGGCGTGCTCGTGATCCTGCTCGGCACGTTCAAGATCAACGACTGGAACATCTACAGCTCGAGCCTCGGCGTCACGAACTTCATCGACGCCGTGTTCGGTCGACAGGTCAACCGCGGCGTGGTCACGCTCGTCATGGGCGTCGTCGGCTCGGTGCTCGCGGCGGTCGGGTTCCTGGGCGCGTTCACGCCGTTCCTCACCGTCCTCGGCGTCGTGTTCCCCCCGATCGCCGGGATCATGGTCGCCGAGTACTTCGTGGTGAAGACCTGGCGTCGCGAGTTGAGCGCCGCCGCGGACGTCCCGGCGACCTCACCGACGTGGGTGCCGATGACGCTCGTCGTGTGGGCCATCGCGGCCCTGATCGGGTACTTCGTCACGATCGGCATCCCCTCGATCAACTCGGTCGTCATCGCGTTCGTCCTCTACGTGATCGCCGGCAAGGCCGGCCTGGTCCGCGGCGTCGGGGTCAGCCACACGGAGACCGCACCGGTCCCGGCCCGCTGAGCCCGGGCCTCCCGGCCGGGAGGCCCGCCCCCGGCGCCGACGGGACCGCGCCACCCGCGCCCACCCCGCCCACCCACGCACCACCAGCACCACCGAAGGGAACCCCATGCGCATCGGCATCGACGTCGGCGGCACGAACACGGACGCGGTCCTCATGGACGGCAGCACGGTCGCCGCGGCGGTGAAGCGCTCGACGAGCGCGGACGTCACGTCCGGCATCGTCGCCGCGCTCGCCGGCCTGCAGGAGCAGCGGGCGTTCACGTCCGAGGACATCGACGGCGTGATGATCGGCACGACGCACTTCATCAACGCCCTCGTCGAGGCGCGGGGACTGGCCCCGACCGCGGCGGTCCGGCTCGGGCTGCCGGCCACCGCGTCGTTGCCGCCGTTCACGGACTGGCCCGAGCACCTGGTCGGCGCGGTCGGCGCACGACCGTTCCTGGCGCACGGCGGCCACGAGTTCGACGGTCGGACGATCTCCGAGCTCGACCCGGACGAACTCCGGCGGCACGCGGCGGCGATCGGTGCCGCCGGGATCCGGTCGGTGGCGATCTCGTCGGTGTTCTCGCCGATCAACGACGAGTTCGAGCAGCGCGCGCAGGAGATCATGGCCGCCGAGCTCGGTCCGGACGTGGCGTTCTCGCTGTCGAGCGAGATCGGCCGCATCGGACTGCTCGAGCGTGAGAACGCCACGATCATCAACGCCGCCCTGCGGGAGCTCGCCGAGCGGATCGTCGACGGCCTCGCCGCGTCGGTGACCGGCAGCGGCATCGACGCCCCGCTGTTCCTCAGCCAGAACGACGGCACCCTGATGGACGTCGAGTACGCCCGTCGCTACCCGGTGGCGACCTTCGCGTCCGGCCCGACGAACTCCATGCGCGGCGCCGCGGTGCTGTCCGGGTTCGACACGTGCGCGGTCGTCGACGTGGGTGGGACGACGAGCGACGTCGGGGTCCTGACCGCGGGGTTCCCGCGCGAGGCCACGGGCGAGGTCGCGGTCGCGGGGGTCCGGACGAACTTCCGCATGCCGGACGTCCTGTCCATCGGCATCGGCGGCGGGTCCCGCATCCGCGAGGACGGCGCCCTCGTCGGCCCGGACTCGGTCGGCTACCGGCTCGCCGAGGAGGCGCTCGTGTTCGGCGGGACGACCCTGACCGCGACCGACGTCGCCGTCCGTGGCGGCCGCGGCGTGATCGGTGACGCCTCGCTCGTCGCCGGGGTGTCCGACGCCGTGGCGCAGCGCGCGCTCGGGGTGATCGCCGCCCGCGTCGCCGACGTCGTCGAGCGGATGCGGACCTCCTCGGCGCCCCTGCCGGTCGTCGCGGTCGGCGGCGGCTCGGTGCTGCTGCCGGACGAGCTCGAGGGCCTCGGCGTGGTGCACCGGCCCGAGCACTTCTCGGTCGCGAACGCGATCGGCGCCGCGATCGCACAGGTGAGCGGCGAGATCGACAAGGTCTACGCGATCAGCGAGGGCAAGCGGGCGAGTGTCGTCGACGACGCCCGTCAGGAGGCCGTGGACCGGGCGATCGCGGCCGGTGCGGACCCGTCCACGGTCGACATCGTCGACTTCGACGAGGTCCCGATCCCGTACCTGCCGGGCAACGCGACACGGATCCGCGCCAAGGCCGTCGGCGACCTCGCACTCGGGGCGCTCGTCCGATGAGCGCGATCGACACCACGCCCGTCGCTCCGCTCACCGTGATCGGCGAGGACTGCTCGGCGCTCGCCCGCGGGGCCGCGATCCTCGGCACGGGCGGTGGTGGTGACCCCTACATCGGCCGCCTGCTCGCGGAGGCCGCGGTCCGGCAGCACGGGCCGGTCCCGGTGGTGCAGATCGAGGACCTGCCCGACGACGCGGTCGTGCTCGCCGTCGCGATGATCGGCGCGCCGACGGTCATGGTCGAGAAACTGCCGTCCGCCACGCAGTTCGCCGAGGCGGTCCGCAGCCTCGCCGCCTACCGCGGCGTGACGCCCACGCACCTGGCCTGCATCGAGGTCGGCGGGGTGAACTCGACGACGCCGATCGTCGCCGCCGCGGAGCTCGGTCTCCCCCTCGTCGACGGCGACGGCATGGGTCGTGCGTTCCCCGAGGTCCAGATGGTCCTGCCGACGCTGTCGGGCATCAGCGCGACGCCGATGTCCCTGTCCGACGAGAAGGGCAACACCGCGGTGTTCGACACGATCGACAACCGCTGGGCGGAACGGCTGGCCCGCACCGCCACGGTCGAGATGGGCTGCTCGGCGATCACGTCGCAGTACGCGATGTCCGGCGCGGAGATGAAGGAGTCGTACGTCCGCGGCAGCCTGTCGCTGTGCGTCCGGCTCGGCGAGGCCCTCGTCGACGCGCGTGCCGCGAACGAGGACCCGGTCGCCGCGGTCGCCGACGTCCTCGGCGGCCAGGTCGTGTTCGCCGGCAAGGTCACCGACGTCGAGCGGAAGACCGTCACCGGGTTCGCGCGCGGCACGGCCCACATCGCCGGGATGGCCGACGACACCGGACGGGAGGCCGTGCTCCGGTTCCAGAACGAGCACCTGTTCGTCGAGGTGGACGGCCGCGCCCGCGCCACGACACCGGACCTCGTCATCACGCTCGACGCCGAGACGGGGGAGCCGATCACGACCGAGGGGCTCCGCTTCGGCGCCCGGGTCCGCATCGTCACGGCGCCGGCGGACCCCCGATGGCACAGCCCCGCAGCGCTCGAACTCGCCGGTCCGCGGTACTTCGGGTACGACCTCGACGCCGTGCGCTTCGACGGCACGACGAGCCCGGGGGTGCGCGCGTGAGCTGGCTGCTCGGCATCGAGGACCTCCCGGACCTCGCCCGCGGCGCCGCGCTCCTCGGCACGGGCGGCGGCGGGGACCCGACCATCGGGATGCTGCTCGTCCGCGCCGCGATGCAGGAGCACGGCCCGGTCACGATCCTCGACCCGGACGAGCTCGACGACGACGCGTTCGTGATCCCCACCGCGCAGATGGGCGCCCCGACGGTCGTGCTCGAACGGATCCCGGCCGGCCCGGAGCCCCTCGGCGCCCTGCGGCGACTCGAGGCGCACCTGGGACGCACCGCGACCGCCACGATGCCCATCGAGTGCGGTGGCATCAACTCGATGATCCCCCTCCTCGTCGGCGCGACCGGGGGCCTCCCGGTCGTCGACGCCGACGGCATGGGGCGCGCGTTCCCCGAGCTCCAGATGGAGACGTTCTCGGTGTACGGCGTGCCCGGATCGCCGCTCGCGATCAGCGACGAGCGCGGCCACGGTGTCGTGATCGAGACCGGGCACGACAACCGGCAGATGGAGTGGCTCGCGCGCGGCGTCACGATCCGGCTCGGCGGCGTCGCCTACATCGCCGAGTACGCCATGACCGGCAGGCAGGTGCGCGACACCGCGGTCCCGCGGACCCTGTCGCTCGCGCTGGCGGTCGGCCGGGCCGTCCGGCACGCACGGGAGGCCCACCGCGACCCCGTCGCGGAACTCGCCGCCGCGTTCTCCCGCACCATCTACACGCACCTGCGCGAGCTGCACGAGGGCAAGGTCGTCGACGTCGAGCGGCGCACGGTCGAGGGGTTCGCGCGTGGACGGGCGACGATCAGCGGCGCGGCCGGCGACGTCGAGATCGTGTTCCAGAACGAGAACCTCGTCGCCCGTCGCGGTGACGAGCTCCTCGCCGTCGTCCCCGATCTCATCTGCGTGCTCGACGCCGAGACCGCGGAACCGATCACCACCGAACGGCTCCGGTACGGGCAGCGGGTCCGCGTCGTCGGCGTGTCGACGCCCGCGCTCATGCGCACGCCCGAGGCGCTCGCCGTGTTCGGGCCGGCCTGCTTCGGGCTCGACGACGCGTTCACGCCCGTCGAGGTGCTCCATCCACAGGGGGCCGTCGGGGACGTGCGTCCACCGATGTGCTCGGCGGCGGGGGCGGACGCGGTGCCCGATGGGAGCATGGAGCCATGGACGGAGGCGACGGGCACGGTCAGCGCGTGACGCGCCTCCAGGCCGGCGACGTGCCCGCGTTCGGGCGTGGTGCCGCCCTGCTCGGCTGCGGTGGCGGCGGTCGCGTCGACCACACCGTCAGCGCCATCCGGCGCGTCGGCCCCGGCTTCGGGGTCCCCGTGTTGTCGCTGGACGACCCCCGACTCGAACGGGTCGCGGCGGTGGGCCTCGTCGGCTCGACGACCGTGCTCGAGGAGAAGATGCCGAGCGGCCGCGAGCTCCCGGACGCGCTCGCCGCCGTCGAACGCTGGACGGGCGACCGTGCCGACGCGGTCCTCCCGGCCCAGATCGGCGGCGTGACCGGGCCGGCGGCCGCGCTCACCGCGCACCTGGTGGGGCGGCCGCTCGTCGACGCCGACCTCGTCGGCCGGGCGACCCCCCGCCTCGACCAGCTCACGTTGTTCGCCGCCGGAGCACTGCCGGTCACCGCGGCCGCAGCCACGAGCAGCGGCCTCCGGATCGTCGTCGACGCGCCGAGTCCCGGCGACCTCGAGACCGTCTGGCGTGAGGCCGTGTCCCACAGCGGTGGCTGGGCCGCGTTCGCGATCGGGCCGGTGCCCATCGCCACGCTGCGTGCACGAGCCGTTGCGGGGAGCGTCACGCGTGCCCTGCGGACGGGGCGGGCGCTCGCCGCTGCCGCGGACCCCGAGGCCCTGGCGCGGGCGGTCGGCGGGCGGGTCGTCGCCCTCGGCCGCGTCGTCGACGTCGACCGCGCGGGTGACGCCATGGCGTTCGTGCACAGCACCACCGCGATCGTGGACACCTGCACGGGTGCGGTCGCCCGGATCGAGGCCGGGAGCGAGTACGTGCACTGCCTGGTCGACGGCGAGCCCGTCGCGAGCACCCCGAGCCTCATCGTCGTGGTCGACGCCCGGTCGCTCGACCCCGTCGCGGCGGATCGCATCCGCACCGGGGACGAACTCGCGGTGCTCGTGCTGCCCGGCGCCGACTGGTGGTGGGCCGATCCCGTGCGACTCGGCCGCGTCGCGCCCCGGGCCTACGGGGTGGACGCCGACGTCGTGCCCGAACCGGCGGGCGTGCGGTGATCCCGCTCCGCGAACTCCTGGCGATGCTGTCGACCGCCAGGTCCGAGGTCCGGCTCCTCGCGGGGCCGGACGACCCCGGTGTCGCGCGGGTGCTCGGACTCGTCGGAGCGGTGGACGTCGTCGGTCGCGAGCTCTCCGGCACGGCCGGCGGTGACGGGTGCGCCGTGGTGCTCCTGACACCGGTCGCCCGGTTCGACGCGCGGTTCGACGTCCTCCTGCGGCGCGCCGCCGGCGTCGGGGTCCGCACGCTCGTCGTCCGGCCGGACCCCGCCGCCGTCCCGGACTCCGCCCCGATGCCCGGCCCGGGGACCCGTGCGCTCGCCGACCGCCTCGGTGTGGCCGTGCTCGCCACGGACGACGCGTGGTCCACCTCCGTCCGCCTGCACGAACTCGTCGGCACGGGAGAGGCCCCGGCAGCCCGTGCCGCGGTGGCCGTCGCGCGGATCGGGCTCGAGGCCGGACCCGACCTCGACGACCTGTTCCGGCAGCTCGACCGCCAGCTCGGCGCACCCGTGCGCTTCCTCGACGCCGCCGGCCGGCCACTCCGCGGACCCGGGGTCGGCGCCGGGGCCGTGCGGATGCTCGCCCGCGCCGCCGGCGGCAGCGAGCCCATCACGGTCACGGACGGCGACGAGACCCTCGTGCTCGTCCCCGTCGGGACGGGCATCGGCGCACGGGCGTGGCTCGGCGTCGGGCTCACCGCGCCGGTCCGAGCCGAGCGCACCACGATGGCCGTGGCGCTCCGGGTGGCCGCGGTCGCCGTCGGGCACCGGCTCGTGCTCACCCGGCTCGACGACGAACGTGACGCCCGCTACCGCACCGCGATGCTCGACGAGCTCCGCGCGGCGGACGGCAGCCCGGAGCCGGGCCTCGTGCAGCGGACGCTCGCGGCGGGGTGGCAGCTCGACGCCTGGCACGTCGGCATCCGTGTGGTCACCCGGCACCCCGTCGACCAGGTCGCCCTCCGCGGCGAGGTCGAGGTCGCCATGGCGGCCGCCGGGCTCGAGGTCGACGTCGTCGAACAAGGTGATGGATGGGCGCTCTGGACGTCGGACCTCGACGAACCGGACCACCTGCGGATCGGTGCCGTCGCCACCGCCGTCCGCCGTGCGCAGGCGGCGCTCCGCCCCGGGCTCGACACCGCCGTCGGCGTCGGTAGCGTGCAAGCGGGGCTCGTCGGGCTCGTCCGGACCCTCGGCGAGGCGACCGATGCCGCCCGGCTCGCCGGTGGCCGGCCGGAGTCGGGGCACTTCGTCCACGTGGACCGACTCGGCCTCGCGCAGCTCCTGCTCGCGTGGACGGAGACCGACACGTTCCTCCCGGCCGCGGAGCAGTTGTTGGCACCGCTCGAGCGCGGCGGCGGCGCACTCCGGGTCACCCTCGCCGCCTACCTCGACGCGGAGTCGTCGCTCGCCGAGACCGCCGCCGTGCTCGGCGTGCACCGCAACACCGTCGCCGACCGCATCGCACGCGTCGAGCGGCTGCTGGCGGTCGACCTCGCCGATCCCGAGACCCGGCTGGCGCTGCACCTGGCGACCCGCGTTCGGCGGGAGTGACCGCCGGGGCTCAGGACGCGCGGCGGCTGGTGCGCCTCCACGTGCAGCGGTTGATGCACGCGCTGGTGGGGAACGCCGAGGACGACGCTGATGTCGCGGATGGTCATCCCGTCGGGCGTGCCGCGTAGCGTGATCTCCATGCGCCCACTCGTCGAGACCGTCGACGTCGAAGGGTGTGTCCTCCGGCTCCGCACCCTGGCCCCCGCCGGCCGTGCTCGCGACACCCTGGCGCCGACGATCGTCCTGGTGCACGGGATCGGCATGTCGCACCGGTCGTTCAAACGCGTGCAGCGGGTGCTCTCGCGCTCGTACCGGACGATCGCGGTCGACCTGCCCGGCTTCGCCGACTCCCCGTCTCCCGGTCGCCGACTCGAGATCGAGGACCTCGCCCGACTCGTCATCACCGCGCTCCGCGCCTGCGACGTCGAGCAGTGTCTGGCGATCGGGCAGTCGATGGGCACGCAGGTCGTCGTCGGGATGGCACTCCAGGACCCGGGCTTCGTGACGTCGGTGGGGCTCATCGGCCCGGTGATCGACGACCGGCGGCGGACGCTCCTGCAGCAGGGGTTCTCGCTCGCGGTCGACGGCATCCGCGAGCGACCGGCGATGAACGCGACGCTCCTCACCGACTACCTCCGGAGCATGCCGACGTACCTGCGGGAGCTCCGGGTGATGATGCGGTACCCGACGCTGCGGTCGGTCGCTGCGCTCGAGGTCCCCGTGCTCGTGATGCGCGGCACCGAGGACCCGGTCGCCCGCCGCGGCTGGGCCGCCCGTGTCGCCGGGGTCGCGCGAGAAGCCGCGTTCATCGAGCTGCCCGGACCGCACCACGTGCAGGACGCCCACCCCGGTGCCGTCGCGGCGATCGTCGACGAGTTCATCCGCGTCCAGACCGTGGGGCAGCTCCGGTGACGGGCGCGACCGGGTGGCGGGACCGGGAGGCGCGGAGCACGCCCGACCCACCTCCCCGCCTGGCCGTGCACCTGCGCGACGCGCGATGGTTCCTGCTCGACTGGTGGTACGCGGCGGTGTGGCAGCTGCGGAGCCTCGGGCCGACGACGGCCGACGACTACCGGAGCGGTGACCGCCAGCCGATCGTCGTGGTGCCGGGCGTGTACGAGACGTGGCACTTCATGCGGCCCCTCATGGACGCGCTGCACGATCACGGGCACCCGGTGTTCGTCGTGACGGCGTTGCGGCACAACCGGCAGTCGGTGCGCGCCGGTGCCCGACTCGTGATGGACCAGATCCGCGCCGAGGACCTCCACGACGTGCTCCTCGTCACCCACAGCAAGGGCGGACTGATCGGCAAGTACGCGATGACCCTGCTGGACGGCGGTGGTCGCGTCGACCGGATGGTCGCCGTGTCGGCCCCGTTCGGCGGCTCGTCGTACGCACGGTTCGCGCCGAACGCGACGCTCCGGGCGTTCTCGGTGCACGACCCGACCCTGGCCGCGCTCCTCGCGGACGTGCACGCGAACGGCCGGATCACCTCGGTCTACGGCGTCTTCGACACGATGATCCCCGAGGGCAGTGCCCTCGTCGGGGCGAAGAACGAGCGCTTGCCCGTCGGCGGGCACTTCCGGATCCTCAGTGATCCGCGCACCTACCGGGCCGTGCTCGACGCCGTCGACCCGGCGGTGTCCTCGGAGCCGCAGTGACCTGGTCGTCGACGTCCTGATGCCCGAACGAGCCGCACGATGACCGCCGTCTGACCGGCCGATTGTCCGCGAAGCGCGGGCAGTACGGTGTCTGGCTGGATCGTGCGTCTCTGGAATTGCCGAACCCTCGCGTGCCCGTGATGATGAGCGGACGATGGAAGGAACCGCCCGTATCACCCGGGAGCGCAGGGTCGCGACGAGCCAGGACGTCGAGCAGGCGCGGGTGTTGTTGCAGACCACGCATCACGCCGTCGGCTGGGACGTCCAGCCCGACGCCGACGGCCGGCCGTTCGGTTTCCGACACACCGTCACCGGGACCGGACTGCTGTCGCTCGCGTCCACCCGGCTGACCGGGATGGTGTCGGGCGAACTCGAGACGTCGGCCGACGAGTACGTCGTCGCGTGGCTCAAGGAGGGCAGCGGCTCCATCGCTGGGCTCGACGTGTCCGAGGGCGAACCCGTCCTCTACCCGACCGGGTCGTTCCCCTTCCGCTACGACGGCTTCGACAAGGACCTGCTCCACGTGGACCGGTCGATCGTCGAGGAGGTCGCGGCGGAACGCGGGGGCTGGGCTCCGGGACCGCTCGGGTTCGACCACGACCACATCCCCACGGGCGACGCCCGCTCGGCGTGGTGGGCCATGGTGCGGCAGGTCGCGGTGACGCTCATCAGCGGTCCCGCGACCGTGACGCTCGACGCGGAGCGCGAGCTGGCGCGGACGGCTGCGGAGGGCCTCCTGGCCGCGTTCCCGCACTGGCCGGTCGTGCCGGCGACGGACCCCGACGGGGTCGGGACGGCCGCGGAAGCCCGGGTCGCTGCCGCCGAGCGCTTCATCCGCGAGCACGCCACGAGCCCGATCGGCATCACCGACGTCGCCGCCGCGGCCGGGATGAGCATGCGCGGGCTGCAGGAGGCGTTCAACCGGACGCACGGGATGACGCCCACCACGTACCTCCGTCGCGTTCGGCTCAGCATGGTGCGGGACCGGTTGCTCGCGGCCGACCACCGCACGGACACCGTCGCCGAGATCGCGGGCGCGCACGGATTCGGCCACAAGGGACGCTTCGCCGCGGCCTACGCCGCCGAGTTCGGCGAGGCCCCGAACACGACGCTGCGCCGCGACGGCTGACCCGACGCGGCGCACGGCGGCGTAACAGGTCGGGCGGATTCGGAGTTGACTCGGGTGCTGATCACCGCTACGGCGAACCCGCCGTGGCGTAGCGGACTAACGCAACACCAGGAGGACCTCTTGATCGGTCTCATCATCAGCTTGATCATCATCGGCCTGATCGCCGGTGCGCTCGCCCGCCTCATCATCCCCGGCCGGCAGTCGATGGGCATCATCGCGACCATCGTGCTCGGCATCATCGGCTCGTTCGTGGGTGGGTTCCTCGGGTTCCTCATCTTCCAGCACGACCCGATGGACGGCTTCTTCCAGCCTGCCGGGATCATCGGGTCGATCATCGGCGCGGTCATCGTGCTGTTCATCTACACGCGGTTCGCGGGGCGCGGGGCTGCTCGCCGCTGACCACCGGTCGCCGGGCTCCCGGTCCTCTGGAGCCTCGAAATCGCAGAACATGCCGCTCACGTGTGAACGTGAGCGGCATGTTCTGCGATCTGGCCGGTCGTTTCGGCACGGTGGCCGGGACCGCCCGGACCGGTCAGGCCTGGGTGACCTCGACCTCCAGGACCGCCCACGACAGCGGCGGCAGGGTGGTGCGGAGCGCGCCGTCCTGGACCGACGCCTGCAGCGGTGTGAGGCCGACGGCGTCCTGCGCCGCCTCGGTGTTCGCGGTGAAGCGGTCCCCGCCCTCGGGGATCGTCAGGACCTCGGCACGCGTGACCTGGCCGGCCGTGAAGCCGCGGAGGGCCACGGTGACGTCCGACGCCTCCTCGAGACCGCGGTTGGCGACGAACACCGCGACGCGGCCGCGGTCGGCGTCGTACGTGACGCTCGCGTCGACGACGTCGGCGTCCCCGTACTGGGACGAGGCGAACCGGTCGCTCCGGACGACGGTGCGGAGGATGTCACCGCGGGCGAGTTCCGCGGTGCGGGCGAACGGCCAGTAGATGGTCTGACGCCACGCGGGACCGTTCTCCTCGCTGCGGATCGGCGCGATCACGTTGACCAGCTGGGCCTGGTTCGCGATCGTGACGCGGTCGCCGTGGCGGAGGAGCGAGTTGAGGAAGGTACCGACGACCACCGCGTCGGTGACGTTGTACTGGTCCTCGATGAGCCGCGGGTGCTCGCGCCACTGGGCCTTGCCGACGACGTGCGGCTGGTCCTCGGTCTCGAGCCCGCGCTGGTACCAGACGTTCCACTCGTCGAACGAGACGTTGACGACCTTGGAGGACTGGCGCTTCGCCTTGACGGCGTCGGCCGTGGCCACGACGGACTCGATGAAGTAGTCCATGTCGTTCGCGCTCGCGAGGAACGACAGCGCGTCACCGTCGTGCTCCTGGTAGTACGCGTGCATCGAGATGTAGTCGACCTCGTCGTAGGCGTGTGACAGGACCGTGTGCTCCCAGGACCCGAAGGTCGGCATGTGCGAGTTCGACGAGCCGACCGCGACGAGTTCGATCGTCGGGTCGACGAGCTTCATCGCCTTGCCGGCCTCCTGCGCCAGGCGGCCGTACTCGTCGGCGGTCTTGTGGCCGATCTGCCAGGGGCCGTCGAGCTCGTTGCCGAGGTTCCACACGCGGATGTCGAACGGCTCCTCGGCTCCGTTGGCGCGACGCTTGTCCGACCACTCCGTGCCGCCCGGGTGGTTCGCGTACTCGACGATGGCACGGGCCTCCTCGACGCCGCGGGTGCCGAGGTTGATGGCCTCCATGACCTCGACCCCCGCCTCCTTGGCCCAGGCGGCGAACTCGTGCAGACCGAAGGCGTTGGTCTCGACCGTGTGCCAGGCGCCGTCGAGCCGGCGGGGACGCTGCTCGACGGGGCCGACCCCGTCCTCCCAGCGGTAGCCGGAGACGAAGTTGCCGCCCGGGTAGCGGACGATCGAGACGCCCATCTCGCGGGTGAGGTCGAGCACGTCACGGCGGAACCCGTGTTCGTCGGCGTTCGGGTGGCCGGGCTCGTAGATCCCGGTGTAGACGCATCGGCCCATGTGCTCGACGAACGAGCCGAACAGTCGGCGCGGAACGGGACCGACGATGAACTCGCGGTCGACGGTGATGGTTGCGGTGGACATGCGCGATGTGGTCCTCACGTCGTCGTGTGGTGGTGGTCGCTCCCGTTTTACATCGTTGTAACTCGGCTCCACAAGCCGCCGTCGGCGCGTCGTGCCGACGGTGGCGAGCGTCGGGGCTCCGCGGTGGGCCGCGCGTCCCACCGGCCGGCCCGCTCATCCGGGGGTGTCAGCCCCGGCGCGAGGCGACGCTCGCACGCTCGACGATGTGGTGCGGCACGACCTGCACGATCCGCGGCGCGTCCGGGTCCTCGATCCGGCGTTCGAGCGCGGTCAGGGCGGCCTCGGCGATCGCGCGCTTGTCGAACGAGACGGTGGTCAGCGACGGCACCGCGAACGAGGCCTCCTCGATGTCGTCGAACCCGACCACCGAGACGTCCTCGGGCACGCGGACGCCACGGTCGGCGAGGACGTGGAGCACACCGAGCGCCATGGAGTCCGTGAAGCAGAACACGGCGTCCGGCGACCCGTGCTGGTCGAGGAACCGGGACATCGCTGCGGCGGCGGCCGAGGTCGACCACGATCCGACGGCGATCGACAGGGTCGGGTCCTCGGGCAGGCCGGCCTCGCGGAGCGCCGCGCGGTGCCCCTCGTGTCGGGTCTCGCTCGAGGCGGTGCGGAAGGAGTCGTCCGAGGTGCCGAGCAGCACGATCCGTCGATGCCCGGTGGCGATGAGCAGACGGCCGACGTCGCGGCCGGCCGCGAAGCTGTCCACGTGGACCTGGTCCACGTCCTGCGGCTCCACCTCGCCGATCACGACGGTCGGCGGCAGACCCCGCCCGTTCGCCACGACGCTCTCGCCGAGGGTGACCGGATTGAGCACGAGGCCGTCGACCAGGTGGGCCCGCGCCCGCGAGATGAGGTCGATCTCGCGCGCGGGGTCCGACCCGGTCTGATCGATCTGGACCGCCCACCCGTGCCCGCGCGCCAGCTCGACGAACGCACGGGCGAGCTCGGCCGAGTACGACGTCCCGAGGTCGGGCAGTGCGAGCGCGATCGTGCCGGACCGGCCGTTGCGCAACCCCCGCGCCGACAGGTTCGGGACGTAGTCGAGTTCGGCGAGGGCCGCCTCCACCCGTTGCCGGGTGTCGGGGCGCACCGGAACACCGCCGTTGATCACGTTGGACACCGTCTTTGGCGACACCCCGGCGAGGGCGGCCACGTCCCGCACCGTCGGACGCATCGCCGTCGAGCCTATCGCCCGCGGGGACCCGGAACGGCGCGCGCGTGAGCGCGGCTCAGGCCCGGGCCGTCCGTTCTCTGAGCGGTCGACCAGCTCCCGTGACCCCGCCCGGTCCTCCACACGGGGGACGTGCCCCGCACTGGGGGTCTCGATGCAGGTGAATGGAACCGGCGGCGTCAGTACCTTGGGAGGACTCGGAACCCCGGCATCAGCCGCTGCGACCGAGCCGACCCGAACCCCCTGATCCGACAGGACCGCCGCCGTGTTCGCTGCCGCGACCGCGCGCCATCGCGCGCGCCCGAAGACCGCCCGCCGCCTCGCCGTGCTCGGCGTCGCACTCATGCTCGGCGGTGTGTCCGTCGGGCTCGCCACGACCGCGGCGCAGGCGGCGACCACGACGGCGACGACGCAGTACGCGCAGGAGGCGTTCACGGGCCCCTCGATCGCGGACTCGGGTTCCTTCATGAAGCCGACCCTGCCCGGTGGGACGAACATCGCCTGTCTCACGGCGGGGACGGACACGTCGCAGACCCCGGTCCCGGGCTGCGCCACCACGGCCGTCGACAGCAGCAACGGCGCGCTCCGCCTGACGGACGCGACGGGGACGAAGGTCGGCGGCGTGGGAGCCAAGGGCGCCGTCCCGATCGCCCAGGGCCTCGACGTGACGTTCGACTCCTACCAGTACGGCGGCAACGGCGCGGACGGCATCGCGTTCTACCTCGCTGCCACCGACCCCTACGCGCCGAAGCCGCCGACCCAGACCGGTCCGACGGGTGGATCGCTCGGCTACAGCGCGAACCACGACTACGGCTCGACGGCGAGCGGCCTGCCCTACGGGTACCTCGGGCTCGGACTGGACGCGTACGGCAACTACAAGACCACGACGTACAGCGGGACGAACTGCACCACCGGTGTCGCCTCGAACACCACGAACGGCAAGGCGAACGTCACCGTCCGCGGCCCCGGCAACGGGACGGTCGGCTACTGCTACATCGCGAGCTCCCAGCCCTCGGGTGCCCTGACCAAGGCCACGGTGTCCAGCCGGACGGACGCGGACGTGCCCGTCGAGATCGTCGTGAACACCTCGACGGCGACGGTGATGTCGAAGGGGATGACGGGCGCGAACGGCAGCTCGGTCCTGCCGAGGACCGCCGTCCCCGCGGGCAACTGGGCGATCGTGTACGACTCGATCGGCGCCACCGCTGGGCCGCAGACCCTCATGGGCACCCTGCCGAACGTGACCACCTCCGGTGCCACGTTCCCCGCCAGCTGGATCGATCCGTCGACCGGGTACCCGTACAAGCTCACCTACGGGTGGGTCGGGTCGACCGGCGGCTCCTACGACGTCCACGAGGTGAACCAGTTCACCGCGACCTCGCTCACGGGCGCGGTGCCGCAGCTCGCGGCCACGGCGTCCGTGTCGGACCCCTCGCCACAGCGCGGCGACAGCGACACCTACACCGTCACGCCGGCCGTCGCCTCGAGCGGCGGTGCCGAGCAGGGCCTCGTCAAGGTCACCACCCGGTTCGACGCGGGTGCGACGCCGAACGCGGCGGGTGGTTCGGACGGCACCTGGAGCTGCGCGACGGACCCGTCCGACTCCAGCGGTCAGACCGTCGCGTGCACGGACTCCTCGGCCGCCGGCACGCAGCCCGGCACCGCCCTCCCCGCGATCCACATCCCGTACACCGTGAGCGGCGCCGTCGGCACGACCGCCACGATCACCTCGACCGTCGCGTCGACCGACGCCCTCACCACCGCGTCCGCCCACGCGACCGCGACGGTCGCGCACGTCCCGACGGCCCTCCAGGTCTCGGCCTCGCCGGCCTCCATCACGGCCGGGGGTGCCACGACGGTGACGGCCGCCGTCACCACGACCGGCAGCCCGAGCAGCACGATCACGGCCGCGACCGGCACCGTGACGTTCACGCAGGGCGGCACGACCGTGTGCAGGGCGGTCCCCGTCGCGAACGGCACCGCGTCGTGCTCCGTCGTCGAGAGCGCCGCCGGTCCGCACGTCGTGACCGCGACCTACTCGGGCGACACCACACGCTCCGGGTCCACGGGCACGGCGTCCGTCGACGTCGCGCTCCGCTCCTCGGCGTTCACCGTCGGCGCCTCACCGGCTCAGACCACGCGCGTCGGCGTCGAGCCGACCTACAGCGCGACCGGGCTGCCCTCGGGTGCGACCGGAACCGTGACGTTCCTCGTCGACGGCACCGCCGCCTGCACCGCCGACGCGAGTACCACGACGCCCTCGTGCACGCAGCCCACCACGCTGGCGCTCGGCGACCACGTCGTGACCGCGCGGTACTCCGGCGACGGCGCGACCGCCGCCTCCACGGCCACGAACACCGCGACCGTGCACGTCGGCCAGGCAGCCACGAGCTCGGCCACGACCGTCGACGGTCACACCACCGCGACCACGACGTACGGTGACGTCCCCACGTTCGCCGTGACGGGCCTCCCGTCCGACGCCGCGGGCACCGTGTCGTTCCGCGACGCGTCCGCGGACACCGGGTCCGCCGACGCGCCCGCGCTGTGCCAGGTGACGTTGCCCGACACGTCCTGCACGCCGACGAGCACGCTCGACGCCGGTGCGCACCGCATCGTCGCGACCTACGCCGGCACGACCGACGGTGACTACGCCCGCGGCACGTCCTCCGTCGCGACGCTCACGGTCGACCGGGTGCCGGCCGTCCCGATGGCCACCACCGTGAGCGACCCGACCCCGACCTTCGGCGACGAGCTCACCCTGTCGGCGACGGGCACACCCGCTGCAGCCAGCGGCACCATCGCGTTCACCGACGAGAGCGGCGCCCCGCTGTGCACCGTGCACCTGCCCGCGACCTCGTGCACCACGACCGCGCTGGCCGCCGGGGACCACACGGTCAGCGCGAGCTGGGACGGCGACACCGACCACGTGGGCGGTTCGAGCGACCCGGTCGCCGTGCACGTGGCGAAGGCCACCGCCGCCATCGGCGTGACGGCCGACGGCCACACGAGCGACGCCGACACCGTGACCTACGGGACGAGCGCGCGCCTGACCGCCACGGGCCTCCCGAGCGGCGCCGCCAGCGACAGCGTCATCCGGTTCGCGACGACCGGTGGCACCGTGCTCGGCACGGCCACGGCCGGGAGGCCCAGCATCGACACCGACGCCGCCCTCACCGCCGGCAGGTACCAGGTCATCGCGCACTGGGTCGGCGACGACGACCACGAGGCCGTCGACAGCCCGGTCGTGACGCTCGTCGTCCAGCGCGCCACCACGGCGATCGGGGCGACCATCGACGGCGGCAGCACGAGTTCCGTGGACTACGGCGACACGGCCGCGCTCGCCGTGACGGACCTGCCCGCTGGTGCGTCGGGCACCGTCACGTGGGCGACGAGCGACGGGCTGGCGCTCGGCTCGGCGGACGTGCGCGACGGCGCAGCTGCCACCACGGTCACACCGTCGACCCTGCACAAGGGCAGCTACGCGATCACCGCGACGTACACGGGCGACACCGACCACGTCGGCAGCACGAGCCCGGCGGTCCAGCTCGTCGTCGCCGCGAGGTCGAGCAGCATCACCGCGAGCGTCAGCGACGACCATCCCGTCCACGGCACGCCGGTCACCCTGACCGTCGCCGGCATCGCTCCGGGTGCCACCGGGACCGTGACGTTCACCGACGACGACCACCAGGTCCTCTGCTCCGTGCAGCTCCCAGCGCTCTCGTGCACGACCTCGGCCGCGCTGGGCGCCGGGACCCACACGGTGACGACGACGTTCGTCCCGGGCGACGACGACCACGCGCCGGCCACGGCGACGCAGACCCTGACGATCACGGTCGCCAAGGCGCCCACGGCCGTCGCCGTCGTGCCGGGCAGTGGTGGCACGGGCGCCGGGACCGGGAGCGGGAGCGGCAGCGGGAGCGGCCCGGGTGGCGGCGGCGCGGGCGGCGGCAGCGGCGCTGGCCTCGGCACGATCGACACCACCTACGGCACCGGCGTGGTGTTGACCCCGACCGGGCTGCCCGCCGGCGCCACGGGCACGGTCACGTTCACCGACGACGCCGGCACGACCCTCTGCACCGTGCAACTCGGGCGCGCCACGAGCTGCACCACGGTCACCGACCTGCCGACCGGCACACACCAGGTGACGCCCGTCTACTCGGGTGACGCCGATCACGACGGCTCGACCGGCACGCCCATCACCATGCACGTGGCGCGGGCCGCGACCGCGGTCACGGTGCATGCTGCAGCGTCGAGCACCACGTGGGGCGACACGGTCACCCTGACGATCGGTGGCCTGCCCGCGCACGCCACCGGTACGGTCACCCTGCGCGTCGACCACCGGGTGCTCTGCACGCTGACGCTCCCGCACACCACGTGCTCGACCGCGGGCATCGTGCCCGGCTCGGACACGGTCGCGGCGGCGTACACGGGCGACGACTCGTACGGACCCTCGTCGGCCACGACGGCGATCGTCGTGACGGCGATCCACACGGTCGAGCCGATCGTGGTCCCGTCGAAGGCGAGTGGGTCCTTCACGGCCACCTGGAAGCCGATCCCCGGTGCCACGGCCTACCGGATCGTCGTCTCCGCGAGCAGCGACCTCGCCCACGCGGTCGCGTCGCGCACCCTCGGTGCCGGTGCCACGACTGCCGTGTTCACCGGCCTCGACCCCGACACGACGTACTCGTACCGGGTCGAGGCGCTGAACCCCGACGGCGTCGTGCTCGGCATCCACGACGCGGTCGCCCGGACAGCGGTCGCCGCGGTCGTGTCCGTCGGGCAGCTCGCGTTCACCGGGTCGGACATCGCGGTCGGCATGGTCGGCCTCGGCGCGCTGCTCCTCGTGCTCGCCGGCGCCCTGCTCGTCACCGCGAACCGGCTCCGGGAGCGGCGGCCGGGCCCGATGCGGCGGAGCGGGACGGTCTGACCCCGCGTTCCCGGCGGTCGGGTCTCCCCGTCGCCGGGGCGCGTGCCGACGACGAGTGCGCGGTCGGACGACCGCGCACTCGTCGTCCGTGCGCGCGCGTTCCTGCGTGTTCGTTCTCGGGCGTCGCTACCGGGAGGCGCGGTGCGCGTAGGTCACGTAGGGCACCGCGATCACGTCACCGGAGAGCGCGGGGTCACCGTCCAGGAGGTCCTCGATCCGACCGAGCACGGCCTGGCGCTCCGCCGCCTCGAGCGTGCTCACGTAGCTGCGGGACGCCACCATCGCCAGGAACTCCTCCCGGCTCTGCTCGTGCACCCAGCGGACCTCGTGCCGCTCGTGCCTGGCGAACGGCGGCGCGAACGCCGGGTGCTCGACGCCCATCACGCGCTCACCCGGCTGGTGCATGAGGGCGCTCATGCGCGCGACCCACGGCACGGTCTCGTCCCGGAGGTTCCAGACGAGCCCGAGCGTGCCGTGCGGCCGGAGCACCCGGCCGATCTCCCGCGACGCCGCGACCGGGTCCATCCAGTGCCACGCCTGGGCCACGACCACGGCGTCGGCCCAGTCGTCCTCCAGCGGGATCGCCTCGCCCGTGCCCTCGAGCACCGGTACGTCCGGGAGCACCCGCGCGAGTGCAGTACGCATACCGGGATCGGGCTCGACCGCGAGGACCTCGGCGGCGAGCGTCGTCAGCACCCTCGTCGCCTTGCCGGTCCCGGCACCGAGGTC
Source organism: Curtobacterium sp. MCBD17_035 (assembly GCF_003234815.2). Lineage (NCBI taxonomy): Bacteria > Bacillati > Actinomycetota > Actinomycetes > Micrococcales > Microbacteriaceae > Curtobacterium > Curtobacterium sp. MCBD17_035. The sequence goes on along the minus strand of NZ_CP126279.1, from coordinate 2,826,199 downwards.
GACCACGCGCGACGCGCCAGGCGGCAGCACCCAGGCGATCGCTTCGGCGGGGTAGCCGGGACGCCCCCGTTCGTACACGTCGGCGACGGCGCCGAAGGACAAGGCGTTCCGGTCATGGTGCTCGTCGTGCTGCATGCCGACAGCCTCGCACGTGGTCACGCGACCGGAGCGGCCGGTCGGACGCCCTGAACCACCGCCCGCTCGGTCGCCCCGGTCGTGCTCGCACGCTTCGAGGCGGACGCGTCCGCGCTCAGTCGAGGACCGGTTGACCCACCGCGATGCGCCGAGCGTCGTCACGCAGCCGACGGAACTCGGCGATCGCCTCGTCGTCGGAGATGACGGCTGCCTCGAACCGGTCGCCGACGGCCAGCAGTCGGAGCCGCTCCCGCGCCGCCTGCGCGGGATCCATGCTGGACGCGTCGTCGATCGCCTCGTTCGCCTCGAGGCGCGCGAGCAGTGTGGCGCGGTTCCAGCGGTGCAGTGCGAAGGCCATCTCGGTTCCGTTCCCCGTAGCGGAGCTCGACAACGTCCGCGCACGGACGCCGCCCGACCACCGGGCGTGCTCATCACGCTAGACCGACTGGACGGCCGGACAGTCGCTCGGCGGCGAAGACTCGGTGACCGCACGGCCCGACGTAACACCCCCGAAAGACGCGGACACATGCCGGAAAAAGCGGGGGTCGTGGCGGCGCTCCGACGGGGGGCACGGGTCCCCAGAACGGCCGACACGGCAGGTCGCCCGGCACGCCGATCGGGGTTCAGACCGACGCGAGCACCTTCGCGATCCGCTGCAGGCTCACCGTCTCGGCGGGCCGGAGCTCTTGGGCGAACAGGGAGATCCGGAACTCCTCGAGCATCCACCGTGCGTGCACGAGCTCGGCGGGCGCACCGGGCTGCGGCGGGAAGGTCCCCCCCGCCTCGAGGTACCGGGTCGTGGCGGTCTCGACGTCCCGCGACCAGGCACGGTCCCGGCCGGGGTTCTGCTGGAGCTTCGCCACCCGGGCCTCGACACCCTGCAGGTACACGCGGAGTCGACGCAGCCGGTCGATGCCCGTCGCCGCGACGAAGCCCGGGAACACGAGCCGTTCCATCTGCTGCCGCATGTCCGTCAGCGCCGGGAGCAGGGCCATCGACGTGGCGGCCTTCAACGCGCGCTCGGCACCACGCCACGCCGTGAGGACGGCCGCGACCTCGGACACCGCTCCGAACATGGTGTCCACCACGGTCGCCGACACGGCGTCCCGGGTCGCCTCGAACTCCGCACGCGTGAACACCAGCCCGTCCGGGTGCCGTCGCCGCACGCCGGCGTCCACCACCGCCGCGAGGACGTCGTCGAAGAGCGCCGCCGTCGACGGGTACGGACTCGTCGCGAGGGCGAGCTTCTCCTGCGCGGTCAGGTGCGACTGGATGTAGCTCACCGAACTCGGCACGGCGAGCATGACGAGTCGACGAACCCCCGCTGGCATCTGCACCGCCCGGTCGGCTGCCGTCGCGAGCAGCCGGACCGCCACCGACTTCCCCTCGTCGACCAGTGCCGGGTACGCGCGGATCGTGCCGCCGGCCTGGCGAGTGTCCAGCACCTGGGGCAGGTCGGCCTCGGGCCAGGTGGTGAGTCCGGAGCGCTCCGCGGTCCCGGGGACCGGAGCCGCGCCTCCCGATCGGGAGGGACGGCTCGCCGCCCGCGCGACGCTCGCCTGCGTCCGCTCCTTGAGCTGCTCCTGCAGCGTCCCGAGCGCCTTGCCGGACCCGACGCGGCGGCCGCGCTCGTCGACGACCGTGTACGTGGGCAGGAGGTGCGGTGGCACGCGCTCCATGTCGAAGTCGGCCTCGGTCACCGGCACGTGCACCATGCGCTGGATCGCCGCGGCGAGCGTCGAGCGGAACGACTCGGTCGGCTCGGCCGGCGCGTCGTCCGGCAGCACCGCCACGAGTTTCTCCGCCCAGTCGGCCGCGGGCACCACGTTCTTGCGGATCTGCTTCGGGAGCGCCCGGATGAGCGCCGTCACGAGTTCCTTCCGCAGCCCCGGCACCTGCCAGTCGAAGCCGTCCTCGCGCATGCGGGGGAGCAGCGGCAGGGGCACCTGCACGGACACGCCGTCGTCCTCGGCGCCCGGCTCGAACCGGTAGCGGAGCGCCAGACGCTGGTCGCCCTGTCGCCACTGCGTCGGGTACTCGGACTCGTCCTGCGCAGCCTCGGCGGCGGACTCGTCGAGCAGGTCCTCTCGGCGCATCGTCAGCAGGTCCGGGCGGTCCCGGCGCTCTCGGCGCCACCAGCCCTCGAACCCCCGGGTGGTCGCGACGTCGGCGGGTATCCGGGCGTCGTAGAAGTCGAACACGCGCTCGTCGTCGAGCAGGATGTCGCGGCGGCGGGTGCGCTCCTCGAGTTGCTCGAGTTCCTTCCGGAGCCTGCGGTTCGCCCGGTCGAACGCCTGCGGGGAGTCCCACTCGCCCTCGACCAGGGCATGCCGGATGAACAGCTCGCGTGCGTGCACCGGGTCGATGCGGGCGTACTGCACGCGCCGTCGCGCGACGATCGGCACGCCGAACAGCGTCACGCGCTCGTAGGCCACGACGGCGCCCTGTTTCTTCTCCCAGTGGGGTTCCCCGTAGGTGCGCTTGAGGAGGTCCCCGGCGAGCGGTTCCGCCCAGGCCGGGTCGATCCTCCCGACCGTGCGCGCGAAGAGTCGACTCGTCTCGACGAGTTCGGCGGCCATCACCGCATCCGGCTGCTTCTTCGCCAGCACGCTCCCGGGGAACAGGACGAAGCGGGTGTTGCGCGAACCGAGGTAGTCGCGCTTCTCGCGGTCCCGCAACCCGATCTGACTGAGCAGGCCCGACAGCAGCGCGCGGTGGACGGCGTCCGGGTCGTCCTTGCGTTCCGTCCCGACGTGCACCCCGACCTGCTTGGCGGCCCGTGACAGCTGCCGGTACAGGTCCTGCCACTCGCGGATCCGCAGGTAGTTGAGGAACTCGGAGCGGACCTCGCGGCGGAACGCACTCGAGCTGAGCTCCGTCTGCCGGTCCTCGATGTGGTTCCACAGCGTCAGGAGGGTCAGGAAGTCACTCGTCGGATCGGAGAACCGTGCATGCAGCTGGTCGGCACGGGCACGCTGCTCGAGCGGGCGTTCCCTCGGGTCCTGGATGCTCAGGGAGGCGACGATCGCGATGACCTCGCGGCCGACGCCTTGCCGGCCCGCCTCGAGCACCATGCGTCCGAGCCGGGGGTCGATGGGCAACCGGGTCAGCTGCTGACCCGTGCGGGTGATCGCGCCCTGCTTGTCCACGGCCTGGAGCTCGCGGAGCAGGTCGAGGCCGTCCTTGACGCCCCGCGAGTCCGGGGGTTGCAGGAACGGGAACGCGCCGATGTCGCCGAAGCCGAGCGAGATCATCTGCAGGATCACCGCGGCCAGGTTCGTGCGGAGGATCTCGGGGTCCGTGTACTCGGGGCGGCGGGCGAAGTCGTCCTCGGAGTAGAGGCGGATCGCGATGCCCGGGCTCGTGCGGCCGGACCGGCCCGACCGCTGGTTCGCGCTCGCCTGCGAGATCGCCTCGATCGGCAGCCGCTGCACCTTCGCACGTGGGGAGTACCGCGAGATGCGCGCGGTGCCGGTGTCCACGACGTATCGGATCCCGGGCACGGTCAAGCTCGTCTCGGCGACGTTCGTCGCGAGCACCACGCGCCTGCGGACGCCCGGCGTGCTGCTCCGCTGGAACACCCGATGTTGGTCCGCCGCGGACAGCCGCCCGTACAGCGGCAGGACCTCGGTGCCCGGGTACCGCTTGCCCTCGATGGCGTCCTGGGCGTCGCGGATCTCGTTCTCGCCGGACAGGAACACGAGCACGTCGCCGGGTTCCTCGCGCGCCAGTTCCTCGAGCGCGTCCGTGATGCCCTGCAGGAAGTCGCGGTCGTCGGGGGAGCCGACGCGGGTACTCCGCCCGGCGTCACCGGTGCGTGCGTCGTCCTCGTCGAGCTCGGCGTCCACGTCGGCGTCGGCGTCGGTGCCGTCCTCGGCGACGAGGGGCCGGTAGCGGATCTCGACCGGGAACGTCCGGCCCGAGACCTCGATGATCGGAGCCCCGCCGAAGTGCCGGGAGAACGACGCGGGGTCGATCGTCGCGCTCGTGATGATCACCTTGAGGTCGGGGCGCCGCGGCAACAGCCGCTTCAGGTACCCGAGCAGGAAGTCGATCGTCAACGACCGCTCGTGCGCCTCGTCGATGATGATCGTGTCGTAGCGCCGGAGGTCGCGGTCGTGGTGGATCTCGTTGAGCAGGATCCCGTCGGTCATGAGCTTGACCCGGGTGTTCGCCGAGACCTTGTCGGTGAACCGCACCTGGTACCCGACGAGGTCGCCGAGGTCGCTCCCGAGCTCCTCGGCCACGCGCTCCGCGATGGTCCGCGCCGCGATCCGCCGTGGCTGGGTGTGTCCGATGTGCTCGCGTCCGAGTTCGAGGCAGATCTTCGGCAGCTGCGTCGTCTTGCCGGACCCGGTCGCGCCGGCGACGATGACGACCTGGTGGTCGCGGATCGCGGCAGCGATGTCGTCGCGCCGCTGCGACACGGGCAGGTCCGGCGGGTACGAGATCGCGATCGGGGTGGTCGGCATGAGCCCTCCAGTCTACGTCGCGTGGCTCCATCCGGGGCCCGCAGGGTCGTGCCGACCTGCCGTGGCCGGACAGCGGTCGGGTCAGGCGGACAGGCTCGCTGCGAGTGCGTCGATCGTCCGCGCCGGTAACGCGCAGACCATGTCGTGACACACGTAGGCCGCGGGGGCGAGCGCATCGCGGTCGACGAACAGCTCGAAGCCCGCAGCGGCGAAGGCGCGGGCCTGCTCGGGTGTCACCACCGCGACGAGCGTGCCGGGACGTCGCTCGGCCACGCCGCGCCGGGCCATCGGGTCGTCGGGGTGCTCGACCACCACGACGACCTCGCGACTCGGTCGAGCGAGCTCGAGCGCGAGCGCGAGCGCATCGGCGTGGCCGAGGGGTTGCCGCAGTCCGTCGTTCGCCCGGCCGGCGACCAGCTGAGCGGCGATGGAGCGGTACCGGGAGTCGCCGGTCAACTCCGCGAGGCGGGCAGCCGCACCCGCGAGTCCCATCGAGCCGCTCCGCAGCGCCGTCTGGGGTTGCTCGCCGGCATCGGTGCCTGCGGCCGCGAGGACCGGATCCGCACCCACCACCACCCGAGCCCGGCCCGTGTCGTCGAGCGTGACAGCATCGTCGACGATGGTCCGCGCCGCCGTCGCGTACCGGGCCTCTCCGCTGGCGAGCGCGAGCTCGGCCAGCCCCTCGGCGAACAGCCCGATGTCCTCGAGTGCGGGTCCCGCGGCGGAGGGTCCCCGGGGCGTCGAGGACCGGATGACGACCGCACCGTCGCGGACGTGTGTCGCGAGGAGACGGTCAGCGGCGCTGCGAGCGTCCTCGATCATGGTGGGATCCGCGAGCGCCGCCCCGGTGATCGCGAGGGCACGGATGGCGAGTCCGTTCCAGCCGGTGAGCACGTGGTCGTCGAGCGGCGGCGGGTCGAGCCGAGCGCGACCCGCGGCGTCCTCGCGGTACCACGCACCCTCGACGCGTCGGCCGTCGATGGTGCTCTCGCTGTCCTGCGCCGCGACGAACACACCGTCCGCCGTCCGCAGCACGGCGTGCAGGAACCGGGCGATGCCGCGCGCGAGCTGCGGGGCGATGCCGTCGGGGCGATGTCGGGCGAGGGCACCAGCGGTCGCGAGCAGCCCCGCGTTGTCGTACAGCATCCGCTCGTAGTGCGGCACGCTCCAGTCACGCCGGGTGGCGTAGCGGAAGACGCCGCCGTCGAGGGGGTCGAGGAGGTCGGACCCGGCGATCGCGGTCAGGGTTCGTTCCGCCAGGTCGAGCGCCTGCGCGTCGCCGTCGGCACCGGCATCGACGAGGAACTCGAGCAACGGCGCGTTCGGGAACTTCGGGGCCGACCCGAAGCCACCGAACTCCCGGTCCTCGGCCTCCGCCAGTCGGTCCACGACCGCGTGCACCGCCGACGGATCCGGGAGGGCCGTGGTGGGGCCGCCCCGAGCCTCCGAGCCGGCGTCGTCCGCGCCGCCACCCGCCTGTGACTGTGCGGTGATGGCGGCGGCGATGCCGTCGGCGTTCTGGTCGACCTCGTCCCGCCGGTCCGTCCAGGCCTCGCGCACCGCGCCGAGCACCTGCCGGAACGAGGGGTGCCCCTGCACGGGTTCGGGCGGGAAGTAGGTGCCCGCGTAGAACACCCGGCCCCCCGGGGTCATGAAGACGCTGAGCGGCCAGCCGAGGTTCTGGGTGAACGCGCTCGCGCCGATCATGGCGCTGGAGTCGACGTCCGGGCGTTCTTCGCGGTCGACCTTGACCGACACGAAGTCCCGACGGAGTTCGTCGGCGATCGCCGGGTCGGAGAACGACTCACGGGCCATGACGTGGCACCAGTGACAGGTGGCGTAGCCGATCGACACGAACACGGGGACGTCGCGCTCCGCGGCCTCGGCGAACGCCTCCGTGCCCCACTCCCGCCAGTCCACGGGGTTGTCGGCATGGGCTCGCAGGTAGGGACTGACGGCGGTGCCGAGACGGTTGTCGCTCATGGGCACAGCCTTGCACCGAGGCCGCGCGCGTGGTCCCAGGCCGTCCCGGCTGTGGAGAGTGCCCGCTTCCGGTTGACGTTGTGGACGTCACGCAGGGAATCGAGGAGGGCTGCCCCCGGTGCCCCGTCCGATCCTCGGGGCACCACGCTGTCGGTACAGTCGCCCTGTGCCGACTGCGGATGACGACGGGGACGCCCTCGACGCGCAGCTTGCCCCGCTGCACCCCCGTACGCCTGCGCGCATCCGGGAGTGGTTGCTGCCGTCGGTCCTGCTCGGCCTCGCGGCGGCGGCGGTCATCGTCGGTGTCGTCACGATCGGTGCGCGCGGCGGGCTCCACGCGCTCGGATGGGCCACGGTCACGGCTGCCGTCCTGGTGATCGTCGACGCCGTCACGCTCGGTGCGCTGGGTCATCGCGCCTGGCTTCGCCTCACGCCTCGTTCGGTCGGGGTCTACCTGCGCTTCACGGTCTCCTCGCGCGCGGGCGTCGTCGCGGTCGCGTTGGTCCTCGGTTCGCTCGCTGGCCTCGGGATCGTTCTCTACCCGGCCGCGGTCATCGGGGTCTCCGGCCTCCGCGCCCGCCCATTGCCGCTGGCGCGCGAGGCGGCCGAGCTCGAGCGTCGGCTCCGTCGGACCACCACCCGAGCCGCCCTGCTCAACGCCGTGATCATGATCGTGCTGCCGGTGACCCTCGGCCTCGTCGTTCGGGCCCAGAGGACCGCTCCGAACCTCATCGAGCAGGCCTGGACCGTGCAGGCCGTGATCCTCCCGGCAGTGGGGCTCGCGCTCGGGGCGTGGGCACTGCTCCGCCTGCGCGCGTCGGACACCCGCGCGCACGTGGAGGACGCGCCCGACCACTGAGCGCCGATCAGGAGGCACCGAACGGCACGAACGACCGAGCAGCACGTGCCCACTCGGTGTCGAGCGTCCCGACGTCGAGCGCGGCGAGGGTGTTCATGAGCATCCCGAGGCCGATGAAGGTCTTGACGGGCACGTCGTCCATCCCCGACCGTTCGGCCACCGTGTTCCACAATCGGCCGAACACGTCCTGCATCGCCGCGCGGACCGCCGGGTCCGCGCACGCCGCGAAGCCCTGCATCTGCAACAACAGCCGGTCCCGGTCGCCGAGGAGTTCGACGTACGCGTCGCCCATCGCCGTCAGGGCCTCGGCACCGGTGCGTCCCGCTGCCGCTGCGACCATGCCCTCGGTGAGTCGGTCGCACGCGGCGACGACGACATCGATGAACAGGGCGCGCTTGTTGCCGAAGAGCCGGAAGACGTACGCCTCGCTGATGCCGACCTCGCGCGCGATGGTGTCGATCGACACCCCGTGCAGTCCCGAACGGGCGAACGCCACGGTCGCTGCTCGGCGGATCTGATCGCGTCGTTCGTCGGCGGTTCCGCGACCGGCCATGGCGTCCTCCTGAAGTCCGTGCTGTCACTTGTGTGAGTGGTCGCTCACACGTAAGTTGTGAGTGACCACTCACAGTACCGTGGAGGAGCAGCGATGGAACAGAACGAGCAGGCGGAACACGTCGTCCACATGTCGGGCGGCAGCATCCGGGGGACCGCCGAACACGGCATCCGACGGTTCCTCGGCGTGCCGTACGCCGCCGCTCCGGTCGGCCGGAACCGACTCCGACCGCCGCAGCCGGTCGTCCCGTGGCAGGGCGTCCGCGACGCCACCGTGTACGGCCCGACGGCGCCGAAGGGGAGCTACCCGGCGCCCGTCGTGCCGATCCTGCCCGAGGTGACGATCCCCGGCGACGAGTGGCTCAACTGCAACGTCTGGACGCCGGTCGGCGCGGACCGCCTCCCCGTGTTCGTGTGGATCCACGGCGGGTCGTTCCTCCAGGGCTCCGGCTCGCTGCCGGAGTACGACGGCACCGCATTCGCCCGCGACGGCATCGTCTGCGTCACCATCAACTACAGGCTCGGTGCCGAGGGATCCCTCGTCACGGAGGACGGCTCGCCGAACCTCGGCATGCAGGACCAGGTCGCCGCGCTCCGATGGGTGCGGGACGAGATCGCGCGGTTCGGCGGCGACCCCGACCGCGTCACGGTGGCGGGCGAGTCCGCCGGAGCCGCGTCGGTCGCCACCCTGCTCACGATGCCGTCCGCACGCGGCCTCTTCGCCGCCGCCGTGATCCAGAGCGGCGCCGGCAGTCAGTTGCTCCCGGTCGAGGAGGGACGGGCACTGACCGACGCGCTCGCCGCGGACCTCGGGGTCCCACCGACCACCGCGGCGCTCGCCGCCGTTCCGCCCGACACGCTCGTGGAGGCCGTGGCCGGCGTCGTCGCCCGCGCCAGCGCCGGCGGGTGGGGATCGATCCCACGCGGAGGCGTCCCGTTCGCGCCCGTCATCGACGGCGACCTGGTGCCACTGCGACCCGTCGATGCGGTCCGTGCCGGCATCGCCGCAGACGTCCCCGTCCTACTCGGGACGACGCGGGACGAGTACGAACTGTTCGCGCGGCCCGCGGGACTCGTCGACGCCACTGACGAGGCGGGGCTCCGTGCCGCTGCCGAGCGGTGGGGGCTGCCAGCGGAGGGCCTCGACGTGTACCGGCGGAGGCGACCCGGGGCGACGCCGGGCGAGCTGCTCGTGGCCGTGGGCGGCGACCAACGGTTCCGGATGCCGACGGTCGCCCTGGCCGAGGCGCTCGCGGCGCGCGGCGTGGAGCAGAGCGCCACGACAGCAGCGCAGGGGTCGTCCGGGACCTGGATGTACCGGTTCGACGCCGTGGACGCCCGCGACAACGACGGCCTCGGCTCGTGCCACGCCGCGGACACGCCCTTCGTGTTCGAGACGGTGACGCTTCCGGAACTCGCCCCTCGGATCGGACCGCATCCGTCACAGCGGGCCGCGCGCACCGTGCACGACGCCTGGGTGACGTTCGTGCGCACCGGGCGCGCGCCGTGGCGTCCCTACGACCTCGATCAGCGGACCACGGCCCTGCTCGCGGACACGATCACCGAGGTCGACGACCCGGACGGTGACGAGCGACGGGCGTGGAACCCGGCGTCACTCGCGTAACGACAAGAGCGTGAGTGCCGCGTCCTCGGGGCCGTAGTCGAACAGGCGCTCGAAGAAGGGATCGGTGGCCCAGGGGACGTCCCCGTCGGCGGGTGTCGACTGGGCCACCTCGACGAGCCAGTCGACCTCGGGCAGGGCGGCGTCCTCGAACCGGGGCGGTTGCCAGCCGAGGGCGCGGGCCGCCGAGGTGTCGAGCACGACCGGCGAGGGCGTCCACCACGGACTGCGGCCCGTCAGCGCGGAGCCCTCCTGGTCGAGCAGGACCTCCTCCCACCGGTGTCCCAAGTGCCCGGCGATCGTCCGGACGATGTCGAGCACCGTCGGAGCGGGCTCGTCCGCGACGTTGAGGATCCGGCGATCCGGCGCGTCGGCGACGAGGTGCACCAGGCTGGCGACACCGGCCGCGGCGGTGGTGTGGTCGATGCTCATCCCGCCGTCGGCGAGGGCGATGTGGGGCCGATCGTCGAGCACCCGCCGGACGACCCACCACTCGCGCGGCCGGCCGATCCCGACCCCGTACACCTTCGACGGACGCAGGACCGTCACCGGGGCCCCGTGGTCGAGCAGGACCTGTTCCGCGGCCACCTTGTTCGCCGCGTACCCGTCTCGGGAGGTCGGGTCGCCCTCGCCCGCGGGGACGGTCGGCTGGGCCTCGGTGATCGGCACCGGGAACACCGGACGTTCGAGTGAGTTCGCGTGGCGACCACGCTCGTCGGCGTACACGGCCTTCGTCGAGAGCAGCACGGTCGAGGCGACGTCCGGCAGGTACGGCGCGAGTTGCCTGGCGTCCGTGGCGGTCGCCGCGACGCCGTCCACGAGCAGGTCGGCTCCGTCGCGGAGGACTTCGCGGAGCAGCGCGCCGTCCCGTCGATCTCCCGGGACGAAGCGTGCACCACGGGCGACGAGCGCATCGGCCGCCGCACCGCCCCGTCGCGCCACCACGTCCACCTGCCAGTCGTCGGTCGCGTCGAGCAGCTGCCGGACGATCGCCGACCCGATGCCCCCGGTGCCGCCGAGCACCACTGCGCGGCGCGCGCTCATCGTGCCGCTCCCGGTGCCATGTCGTAGGTGATCCACGGTGTGGCCGTGGCGTGGGCGTCGTACAAGGACCGCGCCGTCGCGTTGTCGGCAGCGGTGATCCATCGGACCACGGACGCACCCCCGTCGGCCGCGACCGACCGAGCCCGGTCGAGGAGCATGCGGCCGAGCCCGAGTCCGCGGTGCTCCGCGGCGGTGAAGAGGTCGTCCAGATAGAGCCCGAGTGTCGCGCTGGAGGGCCGCGCGAACCAGCGCAGGTCGGCCAACGCGCCGAGGGTCCCGTCCGGCCTGGACGCCACGAGGCCGAAGAGTCCGTGGTCGCCCCGGACGATCCACTGCCAGGTCCGGTCCACCACCGCGTCGTCGTGGTCGAGGCGGTAGAACGTGCGGTACCCGCGGTAGAGCGCCCGCCACGGTGCCTCGTCCTGGGGCTCGACCGGGCGAACGGACCAGGTCGTGGTCGTCGTGCTGTGCATGGCGTCACGGTATCCCGTGCCGTCCCCACGGTCGGACCGCTGCCCGGTCCCTGTGGACCGGACCGGGCCTCCCGGCCGTCGGGAGGGGGAGCGAGCCACCGGCAGGATCAGGAGGCGACCGGCTCGGGCGCCCGCGACCAGTCCGCCAGGGAGCCGTCGTAGACCTGCACGTGGTCGTGACCGAGGACCGTCAGGGCCAACGCGTCGACGCAGGCGGCGGTACCGACACCGCAGTAGGTCACGACCTCGGGGGCGTCGAGCACCGGGGCGAAGACCGTCGACAGGGTCCGCGGGCGGAGGAAGGCGTTCGTGTCCTCGTCGATGACCCGGTCGATGGGGATCGCGGTCGTCCCGGGGATGAGCTCGGGTACGGCGGGACCGAACGCGCGCTCGTCGGCGGCGCACACCAGGGCGGCTGGCTCCGACCCGTCCACCGCGCGCTCGACGCGGTCGCGGTCCGCCCACATCGGTCGCTCCTCGGTCGCGAGGAACGTCGACGACCGCGGAGCGAGCGCCCCGAGGCGGATCGGGCGCCCCTCGCGCGACCACTTGCCGAACCCGCCGTCGAGCACGGCCACGGTGTCGAAGCCGAACGAGCGGAACAGCCACCAGAGCCGCGAGGCCCACTCGCCCTGGGCGGCGTCGTAGACCACGACGGTCGACCCGTTCGAGACGCCGAGCGCCGAGACGGCGCGCTCGAACCGCGCCACGTCCGGACGGGTGAACGGGATGGCCGCTCCGGGAGCACTGAGGTCGTCGACGAGATCGGCGAACACCGCACCCGGCACGTGGCCGTCCTCGACGTACGCGTCGTGCGCGGACTCCCAGCGGGTGCCGCGGCCGATGCCCGACGTGCGCACGGTCGCGTCGATCACCACGAGGTCGTCCGACCCCAGGTGGTCGGCGAGCCACTGGGTCGACACCAGGGGCGACGTCAGGAGCGGGGACATGCCGACAACATAACCCGCACCCACTGACGCTCCACAAGCTCCGGCAACACGCCGAAACGCGGGGTCATCCGGCGTCGTGGACGCTCGGACGACCCCGCGTCGTCAGCGGCGACGAGCGCCGGGAGTGTGATCAGTGCGCGGCGGTCGGGATCGAACCCGTGATGTCCGACGACGCCGCCTGCAGCTTGGCCAGGCGCACCCGCTGCCGGTTGATGATCAGACCGCCCGCCAGTGCCACGAGGACGAGCACGCCCGACGAGATGAAGAACGCCGTGTGGTAGCCGTCGAGGGCCGCGCGGGCCTGGTCGAGCTGGCTGCCCTTCGTCCCGGTGAGCTGGTCGCGCACGACGTCGGCGAAGATCGTCGACAGCAGCGCGGTTCCGATCGACCCGCCGATCTGCTGCATCGTGTTCACCATCGCCGAGGCGACGCCGGCGTCCTGTCGGGCGACTCCCGAGGTGGCGGTGGAGAACGCCGACGAGAAGATCAGGCCCATGCCGAGACCGATGACGATGAGGCCCGGGAGCACGACGGGCGCGTACGCGCTGTCGAGCTGCGTGCGGGTGAGGAGCAGCAGACCGACCGCCGCGACCAGACCACCGATGAAGATGAGCACCTTCGGCCCGACGCGCGGGAGCAGGCGGGTCCCGAGGATCGTCGAGCTGAACATGATCGACAGCGGCATCGGCAGGAACGCCAGGCCGGTCTTGAGCGACGAGAACCCGAGCGTCTGCTCGAGGTAGTACGTCAGGAACAGGAAGATGCCGAACATGCCGATGGCGACGAGGCCCATGGCGAGCAGCGAACCGCCGCGATCACGGTCGAGCACGACGCGGAGCGGCATGAGCGGGTGTGCGACACGGGTCTCGATGAGGACGAAGAGCGCGATGAGGACCACGCCGGCGGCGAGGCAGACGTAGGTCAGGCCGTCGTTCCAGCCGTTGGTCTCGGCGTTCGAGAACCCGTAGACGATGCCGACCAGGCCGGCCGTGATCGTGACGACCCCGAGGTAGTCGATGCGGGGCCGCGGTGCGGCGACCGGACGCGGGATGAACAGCAACGCGCCGACGAACGCGAACGCCGCGATCACGAGGTTGACGTAGAGGCACCAGCGCCACGAGGCGTACTCGGTGAGGACGCCGCCCAGGAGCAGACCGATCGCGGCACCCGATCCGGCGATCGCGCCGAAGATGCCGAAGGCGCGCGCACGTTCCTTCATGTCGGTGAACGTCGTCGTGAGCAGCGACAGGGCCGCGGGTGCGAGCAGTGCGCCGAAGACGCCCTGGAGCGCGCGGGCGGCCACGAGCAGCCCGAACGTGCCCGCGAGGCCGCCGAGCATCGAGGCGAGGGCGAACCCGATGAGCCCGATGATGAACGTGTTCTTCCGGCCGAAGAGGTCCGCGAGTCGCCCGCCGAGCAGGAGCAGGGAGCCGAACGCGAGCGAGTAGGCCGTGACGACCCACTGGCGCTGGTCGGTGCCGAAGCCGAGGTCCTGCTGCGCGGACGGCAGGGCGATGTTCACGATGGTCGCGTCGAGCACGACCATGATCTGCGCGATGCCGATCACCGTCAGGACGATCCAGCGGTGGTCCTTCTTGTCGATGGGGGAGGGGTTGCGGACCCCGCCCTCGGTGCGGCGCGCCGCACCCGCGGTGCTCGTGGGCACCGCCCCGGTCGGCGTCGTCGCCGTCTGTTCTGACGTCATGATGGCGTCCTCCGTCACTCGGATGCAGTGGATGTGGAGGCGCGCACCGTCGGACGCCTCGCTCAGTGTAGAGCGAAACGGATGCGCCGCATCCGCTTATTCCCAGAATTCGGGATTAACGTTCCCGACATGCCCACCACGTCCCATGCGGACCGGGAGGCGCGACCACTCCGCGCGGATGCCCTGCGGAACCGAGAGCGCATCCTGGCCACCGCGCGACGGCTCTTCGCCGAACGAGGGATCAGCGTGACGCTCAACGACGTCGCGCACGAGGCGGGCGTGGGCGTCGGCACGGTCTACCGACGGTTCCCCGACAAGCACGCCCTCGTGGACGCCCTGCTGTCGGCGAAGTTCGAGACCCTGTCCGCGCTGGTGGAGCGCGCCGCCGCCTGCCCCACCGGACGCGAGGCGATGCGCGCGTACCTGCTCGGCGCGCTCGAGTTACGCGCGAGCGACCGGGCACTGGCCGATGTGATCGTCCGGGCCCACCCCGCGTCGCCCGCGCTGCGACGGGACCGGGACCGGATCGACGCGGAGATGACCGCGCTCGTGGATCGCGCCCACCGCGAGGGCGCGCTGCGAGAGGGCTTCCAGGCGCGTGACGTGCCGATGCTCGTCGTCATGGTGGGTGCCGTGGCCGACCGCACCCGCGCGTGCGACCCGGACCTCTGGCGCCGGTACGGGCAGATGCTCATCGACGGGGTCTGCCCGCCCGCCGTCGAGTCGCCGCTGCGCGGGCGCCCCCTCGAGCGTCAGGAGCTCGAGCTCGCGCTGAACGCGGCTCCGGCCTGACCGCTCAGTGCCACCTGACCGCTCAGTGCCACCGACCGCTCAGAGCCAGGACGAGAACCAGTAGTGCGACCGGACGAAGTCCCACGAGGTCTGCATCGCCGTCCACATCGGGTACCAGTACGCGGTGGCCGCGCTCGCCACGGCGAGGTACACGATCACCCAGACGATCGCCCGGGTCCGCCTCGGCCGGGGATCGTCCCGTGACCCGAGGAGCATCGCCAGCACGGCGGCCAGTCCGATGACGAGGTAGGGCTCGAAGGCGATCGTGTAGAACTGGAACACCGTGCGCCCGGCGTACAGGAGCCACGGCAGGTACCCGGCAGCCACCCCGAGCAGCACGTACCCGGCCCGCCAGTCCCGCCGACGCACGAACAGCACGAGCAGCACCACGGCCGCGATGACCGCCGCGTACCAGATGAACGGGTTCGCGATGTCGGTGATCGCCGCTCCGCACCGCTCGGACGCGCAGCCGTCCTGCCCGAGGTCCGTGCCCTGGTAGTACATGCTCGTCGGCCGCACCATGAGCAGCCACGTGAACGGGTTCGCCGCGTAGGCGTGCGGCGTGTGCAGGGTGATGTTGAAGCCGTAGATCTCGGTCTGGTAGTGCCACCAGTTCTGCACGCTGGTGGGGACCCACGCGAGCAGACCGGTCCAGCGGTGCCCGCCGTTCTGGATCCAGGTCCGGTCGTACCCGCTCCGCGTGAGGAACCAACCGCTCCACGACGCCAGGTAGACGACGGCCGCGACCGGGACGGTCAGCAGGAACGTGACCGGTCCCTGCCGGAGGACCGCGCTGCTGCTCCAGAACTCGATTCCCGCGCGACGCCGCATCATCATGTCGGTCAGCACGCTGTACACGGCGAAGAACGCCAGGAAGTACATGCCCGACCACTTCGTCGCGGTCGCCAGGCCACAGGCGAGTCCCATGGCGAACAACCAGGGCCGGAACCACAGTGACGGCCCCCAGAGGGTGCTCCGCCCCGCGTCCTCGCGGCACGTCAGCCATCGATCGAGCCGCTGTTCCGTCCACCGGCGGTCGAGCAGGAGCGCCCCGAACCCGAGCAGGGCGAAGAAGCCGACGATGCCGTCGAGCAGGGAGACGCGGGACATCACGATCGCCTGGCCGTCGATCGCCATGAGGAACCCGGCGAGGGTGCCGACGAGGGTCGACCGGAACAGGGACCGGGCGATGACGGCGACGAGGAACACCGTCGCGATCCCCACGGCCGCGACCGTGATGCGCCATCCGACCGCGTTCGCACCGCCGAACTGGAGCTCGCCGAGCCCGATGAGGTACTTGCCGAGCGGCGGGTGTGCGATGAACTCCGCGACGTCGGTGTAGATGCCGGTGGCGCCGCCCGCGAACCGCTGGTCCGTCGTGGGGCCGTCGTTGCCCACGTCCGCCGGCCACGAGCCCTCGTACCCGAGGTGGACGATGGACCAGGCGTCCTTGACGTAGTAGGTCTCGTCGAAGACCAGGCTGTCCGGTCGGCCGATGTCCCAGAGGCGCAGGACCGCGGCGAGCAGCGTCACAGCGAGCGGACCCGTCCATCGCCAGATCGCGACCCGCGTCGACGTGGTGAGCATGCGTGCCCACCAGTCGTCGAGTCGTGATCCGCGGGGACGGTCGAGGTCGCGCGGGGAGCCGCGTTCGGCCAGGTCCGTCGTCACCCCAGCATCCTAGGGAAGCGGCATCGGGCCTCCCGGGTCCGGATCCTGTGACGGTGGACAGGAGCGGCCTGTGGAGGACGAGGCGGGTGGCGAGCGGTCGCCCGCCCGCGCGGGATGATGGACCGGTGATCGTGCTCGCGGCGACTCCCATCGGCAACCTCGGCGACGCCTCCCGGCGCTTGATCGAGGCCCTCGCCAACGCCTCGGTCGTGGCTGCCGAGGACACGAGGACCGCCGTCCACCTGATGCGCGCCCTCGGTGTCGAGAACCGGCCGCGCCTCATCGCCCTGCACGAGCACAACGAGCGGGACCGTGCCGCGGAGGTCGTGGACCTCGCCCGCGACGACGACGTGGTCGTCCTGACCGACGCCGGCATGCCGGCGATCAGCGATCCCGGGTTCCCCCTCGTCGCCGCGGCGGCGGCCGCCGGCGTGACCGTCACCGCGATCCCCGGGCCGAGCGCCGTGCTCACCGCGCTCGCCGTGTCCGGGCTGCCCACCGACCGGTTCGCCTTCGAGGGCTTCCCGACCCGCAAGCAGGGTGAACGGCGTCGCGTGTTCGCCGCGCTCGCGGGGGAACCGCGCACGCTCGTCTTCTTCGAGTCACCCCACCGCGTCGCGGACACCCTCGCCGACATGGCCGACGCGTTCGGTGCCGACCGCCCCGCTGCCGTCTGCCGCGAACTCACCAAGCTGCACGAGGAGGTCCGGCGCGGGCCGCTCGGCGAGCTCGCCGCCTGGGCGGCGGACGGTGTCCGTGGCGAGATCTGCGTCGTCGTGGCCGGCGCTCCGTCCGCGGAGGGTCCGGTCGACCTGGAGGCGGGGGTGCGGTTGGTCCTCGAGCGCGTCGCCGCCGGCGTCCGCATGAAAGAGGCATCGGTGGCGGTCGCGCAGGCCACCGGACTGTCGCGCCGCGACCTCTACGAGGGCGCGCTCGCGGCCCGCTGACGGGAGGCCCGTCCTCCACGTCCGCGCCCGGTCACGCCGGTCTCCACAGGGGTCCCGGGCCACCGTCACCTGATGGGACGCGCCCGTAGGATGGTCCGCATGTCCGACGGCACCGCGTTCTCCATCACGACGCCCATCTTCTACGTCAACGACGTGCCGCACATCGGGCACGCGTACACCGAGGTCGCGGCGGACGTGCTGGCGCGGTGGCACCGGCAGCGTGGCGACGACACCTGGCTGCTGACCGGCACGGACGAGCACGGACAGAAGATCCTGCGGACGGCGTCCTCGCACGACGTCACCCCGCAGGCGTGGGCGGACCGTCTCGTGGCCGAGGCCTGGAAGCCCCTGCTCGACACCGTCGACATCCGGAACGACGACTTCATCCGCACCACGGACGACCGGCACGTGCGCGGGGTCACCACGTTCCTGCAGAAGTTGTACGACGACGGCTACATCTACGCCGGCGAGTTCGAGGGCTTCTACTGCGTGGGGTGCGAGGAGTACAAGCAGCCGAGCGACCTCGTCCCCGGCACCGGAGCCTACGAGGGCCAGCAGGTCTGCGCGATCCACTCGATCCCGGTCGAGGTGCTCGCTGAGCGGAACTACTTCTTCCGCATGTCGGACTTCGAGCAGCCGCTGCTCGACCTCTACGCGTCGAACCCCGAGTTCATCCAGCCCGAGAGCGTCCGCAACGAGATCGTGCAGTTCGTCAAGCAGGGCCTGCGCGACCTCTCGATCTCGCGATCGAGCTTCGACTGGGGCATCACGATCCCATGGGACTCGGACCACGTGCTCTACGTCTGGTTCGACGCCCTGCTCAACTACATCACCGCGCTCGGCTACGGCAGCGACGACGACGAGGCCTTCCGCCGCCTGTGGCCGAGCGTGCACCTGGTGGGCAAGGACATCGCCCGGTTCCACGCCGTGATCTGGCCCGCGATGCTCATGGCCGCCGGGCTCGAGGTCCCGAAGCGCGTGTTCGGCCACGGGTGGCTGCTCGTCGGCGGCGAGAAGATGTCGAAGAGCAAGTTGACCGGCATCGCCCCGTCCGAGATCACCGACACGTTCGGGTCGGACGCCTTCCGGTACTACTTCCTGCGCGCGATCACCTTCGGGCAGGACGGCAACTTCAGCTGGGAGGACATCGCGGCGCGCTACCAGGCCGAGCTCGCGAACGGCTTCGGGAACCTGGCGTCGCGCATCGTCGCGATGCTGGGCCGGTACCACGACGGCGTCGTGCCCGAGCGGGCAGCGCTCACGGACGCCGACCGTGCGATCGACGAGCTCGCGGTCTCGGTGACCGAGCGAGCCGACGCCGCGATCGCCGGGTTCGCCCCGCACGAGGCGATCGCCACCGTCTGGGAGCTCGTCGACGCGCTGAACGGCTACATCACCGAGCAGGAACCCTGGGCGTTGGCGAAGCAGCCCGACCAGCGTGAGCGTCTGGACACGGTCCTCACGACGGCGCTGCGCGGCCTCGGGACGGTCGGAGTCCTCCTCGCGCCCGTGGTTCCGAAGGCGGCCGATCGACTCTGGGCTGCGATCGGAGCGGGCGGTTCGATCAGCGATCAGCGCATCGACCGCGCGTGGGAGTGGGCGGGCGCCGAGCGCGTCGTCCCGCTCGAGGCCGGGCTGTTCCCGCGCATCGAGACCTCGGAGCAGGGCGCAGCGTGAGCTCGTCCGACGCCCACGTCCGCGCGCGGGGGAGCGACGGTGCCGGGCAGAAGCGTGACCTCAGTTATCCGCCGCTGCCCCCGGCGCTCGTCGTGCCCGTGTACGACAACCACACGCACATGGAGATCGCGGACGGGGTCGGCGACGGCGGGGACGGGCCGATGGAGTACCGCGAGCACCTCGACCGCGCCTCGAGCGTCGGGATCCGGGGGGTCGTGCAGGTCGGCACGGACCTCGAGACCTCCCGCTGGTCCGCCGAGATCGCCGCCCGAGAACCGCGCGTCCTCGCGGCGGTGGCGCTCCACCCGAACGAAGCGCCCGAACTCGAGCAGCGGGGCCTCCTCGACGAACACCTCGCGGGCATCGACGCGCTCGCTGCCCTGACCCGCGTCCGTGCCGTCGGCGAGACCGGGCTCGACTTCTTCCGCACGGGTCCCGAGGGGCGCGACGCCCAGGTGCGCTCGTTCGAGGAACACATCGCGATCGCCAAGCGGCACGGGCTGGCCCTCCAGATCCACGACCGTGACGCTCACGATGACGTCGTCGCGACGCTCGACCGCGTCGGTGCGCCCGAGCGCACCGTCTTCCACTGCTTCTCCGGTGGCCCGGACCTCGCGCGGCTCTGTGCCGAGCGGGGTTGGTACATGTCCTTCGCGGGCACCGTGACGTTCAAGAACGCCGAGGCCCTGCGCGAGGCGCTCCGCGTCGCCCCGCGCGACCGGATCCTGATCGAGACCGACGCGCCGTTCCTGACCCCGGTGCCCTACCGCGGTCGCCCGAACGCGCCGTACCTCGTGCCGCTGACGCTCCGCTCGATGGCCGAGACCATCGGGACCGACCCCTCGATGCTCGCGGCGCAGATCTCGTCCAACACCGAGATCGTGTACGGGCGGTGGGACCACGAGCCCGTCACGGTGAACGAGTGAGCGAGGCTCCCGGCCCGTCCCGTCCCGGTGCGTTGCTCGGCCCCGCCGAGATCCGCGACCTCGCGGGCCGCCTCGACGTCACACCGACCAAGAAGCTGGGCCAGAACTTCGTCCACGACGCCAACACCGTCCGCCGGATCGTGGCCGCCGGTGGTGTGCACGCCGACGCGATCGTCCTCGAGGTCGGTCCCGGGCTCGGGTCGTTGACGCTCGGCCTCACCGAGACCGGAGCCGACGTCCTCGCGGTCGAGATCGATCGGCGCCTGGCGACGCAGCTGCCCGACACGGTCCGGATGCTCCAACCCGAGGCCCGGCTCCGCGTGGTGCACCAGGACGCCCTGACGCTCCGGGCCGGGGACCTGCCGGCCGGCGCGCGGCCCACGCACCTCGTGGCGAACCTCCCGTACAACGTCTCCGTTCCCGTGCTCCTGCACCTGCTGCCGACGTTCCCGACCATCGGTCGGGCGCTCGTCATGGTGCAGGCCGAGGTCGGGTACCGGCTCGCCGCGGACCCGGGGTCGAAGGTCTACGGATCGCCGAGCGTCAAGGCGGCGTGGTACGGCTCGTGGCGCATCGCCGGGCAGGTCAGTCGGCAGGTGTTCTGGCCGGTACCGAACGTCGACAGTGTGCTCGTCGGCTTCGAGCGCCATGAGGAACCGGGCGACGAGACGCTCCGGGCCCAGGTCTTCGCCCTCGTCGACGCAGCGTTCCAGCAGCGGCGGAAGATGCTCCGACAGAGCTTGTCCGCACTCCTCGGTGGGAGTGCCGGAGCATCCGACGCCCTCACCGCTTCGGACATCGAGCCGACGCTGCGCGGCGAGCAGCTCACGGTCGACGACTTCACGCGCCTCGGTCGCACGGTGCTCGCCGCCGCGTAGGGCTCAGCCGATCCCTCCGTGGCACCACCCACGAACCGGGTCCGATCTCGACGGCGATGTGGTGCACCACCAGCCGCCGAGGAGTTCTCTGGAACCATGCCGAAGACGAAGCAGCAGGTGTCCGCCAAGCCCATCAGCCCTGAACTCCACGGCCGCATCGACTACGGGTTCACGGCCGCGAACCTGTTCCTGCCGGGCGCGCTGGGCCTCCGTCCGGGCGCTCGTCGCCTGTTCCGGTTGTTCGGGCTGGTGCAGGGCGGCCTCAACGCGGTGACCGATCAGCCGTCCGCCGCGATCCCCGCCGTCCCGTTCGCGGTGCACGGTGCGATCGAGAAGAACAGCGGGCTGCTCTACGTCCTGCTGCCGCTGATCACCGGCGTGCTCAAGGACCGTCGAGCGCGTCGCTTCTGGTTCCTCAGCGGCATCGCGCTGGTGGTCGTCTACAACCTCACCGACTGGAGCTCGTCGAGCGGTGCGGTGTACCCGCCGAACACCAAGGTCACGCCGGCCAAGAAGGCGAAGGCGGCGAAGAAGCGCCGCTGACCCGAGCGCTGTCGATGCGCGCATGTGACGACGGAGCGCGTGTCGAACGGCATCGGGATCGTCGCCGCACGCACCCGCATCTGATGTGCGTGCATGTGGCGGTGGACCCGTCGGGGAACGACAGCGGGATCGTCGAAACGAGGCGGTTCCGCTGGGCAGAGGCGCCGGCAGGGGTCAGTGGCCCGCGACCAGGGCCCGGATGAGGTCCGCCTGGTTCCCGTTCCGCTCCGCCCAGCGCAAGGGCAGGACGTTCTCGACCAGGACCTCCGCCCCGGCCCCGGCCGCGAGGAGGGCGACGACCTCGTCGAGGAACGCGTCGAGGGGCATGCCGCCGAAGTCGGCGCCGCCGAGCAGGTCCGTGGCGACGGCCGGCGGCACGAGCTCGAGCACCTCGACGCCGGAGTCGGCGAGCTGTGCCCGGAGCGACAGCGTGTACGAGTGCACGGCCGCCTTGGTCGCGCTGTAGGTCGGTGTCGCGGCGAGCGGGGTGAACGCGAGCCCGGACGACACGGTCATGAGCGTCGCGGCCGGCCGCGTGAGCAGGTGCGGCAGGACGGCGTCGACCAGGCGGATCGTGCCGAGCAGGTTGGTGGTGATCGTCGCCTCGGCAGCGGCGATGTGCGCAGGATCACGGAGGTCCTCGGGGCGCATGATCCCCGACATCGTGACGACGGCGTCGAGCGAGGGGTGCCGCTCGACGACGGTCCGCACGGCCGCGGTGATGGAGTCGGGGTCGTCGACGTCGAGCACGACGGTGTCCAGGCGCGGATCGTCCGCCGCGATCTCCTCGAGGAGGGCCCGGCGACGACCGCCGACGACCACGGTGCTGCCCGCGTCGGCGAGGCGTCGTGCGAGCCCGAGGCCGATGCCCGAGGTCGCGCCGGGGATGAAGACGGTGCTGGTGGTGATGTCCATGCCCCGACGATCGCGGAGTCCGGGCCGGCGGGGCAGAGCGCGTCGATCGGGGGATCGGCGATCCCTGGTCGCGGGCGCGCGCGGGTGCGAGGATCACGGGGTGGAACGGGACGGCGTGGACAGGGACGGGCTCGCGGACTTCCTCCGACGCCGGCGGGAGCGCATCCAGCCCGAGGACGTCGGCCTCGGTGCCGGTCCGCGCCGCCGGACGCCCGGCCTCCGGCGTGACGACGTGGCCGCGCTCGCGGGGATGTCGACGGACTACTACACCCGGCTCGAGCAGCAACGCGGTCCGCAGCCGTCCGAGCAGATGCTCCAGGCGCTCGCCCGGGCCTTGCGGCTGACGGTGGCGGAGCGGGACCACCTGTTCCACCTCGCCGGGCACAACGCCCCGGTGCGCGTGCGGCGTGCCGATCACGTGGCGCCGCCGTTACTCCGGGTGCTCGACCGCCTCGACGCGGATCCGGCGATCGTCGTGAGCGACCTCGGGGAGACACTCGCCGAGAACCGCCGGGCCGTCGCGCTGCTCGGGGCGACGGTGGGGCTGCCGGGGCCCGAGCGGTACCAGGTGTGGCGGTGGTTCCTCGGTCGGGAGCGCGAGCGCTACGCCCCGGAGGAGCACGAGCGGCAGGCGCGCATCCAGGTCGCCTCGCTCCGGGCCGCGGTGGGTGCGGCCGGCCCGGGTGACCGCCGTGCGCGGGAACTCGTCGCGGGGCTGACCGCCCGGAGCCCGGAGTTCGTGGCGGTGTGGGAGCGACACGAGGTCGCCGAGCGGTTCACGGACCACAAGACCTTCCTGCACCCGGAACTCGGGCGACTCGAGGTCGACTGTCAGGTGCTGCTCACCGAGAACCGGGCGCAGGCGCTCCTGGTGTTCACCGCGGAGCCCGGTACCGAGGCGGCAGACCGGCTGGCGCTGCTCGGCGTGCTCGGCGAGCAGCGGTTCGGCCCGACCCCGTCCGAGGGAACCGAGACCTCCGCCCGGACGGCAACGGGGCAGTCAGCCCCTCCGCGGTTGCCTTCTGTGACGACCGGCGTGGCGCGCGCAGGGGACCGTGCCTAGGCTGTTGCGGTGAGCACTCCCCGTGTGTACGTCATCCACGAGAACCCCGAGTGGTTCCCACCGCTCGCCGCCGCGTTCGAGGCCGAGGGTGTCCCGGTCGAGGAGCTCCTGCTGACGGACGGCTCCATCGACCTCGCCGCCGATCCTGCGTCGGGCGTCTACTGGTCGCGCATGTCCGCGTCGAGCCACACCCGCGGGCACGAGCACAGCAAGGAGTACACGCGCGCCGTCCTCGGCTGGCTCGAGCGTGCCGGCCGCTCGGTCGTCAACGGCAGCCACGTGCTCGAGCTCGAGGTCAGCAAGGTCGCGCAGCACGGCCTGCTCCGGAACGCCGGGTTCGACGTGCCGCGCACGACGGCGGTGTTCGGTCACCGCGACCTCGTCGCCGCCGCCGAGCGCTTCGTCGCCGAGGCGTCGACTCCCGGTGCGCCGTTCATCACGAAGCACAACCAGGGCGGCAAGGGCCTGGGCGTCCGGCGGTTCGACACGGTCGCGGAGTTCGCGGCGTACGTCGAGAGTCCGGAGTTCGAGGAGCCGGTCGACGGCATCACCCTCATCCAGGAGTACCTGGTCGCGCGCGCGCCGTTCATCACCCGCGTCGAGTTCGTCGGCGGTCGGTTCGTCTACGCCGTCCGCGTCGACACGAGCGCCGGGTCGTTCGAGCTCTGCCCGGCCGATGCGTGCGAGGTCCCGCTGCCCGGCCAAGCGGCGCAGCCGCAGACCGGCACCGAGCAGACCGGCACCGAGCAGACCGGCACCGAGCAGACCGGCACCGAGCAGACCGGCCCCGAACAGACCGGCACCGAGCAGACCGGCACCGAGCAGACGTTCGCGGGAGCGGCGTGCGACGTGCCGACGGCCGGCCAGCCGAGCGCCTTCTCGATCCGCTCCGAGATCACGGCCGGGTCCGAGATCGTCCAGCGGCTCGAGGCGTTCCTGGCCGACCAGCGCATCGGCGTCGCCGGCATCGAGTTCATGGAGACCGTCGACGGTCGGACCGTCGTCTACGACATCAACACGAACACGAACTACAACCCCGCGGTCGAGGAGACGAGCCCCGTGTCGGGGCCCCGCAGCATCGCGCGCTACCTCGGCGCGCTCCTCGCGAGCGAGCAGGCCCTGCTCGCCGTCTGAGCATCGCACCGGCTCCTTCCGTTCCCACCGCCGCATCCCGGTGTTCGAACGGAAGGCACCGGTTCGGCCGCTCCGACCCGCGACCACCGCGACCACCGCGACCCGCGACCACCGCGACCCGCGACCACCCCGGGAGGCGCGGCGCCGGCCCGACCGGCACCGCGCCTCCCGACCGTCCCACCCCAACGAACCGGAAGAACCACGTGCGATTCGGATACTGGACCCCGCTGTTCGGCGGCTGGCTCCGCAACGTCGAGGACGAGCAGATGCCCGTCACGTTCGACTACGTCAAGCGCCTCGCCCAGCGGGCCGAGCAGATCGGCTTCGACCTGACGCTCGTCCCCGAGCTCAACCTCAACGACATCAAGGGCACGGCCGCGCCGAGCCTCGAGGCATGGGCGCTCGCGGCGGCGATCGCGGCGACGACCGACCGCCTCGAGATCATGGCGGCCATGCGCCCGGGCTACCACCTGCCCGCCGTCACGGCGAAGCAGGCCGCGACGATCGACGACATCTCGAACGGTCGGTTCACGTTCAATGTCGTGAGCGCCTGGTGGGCCGAGGAGGCCAAGCAGTACGGCGGGATCTTCTCGGAGCACGACGACCGGTACCGCCGCACCGCGGAGTTCGTCGAGATCATGAAGGGCATGTGGACGGAGACGCCGTACTCGTTCCACGGGGAGTACTACGACATCGAGAACGCGCACCTCGAGCCGAAGCCCCGCGTGCAGCCGCGCATCTACGCCGGCGGTGAGTCCGAGGCCGGCAAGGCGAGCATCACGCGCTACGCCGACGCCTACGTCACGCACGGCGGCACGGTCGACGAGCTGCGCACGAAGATCGACGAGATGAAGCAGCGGCGGGTCGACGCCGGACTGCCGCCGTTCGAGGCGTTCGGCATGGCCGCCTACGCGATCGTCCGTGACACCGAGGCGGAGGCGCAGGCCGAGCTCGCCCGCATCACCGACGTGCAGCACGGGGCCGCGTACGAGTCGTACCAGGACTTCATCTCGAAGTCGCAGCTCGAGCGTGTGCCGAGCCTGGAGGACTACTCCGTGTCGAACCGTGGCCTGCGGCCGGGGTTCGTCGGGACGCCCGAGCAGGTCGCCGAGCGGATCCGGGCGTTCCAGGACGCCGGCGTCGACACGCTCCTGCTGCAGTTCTCGCCACAGCTCGAGGAGATGGAGCGGTTCGGCGAGCAGGTCATCCCGCTCGTGGCCGGCACCATCGCGGGCTGAGGGGCACGACCGCGCCGTGCCACCGCGGTGCCCCTCGGGGTCGCGCGGTGGCCATCGCGACCGATATAGGTTGGGTCCATGACGTCGCTCGCCGCACCGACCCGGGTGCGGACGCGCGCGCCGGGCAAGATCAACGTCTACCTGGCTGTCGGCACGCTGCTGCCGGACGGGTACCACGACGTCGCGACGGCGTACCAGGCCGTGTCGTTGTACGAGGACGTCGTCGCCGAGGCGGCCGACGACTTCACCGTGCGGTTCACCGGTCCCATCGACACGTCGGCGGTCCCGGTGGACGAGACGAACCTGGCACTGCGGGCCGCCCGGCTCGTGGCGGAGCGCGCGGGCTACCGCGGCGGGGTGCACCTGACGATCGAGAAGCAGGTGCCCGTCGCCGGGGGCATGGGCGGCGGTTCCGCGGACGCGGCGGCGACGCTCCTGGCGGTCGACACCCTGTGGGGCACGTCGCTCGGTCGCGACGAACTCCTGCGGCTCGCGGCCGGGCTCGGCGCGGACGTGCCGTTCGCGTTCTCCGGCGGCACCGCGATCGGCACCGGGCGGGGCGACGAGCTCAGCCCGGCCCTGGCGTCGGGGCAGTTCCACTGGGTGCTCGTGCTCTCGGACGAGGGACTCTCGACGCCCGCGGTGTACACCGCCCTCGACGAGCATCGCGACCGCTACCGCGCCGACATCACGCCCGTCCGGGACGCCCCCGTCGTCGAGGCGAACGTGCTGCAGGCGCTCCGGGCGGGCGACGCCGAGCTGCTGGCCGACTGCCTCCACAACGACCTGCAGGCTCCGGCGATGCGGCTGCAACCCACACTCGCGCGCACGCTCGAACTCGGTGAGCGCGCCGGCGCTCTCGCGGGCATCGTGTCCGGGAGCGGCCCGACCGTCGCGTTCCTGGCCGCGGACTCCGACGCCGCGCTCGACCTGCAAGTCGAGTTGAGTGCCGCCGGGCTGACCGTGGTGCGGGCCACGGGTCCGGTGCACGGCGCGCGCGTCGTACCGCGGTAGCCCGAGCCCGAGCCCGAGCCCGAGCCCGAGCCCGAGCCCGAGCCCGAGCCCGAGCCCGAGCCCGAGCCCGCGCACGAGCACGAGCGCGAGCCCGCCGCGCCTCAGTTCCCGGTCACCAACTTGCCCGCGGCGTAGTGGGTCGCGACCTGCTGCGCGGTGAGCACCGTGGTGTACACCGCCGCGTACCGCATGGCACCGTTCACGTACCAGGCGGAGCCGGAACCCACCCAGCTCCCGGACAGGCTGTCGTAGCCGATCCGCCAGTACCCGCCTCCGTCGTCCTCGGCTCCGGTGTACGCACTGTTGCTGGCGACGAGCGTCCCGTCGAGGTAGAGCGCCATGCCGGTGCTCGGACTCTGCGTCGCGACCACCTGGTGCCAGGCCCCGTCCGCGTAGTCGACCCCCGCTGCACTGGTCACGATCTGGTTCCTGCTGCTGTAGGTGGCGAAGGTGACCCCGCCGTCGGTGTTCACGTAGACGGCCCGGTCCTCCAGTCCGGACGTGCCGGTCCGGGCGGTGCCGAATCCGATCAACCGGCCGGCTGCCGTGGCCGTGCGGAACCAGACCTCCTCGCTGTAGGTGGCCGGTGGCGCCGTCTTCGTCGGCATCGACACGTAGCTCGTGGACCCGTCGAGCACGTACGCGCTGCCACCGTCCCTCGGGCAGGCGATGGGCGTCTCGGTGCTCGTGGTCATGCTGCCCTGGTACGTGCCGTCGTTCCCGTGTCCGGACACGTCCCGGGCGGTGGTCGAGCCGGCGTCCTCGGTCAGCGGGTACTGGAACAGCGCCGAGCCGGCGTCGAGGGTGAGCGCGTCCGGACAGTGGAAGTACGGCGCCGTCCTCGCGGTGTCCGCGGGGTCCGTGATCGCCGCGGTCCACCCCGAGGTCGTCCCGGGCGCCGCGACACCGACGGCGGCCGCGGCGGCGAGCGCCGCCGCGACGAGGGGCCACCGCCGTCGGGGTCGCTCGCGGTGCCGGGGGGTCATGCGTGGAGCCCTCGGGTCCGGCGGTGGCGGCGCGGGCCCGCTTCGTCGCCCGGGAGGCCCACCACGAGTGTCCAGAGCAGCGGTACCGCACACAGGCCCACCGCGACCACCCATCCCCAGGGCGGCAGGTGCAGCGCGGTCGTCAGGTGGTGGACCGCGTGCGGTGTCGCGATGCCGTGCGCCGGCACGGTGAGGCGCCCGACCTCGCCGGCGACGAGGTCGACGTGCGCGCCGGTCGGGGCGGCGACCCGGACGGGCAGCATCCCGGTGGACACGACGGTCGCCTCCGTGCCGCCCGACACGGTCGCGGTCTGGAGCACGGTGGTCCCGACGAAGGGACGGAGGACGATCGCGACGCCGGAGAGCAGGACGGACACGCCGAGGACGCGGGCAGCCGATCGGTGCGTCGGCCGACGGACGCGGCTCGTCACGAGCCAGAGCGCCACGAGACCGACGATCAGCAGGGGCAGTGCACGGACGAGCCATCCGACCCCGGGCAGGATCGTCCGGACCACCCCGACCACGTCGGCGGCGCGGAGACGCCAGGGGTCGACGGCGCCGTTCGCGTCACCACGCGTCGTGATCCGTCCGTGGTCGATCGCGACGATGCCGTGCGTGTAGGTCTCGCCCGCGGCGGTCGGCGGGTGGAACGTGACGACGTCGCCGACGCGCAGCTCGGTCGCGGCGGCGGGGACGGTGAGGACGAGCGTGCCGACGGGCGCGGCCGTGCCCATGGACGGCGTCTCGACGACGAACCACCGACCGCCGGTGGCGTGGAACGCCGTCGCGGCGACGACCACGACAGCGATGATCGCGAGCAGGACGCCGGTGAGCGCTCGCCGTCCGGTCCGACGACGACGGCGAGTGACGGCCCGGAGGCCGTGGACGGCCCTGCTGCCGCGCACCGCCCGGACGCCGTCGGCCGGCCGGACGGCGCGGACGTGCGTCGCGGTCATGGCGGTCGCCTCCACGGATCGGGAGGGGCGGGTCCGGCAGCGGGACCCGCCGCGTCGGACGGGGTGGGGGCTAGCTGGCGTACGACCAGGTCAGCGGGACCGTGGCCTGGAGGCCCTGGTAGCTGTTCCCGAGGGTGCTCGGCAGCGAGACGGCGAAGCTGAAGGCCGTGGACGAACCGCCCGGGACGGCGGGGAGCGAGAACGGCGTGGTCGTGCTGCCGAGGGCGGCGAGGGTGCCCGAGAACACCGTGGTGTTCGCGGTCGTGTTCTTGACGACCACCGTCATCTGCGAGCACAGGTCGTTCGCCGTGCCGTTGACGGAGCCGTTCGCGAGCTGCCCGCAGGAGCCCGGGGTGAGGGTGAACGTCCGGGCGGCGGCCGATCCGGTGTTCTTGATCGTCATCGCCGTGGTGACGGTGTCGCCGGGCACCATGGCGGCCCCGCCGAACTGGTCGATCGACGTGCAGGTCGCGGTGTTCGTCGAGACGGAGCCGCCGTCGGTCGAGGTGCACGTCGCCGCGTTCGCGCCGGTCGTGGACTCCTGCATCACGAGGGTGCCGGTGACGGCCGTGTCACCGCTGTTCGTGATCGACGCGACGAACCCCGACAGGGTCCCGGACATCGAGAACGAGAGCAGCACGGCGGCGAGCACCCCGGTGCCGATCGCGAACCACGTGAACCGGATGCGTTTCGGGCTGGTGGGCAGGACGTGGGACAACGGCGGGCTCCTCGGGTCGGATCGGGTCGCTCGCGGTGTACCCCGTCGGAGTGGATCGTCGGACGCAGGATCGGGCTGCGGAACGACGCCCGGACGACGACACCGTGCGGCCCCATCAGTCTGAGCGGTTCTCGAGAACTCTGAGGCCCCCAATGCGGGGGACGCGGTTGTACCCCGAACGATACCGACCAGGCGGTTTGCCGCCGGATCAGTGCCCGGTGCGCTTGTACTCGGACACGATGACGGTGCCGGTGCGCCACGTGCCGGCGACGTGGAACCCACGACGTTCGAGTGTCGCGGTGAGCGCCGGGCGGACGTCGCGGGACGGCGCCCCGAGGAACCACACCGTGTCGATGTCGCCGAGACGGCGGGGCACCGTCGTGGCGACGTCCCCGTTCGTGTCCCAGAGCCGACCGGTGGCGGGGCCGCTCGTGACCGCGGCCAGGTCGGTCATCCCGGCGAAGGCCCGCGGGTAGGCGTCGCGGATGATCTGCGTCGTCGTCGTCGGGTGGTGCCACACGCTGCCGTAGACGACACCCTCGTCCGCGTCGGGAGCGAACGAGCGCTGCCGGCTCACGATCGCGGCGGCCTGCGCCCAGTGCGAGTCCTGCTTGGCGTACGGGGTCTTCACGGCCACCGCGGCGGGCACGGCCAGCGCGACGAGCAGACCGACCGCGACGAGGGCGGGGACCCGCGGGCGGATCGACGTCAGGCCGAGGGCGATGAGCACCGCGACGAACGGCAGGCTCAGCGTGGCGTACTTCGGCGAGTACAGGTGCTCCCCGAGGGCCGTCGCGCCGACGAGGAGTGCCGTCGGGACGACGACGACGGGCAGGGTGACCCGGACCGCCTGGGCGCGCAGGGCCTCCCCGGCGGTCCGGGCGGTGGCGCGACGTCGCGCGCCACGCAGACCGAGGACGACGCCGGCCGCCATCGCGACCCAGGCGGCCGTCGCGAACGGGACCGACCCGGGGAACCACGCCGTCGTCGACACCTGGCGCACGGTGCCCGGCCCGACCCCGGCGATCCAGCTCACCTGCTCCGACTGGCCCGTGGCGACGGCCACGAACGGCACGACGGTGACGGCTGCGCAGCCCGCGGCGATCGCCCACGCGCCGAGGACGTGCCGCGGCACGATCGGCACGGGGGCGGGACCGCGATGCGTCATGGGGGCGGCGCGGGCGGCTCGGAGGTCGGCGAGCCGCGTCCACGCGAGCGCCACGGCGTGGGCGACGACGACGAGCGACAGGTAGACGTTGAACACCACCGCGACCGCGGCGAGGACCCCGTACGCGACCCACCACCGCCGTCCGGTGCCGTGCCGCGTGCGTCGCACCGCGGTGAGGCCGACGAGTGTCAGGCCCACCGACAGCGCGGTGATGGTCGCGTAGGGGCGGCCCTCGACGCCGGCCCAGGCGACGCGGGGGAGGAGCAGGAACACGACGCCCGCGACGACGCCGACCCGGCGACCGGCGATCCGACGGCCGAGCGCGACGACGAGCCCGGCGGCGAGCCCGACGGCGAGCGCGCTCGGGAACCGCAGCGTGAACGGGGTGGAGCCGACGAGGCGGAACCAGACGTGCATGCAGGCGTAGTAGAGCCCGTGCACGGCGTCGACGTGGTGCAGTTCGCTCCAGAGCTGCCCCCAGGTCCGGGTCGCGCTCGTGACGGTGGCGCCCTCGTCGTACCAGAGGGACGGCACCCAGGCGAAGGCCGCGGCGAGCAGCACGCCGAGCGCCGCGATCGTGAGCTCCGGCGAGCGGGCCGAGGCGATCGACAGCGTGCCGGACAGCCCCCGGACGGACCGCCGGAGGGACGGGACCCGGGTCGGCCGCTGGATGCTGATGGCACCGGTCTGCGGAGAACGCACCGCCCGGACGCTACCCAGCCCCACTGGCAGCGCGCCCGGGTGTTCGCGCGGTCGCCGCTGAGAGTTCACACTCGTGTCTTCGGTGCGACACACATAATGACGGGATGCGTCCGATCGTCGAACCGGCTCCGACCGCCTCCGCCGCCCGTCGGCGTCTCGGCTCGCGGACCTCGCCGCTGCCCGGGGTCGGGGACGAGGGCATCCGTCGCCTCGCCGCCGCACGCGTGCTCGTCATCGGTGCCGGAGGCCTGGGGTCGCCCGTCGTCGCCCTGCTCGCGGGGGCCGGCCTCGCGCGCCTGACGATCGTGGACCCGGACGTCGTCGACCCGTCGAACCTCGCCCGCCAGACGCTGTTCACGGCCGCCGACGTCGGCCGACCGAAGGCACGTGTCGCGGCGGAGCGGGCGAGCGCCGTCGACCCCGAGGCCGAGGCGGTCGCCGTCGTCGCCGGGTTCGCCCCCGAGATCGTCCCGGGACACGACGTCGTGGTGGACGCCGCCGACAGCGTCCTCGTGACACGGGCGGCGTCCGACGCCTGTGCCGCGGCCGGCGTCCCGCTCGTGTGGGGCAGTGCCCTCGGCTCGGACGGCCAGGTGTCCGTGTTCTGGGACGCCGCTCCGGACGGTGCCGCAGTCGACTTCCACGACCTGCACCCCGACCCGTTCGACGACGACGGTTCCTGTGCGCTCGACGGGGTCGTCCCCGCGCTCTGCGGCGTGGTCGGGTCGGTCATGGCGGGCCAGGTGTTCACGCTCGTCACCGGCGTCGGCGACCCCCTGCTCGGCCGCGTCGTGACGGTCGACGCGCGCACGTGGCGCACCGTGGAGAGTCCGCTGCGTCGTGGGCCGGCGTCGCGACGTCCGCCGGCCCTCCCGACCCTGCCGTCGGAGCCGGTCCGTCGGATCGCGCCCGCCGCTCTGGAGGCCCGGCTCGCCCTGCGGACGCAGGGTCGCGACGCCTTCGTGCTCGTGGACGTCCGCACGGACGCCGAGCTCGAGGCCACGGGCGTCGTCCCCGGCGCGGTGCGGCCGGACGCCGTGCCCGCCGGCGCCGAGGTCGTCGTGTACTGCGCCCGTGGCCCACGCGCGGACGCGTGGGCCACGGCGAACGGCGACGGTCGGACCGTGACCGTGCTCGACGGCGGCATGACCGCATGGCTCGCCGAGGCGCGGCCGACCGCCGAGCGTCCCGGTCGGGGGTAGTGGCGGGCGTGCTGCTCACGGGTAGGGGATGACCGCCTCGACGATGGTCTGCCTGAGCTCGCCTGCCGAGCACGCCGTGCCGTCGCCGGCGCCACTGCCGCCGCGGATGAAGAGCGCCGTCCTGCTGCCCGGCGGGTAGACGCGGATACCGTCGATGTGCACGGGCTTGCACGTCGCCGGATCGAAGGCGGCAGCGACCTCGATGATGATGTAGGCCTGAGCGGCGCGGCCGTGTTGGAGCGTGACCGTGGGGTGTTGCACGTCCCGGTCCAGGGTCGCGGCGGGACCGATCTGCGTGCCGTTGCCGTCACCCACGTAGGACACGCCGGGCCAGCCCTGCAGCGTGCAGGTCGTGGGGCTCGTGTTCGTCAGGATGATGGCGAGCTGCTCCTTGGACATCCCGCCGCCGCTCCCCGGGGGGTTCCCGCCCTGTTCGCCGAGTCGTGCGGACAACTGTGCGGTCGTGCACATCCCGGAGCGCGTTCCCGGTCCCGCGGCGGCCCCCGCGCCCGGTGCGGGGGTCGATGCCGCGTTCGCGGCGGGTGCGGACGGGGCGCCCGCGGCGGACGGCGCAGCGCTCGGGGTGGCCGGCGGACGGCTCGGCGTCCGTGTCGCCGTCGACTGCGTCGCCGGGGCGGTGCGGGTGACGGCGGGGCGCGGGGCGGCGTCGGAGCGCGGGGCGGCGCAGCCCGTCAGGGTGAGCCCGACGAGCGCGGCCGTCGTCGAGACGACCAGGAGGCGGTGCCGTGGATCGGAGCGGTTCATGCCTCCACTGTGCCGCGCCGACCGTGAGGCCGAGATGAGACCGTCCCCGGCCGGTCTCACGACTTCCTCATCTCGGTCCTGCGAAGGTGTCGCTCGGAGTCGGAGGGACGTGGACGTGCGGTTGCTGCTGCTGGAGGACGATCTCGACCTGGCCGCCCGGATCCTCGACGGACTCCGGCGGGCCGGGTTCGCGACCGACCACGTGACCGACCTCGCCGCGGCCGACGAAGCCGTCGCGGTGACGGCGTACGACGGCCTCGTGCTCGACCGCACGGTCCCCGACGGTGACTCGCTCACGTTCCTCCGCGCGTTGCGGCGCGCGGGCGACACGGTCCCCGTGCTCGTGCTGACGGCCCGCGACACCGTGGAGGACCGCGTCGACGGGTTCCACGAGGGCGCGGACGACTACCTCGTCAAGCCCTTCGCCTTCGCCGAGCTCGAGGTCCGTCTGCGGGCCCTGACCCGGCGCGGGGCGGCGCTCCGCGTCCCCGTCCTCCGTGCCGGTCCGGTCGTCATGGACGTGCCCCGGCACGAGGTCACGCACGACGGCGTCCTCCTGAGTCTGACGCCCAAGGAGTTCGGGGTCCTCGAGATGCTCCTCACCGCCGACGGCGCCGTGCTGTCCCGGAGCGCGCTGTTCGAGGGGTGCTGGGACGAGCGCAGCGATCCGCTGTCGAACGTCGTGGACGTCGTGATCGCGCAACTCCGGCGGCGGCTCGGCGAGCCGGACCTGATCGAGACCGTCCGCGGCGTCGGCTACCGGATCCGATCATGAGGACGCGCGAGGTCGCGATCGGGTCCCGACCGAGCCCGGCGGCCCGGCGGCGGCTCGAGCGGATCCGCTGGAGCATGACCCTGTTCTTCGCGCTGACGACCGCGGCCTGCATGGTGGCCCTCGCGGTGTTCTTCGCCGCGACGGACGCCGCCGCGCGCCATCGGGTCGACGACGGCCTCCGCACCCAGGCCCGCCTGGTCTCCGAGGGTGTCACGCACGACGGCCGGTACTTCAGCTTCGCGACGGGGACGACGCCCGCGTCGGGCGCCGGCTTCGCCGCGATCGGGACGATGCCGGCGGGGTTCGTGGACGCGCGGGGCATCGAGTACGCCTCGCCGCGGCAGTCGTCCCTGCCGTCCTCGGCGGTGATCAGCGCGATGTACGCCGGCATGCGGCGCGCACACGCGTCGGTCTTCCAGACGGTGTCCGGGCGGAACGGGGTCGCGATGCGGTGGGTGGCGCGGCCACTCGACCCATCGGACGTCGCGATGACGATGGTGGGTGCGCCGGCCGCGGCGCCGTTCAGCCGTCGGACACTCGTGCTGGGGCTCGTCCTCGCGGTCGCCGTGCTGGTGCTCCTGGGGACCGTCACCGGGCACGTGCTCTCCGGTCGCGCGATGCGTCCCGCCGTGCGGCAGGTGGAACGGCAGGAGCAGTTCCTCCGCGAGGCCGCGCACGAACTGCGCACGCCGCTCGCGACGCTCGGCCTCATCGCGGAGTCGGGCATCCGGCATCCGGACACCGCCGACCAGGCGCTCCGGGACCTCCAGGGTCGGCTGGAGCGGATGACCGGCGTGGTGACCAGCCTGCTCGCGCGAGCGCGGTCCGAGTCCGGTGGCGAGATCGACCAGCGGCTGCTCCGACTCGACCAGCTCGTCGAGGTCACGGTCGACGAACTCGACCGTGGTGCCCTCGTGTCCGTGGATGCCGTGCCGACCGTGGTCCGGGGCAACGCGGACCTCGTCGAACACGCCGTCCGGAACCTCGTCGAGAACGCGATCCGGCACACGGACGGCCCGGTGCGCATCACCGTGCGGGACCGGTGCTTCGCGGTCGCCGACTCGGGCAGCGGCGTGCCGGAACGCCTCGCCGGGCGGGCCGACGGCATCGACCCCGGTGTCGTCGGCGGAACCGGGGTCGGCACCGGCACCGGGCTGTCCATCGTCCGGTGGGTCGCCGACCTGCACCACGCGGCACTCCGGTTCGAGGAGCGGCCGGGCGGCGGTCTCGTGGTCCGCCTCGAGTTCCCGACCGCTGACACCCGCTGACCATCGAGCGACACCCGCTGTCGGCTCTGAGCGGCATCCGCGTCTAGAATCGCAACACCATGACGCAACTGCGGATCCGCGACGCCGCCACATACCTCGGCGTGAGCGACGACACCGTCCGGCGACTCGTCGACGGCGGGACCTTCACCCGTGCCACCGACGACGCGGGCCGGGCGGTCATCGACGGCCGTGAGCTCGCGCGGTACGCCAAGGAGCGCAGCACGGCGCTCGCCGACCCCGCGTCGGGTGTGCAGAGCTCCGCGCGCAACCGGTTCGTCGGGATCGTCACCGACGTCGTCGCGGACCGGGTGATGGCGCAGGTCGAGCTCCAGTGCGGCCCGCACCGCGTCGTCTCGCTCATGAGTGCCGAAGCGGTACGGGACCTCGGCCTCGAGGTCGGCTCCGTCGCCGTCGCGTCCGTCAAGGCCACGATGGTCGCCGTCGAGGCACCCGCGCCGGCACCCGCCGTCGACGGCGCCGTCCGGGAGGAACGCCCATGACCCGTCCGTCGTCCCACCTCCGCCACACCGCGGTCGCCGCCGTGGCACTCGTCGGTGCGGTCGCCCTCGCCGGGTGTTCGTCGAGCGGGGGCTCCGCACCGAGCGCACCCGCCGCGAGTGGCTCGGCCGCCGCGAGCCCGACCGGCACGCTCACGGTGGACGCGGCCGCGTCGCTCCAGCAGACCTTCACGACGCTCGGCGCGCGGTACGAGGCCGCACACCCGGGAACCCACGTCCGGTTCTCGTTCGGCGGGTCGAGCGACCTCGTCAGCCAGATCCAGGCCGGCGCCCCCGCCGACGTGTTCGCCTCCGCCGACGAGGCGACCATGGGGACCCTGCGGACCGGCGGGTCGATCGACGGCGCGACGCACGACTTCGCGACGAACGTGCTCGAGATCGCGACCGCGCCGGGCAACCCGAAGCGGATCGCGACGTTCTCCGACCTGGCCGGGTCGGGCCTCCAGGTCGTCGTCTGCGCCACCCCGGTGCCGTGCGGTGCGGCGACCGCGAAGGTGGAGTCGGCCACCGGCGTCACCCTCCACCCGGTGAGCGAGGAGCAGTCGGTCACCGACGTGCTCGGCAAGGTCGAGGCCGGCCAGGCCGACGCGGGTGTCGTGTACGCGACGGACGTCGAGGCCGCCGGATCGAAGGTGCACGGCGTGCCGTTCAGCGCGAGCGCGAAGGCCGTGAACACGTACCCGATCGGCGTCCTCGAGGGCACCGCGCACCCGGCGCTCGCCGCGTCGTTCGTGGCCTACGTGCGGTCCGCCGCCGGGCAGCGGGTCCTGGCGCGCGCGGGCTTCGGCAGGCCGTGACCGCCCGGGGCTCCGGGCGGTCCGCGTCCGGGCCGCGTGCGGCCGTGCCGTGGTGGCTGCCCGTCCCGGCGGTCGTCGGCGGCCTGTTCGTCCTCGTGCCCGTCGTCGCGATGACCGGAGCCGTCGACTGGTCGACGTTCGGCCACCTCGTCACCACGTCGGCGTCACTGACCGCGCTCGGACTCAGTCTCGGGACCGCGCTCGCCGCGACCGGCGCCGCGTTCCTGCTCGGGTTCCCGCTCGCCGTGCTGTTCGCCCGGTCCGACGCGCGGTGGGTCGGGGTCCTCCGCGCGTTCGTCCTGCTGCCCCTCGTGCTCCCACCCGTCGTCGGTGGACTCGCGCTCCTCGCCGCGTACGGACGCATCGGCCCCGTCGGCGGGTTCCTCGCCGCACACGGCGTCCGGATCGCGTTCACCACGATCGCGGTCGTCATCGCGCAGACGTTCGTCGCGATGCCGTTCCTCGTCACGGCGATCGAGGGTGCGCTCCGGGCCGGTGACGGCCGGGCCGAGGCGGTCGCCGCGACGCTCGGTGCCGGACCCGCGCGGGTGCTCGTCACGATCACCGCGCCACGGGCGGTGCCGGGCATCCTGTCCGGCCTCGTCCTGTGCTTCGCGCGGGCACTCGGGGAGTTCGGCGCCACGCTCACGTTCGCGGGCAGCCTGCAGGGTGTGACGCGCACGTTGCCGCTCGAGATCTACCTGCAGCGCGAGATCGACCCCGACACGGCGGTCGCCCTGGCGCTCGTGCTCGTCGCCGTGGCGATCGTCGTCATCGGAGCGTCGTCCCTGCTCGGTCGTCGGGCGATCGCGTGACCGCCACGGTCCTCCGGTTCGGCGTGACGGCACGGGACGTCGTGGTCGACCTGACGATCGCCCCCGGCGAGGTCGTCGCGCTCGTCGGCCCGAACGGCGCCGGCAAGTCGACGGTCGTCGGGGTCGCCGCGGGACTCGTCCGCCCTGACGCCGGTGAGGTCCTCATCGCCGGGCAGCCCGTCGTCCGCGGACGTCGCTCCCTGGTCCCCGTGCACCGCCGCGGCGTCGGGCTCGTCGGGCAGGACCCCGTGCTGTTCCCGCACCGCTCCGTGCTCGAGAACGTCGCGTACGGGCCCCGAGCCACGCGCCTCGGCCGACGCGCCGCACACGGACGCGCGCTCGCCGCACTGACGACGGTCGGGGCCGAGCACCTCGCCACCCGCTGGCCGTCGTCGCTCTCCGGCGGCCAGGCACAGCGGGTCGCGGTGGCCCGCGCGCTCGCCACCACGCCCCGCCTGCTCCTGCTCGACGAGCCGACGTCCGCGCTCGACGTGGAGGCGCAGCGCGAGGTCCGCCAGGCGCTCGCCGCCGTCGTCCGGAGCGGAGACGCGAGCGCGGCGGGCGGGACGGCCGTGCTGCTCGTGACGCACGACCCGCTCGAGGCGATGGCGCTCGCGGACCGCGTCGTCGTCCTCGAGCGCGGCCGTGTCGTCGAGGACGGACCCGTCGAGCGGGTGCTCCGACGCCCGACCTCCGCGTTCGGCGCCGCGTTCTCGGGCCTGACCCCGGTCCACGGACATGCCGTGGTCGGCGGGATCCGGCTCGCGGGCGGCGAGGTCCTGCACGCCGACGCGGTCGACGCCGGACCCGGAGCGGCGGCGCTCGCCGTCTACCACCCCACCGCCGCGCGGCTCGGGAGGCCCGGTGAGGTCCGGACCGGTCCGCCGTCCGGCATCGTCCGGCGCGTCGATCGGATCGAGCCGCGCGACGGGCTCGTCCGCGTGGTCGCGGGGGAGTTCGTCGTGGACGCCACCGTGGCGGCCGTCGCTGCATCCGCGGTGCGGGTCGGGGCGGAGGTGACCGTGGGCCTCCCGGCCGACGAGGTCACGGTGTTCCCGTCGTCGCCGGGGAGGTGACGGTCGGACGGGTCGCCCCGTCCGGCGACCACGGGCACCGCCACGCGCCTGACGTCAGCCGGCCATCGACGCGAGCTGGGCGTAGAAGACCGCCGGGTCGCCGGCGAGCGACGCCTTCACCATCGCGCTCCAGTCGTCGACGACGACCTCGATCGAGCCGGCGGCGAGTCCGTCGAGGGAGGCCCGCGGCACGTCCCGCGGATCGATCATGGGGCCGTCGTACCCGGACATGATGTCGGTGTCGGCGGCGCCGAGGTGGACGCCCTGCACCAACGTGCCCTGGTCGGCGAGTTCGAGGCGGATGCCGTTCGTCATGTTCCACTCGGCGGCCTTCGCGGCGCCGTAGGCACCGGAGGCAGGGCCGAACGCGAACCAGGACAGCGCGGACAGGACGTTCACGATCGCACCGCCCCCGTTCGCGGCCAGGACCGGGGCGAACGCACGGACGACGTCGAGGGTGCCCCAGAAGTGCGTGTCCATCTCGCGGTGGATCTCGGCGAGGTCGCCGGTCACCAGGCTCGCGCCGGTCGAGATGCCCGCGTTGTTGACGAGCAGCGTCACGTCCCGGGCGGCGTCCGCGGCGGCGATGACCGAGGCGTGGTCGGTGAGGTCGAGGTGCAGGGGGACGACCCGCGGGTCGTCGACCTCGAGCGCCTCGATGCGTCGTGCGGTCGCGTAGACCGTGCTCACGCCGCGGTCGAGCAGTTCGAGGACGAACTGGCGGCCGATACCGCGGTTCGCTCCGGTCACGAGGGCGGTCTGTCCGGTGATGTCCATGCTGGTTCCTCCATCTGGTGGCGGGCTCGATCGGCACCGCCGGAGCTACGCTAGGAGTTGACGTCGACGTCAAGGGCAAGTGGCGACCGCCACCCGCCCACCAGTGGTGTCCGAGGAAGGGGCGTCCGATGCGCATCGGCGAGGTCGCACGGCGAGCAGGGGTCAGCCCGAGGGCGCTCCGTTACTACGAGGAGCAGGGGCTGCTCGCGTCGATCCGCACGGCGAGCGGCCAGCGCGTCTACGCCGAGTCCGCCGTCGAGCGGGTGCAGCTGATCCAGCAGTTCTTCGCCGCGGGGCTGTCGAGCCGGACGGTGCTGCAGCTGCTGCCGTGCGTCGACAGCGGGGCGTCGTCGCCCGAGGCGTTCGCCCTGCTCGAGTCGGAGCGCAACCGGATCACCGAGGCCATGGCGTCCCTCGGCGCGGCGCGCGACGCGCTCGACCGGATGATCGACATCGCGTACCACCCGACGCCCGAGCACTGCCCCGCGCTCCGTGAGCGGTCCGAGGAGTCCGAGGAGTCCGAGAGCGTCAGCCCCCGGCGAACGGCGGCATGACGTCGACGAGCTCGACGCCGACGAGGGGCGTCGCGGCGTGCTTCGTCGAGATGCCGTCGACGAGGTAGGAGCAGCGACCCCGCAGGGCGGCCCAGCGCTCGGCGTCCTCGACCGGGACTGCGTCGAGCGCGGCACCGAGGGTGCGGGCGTCGACGTCGAACGCGTCGCGCCCGACCGCCGCGCGTGCCGCCGCGAAGAACCGGATGCGCGTCACGCTCATCCGCCGATCGCACTCATCGAGCGGGCCGGCTGCACGAAGTCCGCGCGGTCGACGCCGTGGTCCCGCGGCTTGGCCCACATCGCCCGCTGCCAGATGGCGACGACCTCGTCGTCGTCGGCGCCCGCACGCATCGCGGTGAGGACGTCGGTCTCCTCGTCCGAGAACAGGCAGCTCCGGACCTTGCCGTCGGCCGTCAACCGCGTCCGGGTGCAGTCGGCGCAGAACGACTCCGTCACGCTGGCGATGATCCCCACCGTGCCGAGGTGCCGTCCAGCGCTGCCCGCCGCGCTGCGCTCCGCGACGTCGTAGCGCTCGGCCGGCGCACCGTCCCGCGGTGCGGCGTGCGGCGTCAGGACGACGTGCTCGGCGAGGAGCTCCCGGACCTCGGCGGCGGTGACCATCTCGGCGCGGTCCCACGTGTGCCCAGCGTCGAGGGGCATCTGTTCGATGAACCGGAGTTCGTACCCGCGCTCCAGACACCAGGCGAGCAGGTCGGCGGCGTGGGTGTCGTTCACCCCGCGGAGGAGCACCGCGTTCACCTTCATCCGCAGCCCGGCG